>NZ_JBIGIA010000003.1:0-371355 GCF_043555975.1 Pelomonas nitida | reverse complement strand
AGCGCAGCACGCCCAGCTTGGACTCTGGATCGCACAGCCGATTGAAGACCATCACACGGATGGCGGCCTCGACGGCGGTGGTGAAGCGCGCGCGCCGGAACACAGCGGCCAGGCCATCGAAGCCCAGTTCGTGCCACAGCGCATCCAGCGCCCAGACATCGCCCAGCGACAGCGCCGACTCGAAGCGCACCTGAGGGCCCTCGGTTGCACCGACGGGGCGCCCCTTGGCACGCAGCAGGCCATTGAGCAGCGCATCGACCTGGCCATCCTGCTCATCGACGCGGCCCAGCGTGGCGACGGTGCGCTGGCGGGGCTTGCCAAGCTCATCGCGGAAGGACTCGACCAGTTGCGCGTACGTGCGCGAGCCGGATCGGGTGAGCTTGATGAACATGGCGCGAGTGTAGCCAAGTCAACGGCAACGTGCCAACACACCAAATAAGCAAACGTGCCACTACAGAAAATCGACCAATGCGCGCCTAAGTTGTTGATTCCAAATGGACCCGCTGGCGGAAAACGCTCGAAACGGCTGTTTGGTGTCGAACTCGGGGGGGCTGCCCACAAGCCTGGCGCCGCGCAAGCCCGCGTGGGCCCGTGAAGCCAAAGTGGATTTCACGTTGAACGGCGAGATCGCCGTGTTCATCGGTGTTGCAGGTCGGAGAGGGCCGGCCTCGCGAAATATCCGGGTTAGTGCCCGGCGGGCACCGCGTTGGCATGCAGCTTGCGCTGCGTTCACCGGGGCTTGATCCGTCGCAGGCCCGTCCTGAGGCCGACATTCGGCGCGTCCGTCAGGGTATCGCCCGCGTGGAAGAATGCCTATCCATGACGCGACCGCAGCCCGACGCCCGCTCTGCCTATCAGCGCTTTCTGCCGTTGACGACACGTTGGATGGACAACGACGTCTACGGCCACCTGAACAACGTCGTCTACTACAGCCTGTTCGACACGGCGGTGAACTCGCTGTTGATCGATGCGGGTGCGCTGGACATCCACGCCGGTGAGGTCATCGGCCTCGTCGTCGAGACGCACTGCAACTTCTTCGAGTCGCTGGCATTTCCTCAGCGCATCGAGGCGGGTGTTCGTGTGGCCCACCAGGGCCGGTCCAGCGTGCGCTACGAGATCGGCCTGTTCGCCGAGGGCGCCGAGCTTTGTGCCGCGCGGGGCCACTTCGTGCATGTCTACGTTGACCGCGACAGCCGCCGCCCGGTGGCCGAGTTGCCCGCCGCCTACCTCCAAGCCTTGAAGATACTGACGCCATGAGCCGTTTCGACCCGCCCACGCCCGAGCAGACTGCCGCCGTCGACGCGGCCATCAGGACTCGCCACTCCATGCGCGCCTTTCTGCCGACGCCGGTGTCGCGCGAGACGGTCGAGCAGATCCTGGAGGTTGCATCCTGGGCGCCGTCGGGCACGAACACGCAGCCGTGGCAGGTGCATGTGCTGACTGGTGGCGCGCTTGAGCGCATCGCTGGCCGCATCCAGGCCGCCTACCTCGACCCGACGCAGAACGCAGCGCACAAGGAGGAGTACGCCTACTACCCGCACGAATGGCGCAGCCCCTACATCGACCGTCGCCGCAAGGTGGGCTGGGATCTGTACGGCCTGCTGGGTATCGAGAAGACCGACAAGGCGCGCATGCAGCATCAGCACGGTCGCAACTTCGTCTTCTTCGACGCGCCGGTGGGCTTGTTCTTCACGATCGACCGCGTCATGCAGCAGGGCTCGTGGCTGGACTACGGCATGTTCCTGCAGAACGTCATGGTGGCGGCGCGCGCGCGCGGCCTGCACACCTGCCCGCAGGCAGCGTTCACGCAATTCCATGCCTTGATCGCCGAGGAGCTGGCGCTGGCGCCCGCGCAGATGCTGGTGTGTGGCATGTCGCTGGGCTATGCCGATCCGTCGGCCGTCGAGAACGGTCTGGTGACGCAGCGAGCACCGGTGGCGGAGTTCGCCCGCTTCCTGGAGACCTGATGGCGTTCGCTGGATCGGAACTGGGCCTGGCCTGGGCGGCGCCATTTGCGGGCCTGCTGCTGTCCATCGCGGTCATGCCGCTGGTGGCGCCGGCCTTCTGGCACCACCACTTCGGCAAGATCGCGGCCGGCTGGACCGCGTTGCTGCTGCTGCCGTTCGCGCTGACCTTCGGCGCGGGGGAGACCGGCCACGTGCTGGTGCACACCCTCGTCGAGGAATACCTGCCGTTCACCATCCTGCTGGGGGCGCTCTACACGACGGCCGGGGGCATTTACATCCGCGGCAACCTGCACGGCAGCCCGGCGCTGAATGCGGCGCTGATGGCGGTGGGGGCGGCGCTCGCCAGTGTCATGGGCACGACGGGCGCGTCCATGCTGCTGATACGGCCGTTGATCCGCGCCAACGACAACCGGCGGCACAACGCGCATGTCGTCGTGTTTTTCATCTTCATCGTCAGCAACGTCGGCGGCTCGCTGACGCCGCTGGGCGATCCGCCGCTGTTCCTCGGCTTTCTGCAGGGCGTGAACTTCTTCTGGACGGTCAGCCACCTGTTGCCGGAGACGCTGTTTCTCATCGGCACCCTGCTGGCGGTGTTCTGGTGCATTGACAGCTGGTTGTACCGGCGCGAAGGCGTGACGCCGGTCGACCCGACGCCGGACGCGCCGGCGCTGGGCATGGACGGCGCCATCAACCTGCTGCCGCTGGCGGTGGCGGTGGGGCTGGTGCTGATGAGCGGCACGTGGAAGCCGGGCATCGTGTTCGACCTGTGGGGCACGCCGCTGCCGCTGCAAGCGCTGGTGCGAGACCTGGGCCTGATCGCGGTGACCATCGCGTCGCTGTGGCTGACGCCGGCCGGCGTGCGCGAGAACAACCAGTTCTCCTGGGCGCCGATGCAGGAGGTGGCCAAGCTGTTCATCGCCATCTTCCTGACCATGGTGCCGGTCATCGCCATGCTGAAGGCGGGTGCGGCCGGCATCTTCGCGCCGGTCGCGGCGGCGCTGGACTCGCCCTGGGCCTACTTCTGGCTGACCGGCGGGTTGTCGTCGGTGCTCGACAACGCGCCGACCTACCTCGCGTTCTTCAACCTGGCCGGTGGTGACGCCACGCGGCTGATGAACGAGGGCGCCTACGTGCTCGCCGCCATCTCTGGTGGTTCCGTGTTCATGGGCGCCATGACCTACATCGGCAACGCGCCCAATTTCATGGTCAAGGCGATCGCCGAGCAGCGCGGCGTTCGCATGCCCAGCTTTGGCGGCTACCTGGTGTGGTCGGGTGCGGTGCTGTTGCCGCTGCTGTTCTTGATGGCGTTGATATGGATGCGTTGAAGAAGATTCTGGTGGCCCGCCGGGCGCCGCCCGCGGTGCTGGACCAGCTCAAGGCCCGCTTCGAGTTGGACTATCACGAGGGCGACGTGCCGTTGAGCGCGGACGAGCTGCGTGCACGGCTGGCCGGCAAGGTCGGCGCCTACATCACCGGCACCGAGCGCATCACCGCCGAGTTGCTGGACGCCTGCCCGGGCCTGCGTGTGGTCTGCACGATGAGCGTGGGCTACAACCACATCGACGTGGCGGCTTGCACCGCGCGCCGTGTGCTCGTCACGAACACGCCCGACGTGCTGACCGAGACCACCGCAGACCTCGGGTTCGCGCTCCTGATGGCCACGGCCCGCCGCATGAGCGAGGGCGAGCGGCTGCTGCGCGACGGCGGCTGGAAAAGCTGGGCCTGGGACTTCCTGGCCGGCGCCGACGTGCATGGCACGACGCTGGGCATCCTGGGCATGGGCCGCATCGGCCAGGCGCTGGCGCGGCGTGGCCGTTTCGGCTTCGGCATGAATGTCGTGTATCACAACCGCTCGCGCCTGCCGGCCGATGTCGAGGCCGAACTCGGCGCGCGCTACGTGAGCAAAGGCGAATTGCTGCAGCAGGCCGATCACCTCGTGCTCGTGCTGCCTTATTCGGCCGAGTCCCACCATTGCATCGGTGCGGCCGAGCTGGCGTTGATGAAGCCGACGGCCACGCTGGTCAACATCGCCCGCGGCGGCATCGTCGACGAGGACGCACTGGCCGTCGCGCTGCGCGAGCGCCGCATCGCGGCAGCGGGGCTGGATGTCTTCGAAGGGGAGCCGCGTGTGAACCCCGTGTTGCTGACACTGCCCAACATCGTCCTGACGCCGCACATCGGCAGCGCGACCATGCCCACGCGGATCGCGATGGCCCGGCTGGCCGCCGACAATCTTGCCGCCGTGTTGAGCGGCGCCGCGCCGCTCACGCCGGTGAACCCCGAGATCCTGCCCCTGTGATGAAACGCTTCCTGATCGCCCTTTTGCTTGCGCCCGCCCTCGCCATGGCCCAGCCCGGAGGCGGCGCCGGCGGCCCGCCGCCGCGAGGCAAGCCGAGCGCGCCGCCTCCTGCACCCGCAGCGGCCGAACAAGCTCCGGCCGAAGACACGGCACCGCGCGATCCGAACAAGTTCGCCGCGCTGTCACTGCTGGGCGACAGCGTGCAGTTGCTCAGCCTGACCCCCGCGCGTGGCGACACCGTGCAGACCGGCGAATGGCGGGCCACGCCGTCAGGCCGCCTCGACGATGCCGTGCTGCAGACCTTGAACGAGGCGATCAAGGCCACCGGCGAGCAGCGTGAGGCCAAGCTCTACACCTCGTCCACGCGCAGCCTGTTCGGGGATCCGGCCAACCTCTTCGTCGATGGCAAGCTCACGCTGCCCGGCAATCTGTCGGCCGCCGTGCGCCAGAGCGGCGCCAAGCATCTGCTGCTCATCACGCGCAGCCGCCAGGAGCCCGCGCTGGCGGCTGCGATGCCTGCCCGCATGCTGGCCACGCTCGAGGGGCCGGGCTTCGTGCTCGACCAGCGGCCCAGCGCCCAGATCGGCTTCGATGGCCAGGCCGGCCTGCCGGTGTTCGTGCCCTATGTGTCCATCCGCGTGGCGCTTGTGGATCTGAGCGACCTGCGTTTGCGGCGCGAACAGTCCATCGCCGTCGCGTCGCGCTTGCCGGTGGAGCGCGCCTCGGCGGACAACCCCTGGATCGCGACGACGGCGGAGCAGCGCGTCAAGGCGCTGGAGGCCTTGATCGAGGCCGAGCTGCCCAAGGCCGTGAAGGGCCTGGTTGCGAACTGACACGCGGCGGCGCGCAGGCGCGGGGCCGGCGCCGGTGACAATGCCGGCATGACCCTGATCGACGTGTTGCTGCTGGGCTTGCTGGCCCTGGTGTTGTTGTTGCTGGTGCTCATCTGGCGAGGCCAGAAGCCCATCTCCCCCGAGTGGCTGCAGCAGGGCACCGAGCGTCTGGAGCGTGAGCTGCGCGATGAACTCAGCCGCAGTGCCAGCGGCACGCGGCAGGAGTTGGTGCAGGGGCTGGCGCAGTTTCAGCAAGTGCTGACGCAAGGCCTGCAGGGCAGCAACCAATCGCTGGCGCAACAGGCGCTGGCGGCGCGCGAGGCGCAGGACGCCGCCGCGCTGCGCAGCGTGCAGGCGCAGGCCGAGGCCATGCAGAAGCTGAACGACGCGATGCGCGAACAGCTGCAGACGCTGTCCAAGACCAACGACCAGCGCCTGGCCGAGCTGCGCCTGACCGTGGAGCAGCGGCTCACGAGCATTCAGCAGGACAACGAGAAGAAGCTCGAGCAGATGCGCGCCACCGTGGACGAGAAGCTGCACGCCACGCTGGAGCAGCGCCTGGGCGAGAGCTTCAAGCAGGTGGCCGAGCGGCTGGAGCAGGTGCACAAAGGCCTGGGCGAGATGCAGAACCTGGCACGGGACGTCGGCTCGCTCAACCGCGTGCTGACCAACGTGAAGACGCGCGGCGTGTTCGGCGAGGTGCAGCTGGCGGGCCTGCTGGACCAGGTGTTCACGCCCGAGCAGTACGCGGCCAACGTGGCGACGCTGCCCGGCTCCAGTGAGCGCGTGGAGTTCGCCATCTCGCTGCCGGGCCAGCGCGACGACGGCAAGCCGCTGTGGCTGCCTATCGACGCCAAGTTTCCGCGTGAGGACTACGAGCGGCTGCTCGACGCGCAGGAGCGCGCCGACGCGCTGGCCGCCGAGGTCGCCGGCAAGGCCATCGAGAACCGCCTGCGGCTGGAGGCGCGGACCATCCGCGAGAAGTACATCGGCCCGCCGCACACGACCGACTTCGCCATCCTGTTCGTGCCCACCGAAGGCCTTTATGCCGAAGCGCTGCGCCGCCCGGGCCTCGTGGAGGCGCTGCAGCGCGATCACAAGGTCATGCTGTGCGGCCCGACGACGCTGCTGGCCACGCTGACCAGCCTGCAGATGGGCTTTCGCACGCTGGCGCTCGAGAAGCGCTCGGCCGAGGTCTGGGAAGTGCTGGGCGCCGTGAAGACCGAGTTCGGCAAATTCGGCGACGTGCTGGCCAAGGCCAAGAAGAAGCTCGAGGAAGCCGGCAACACGCTGGACGCCGCCGAGGTGCGCACGCGCGCGATGACGCGCAAGTTGAAGGGCGTGGAGGCGCTGCCGGATGATGCGGCGCAGCAGTTGCTGCAGCTGGGGCAGGGCCCGGGCGAGGACAGCGAGTGAGCGGGGAGGCGCCTGCACGGCCGGCGCATCTGCGGCATGCGTTCTCGTGGCTCATCGCCACGATGATCTGCGTGCATGCCTGCATGGCCACCACGCGGGTCACGGCCAGCCTGTGGGTGCTGAACCAGGGGTACGGCGAGGCGTCGGTCGGCATGCTGCTGAGCCTGTTTGCGGTGGCGCCCATCGTGCTGTCGCTGTGGGCCGGCCGGCTCGCTGACCGCCATGGCTTCCACCGGCCGGTGGGCGTCGGGGTGTCTCTGGCTTTCGTCGGGGCGCTACTGGCGCTGGCGATTCCGAAGCTGTGGGCCATCGCCACTGGTTGCCTGCTGTGCGGCGGCGCTGTCGCCGTGGCGGCGGTTGCCATGCAGCGTGAAGCGGGGTTGATGGCCGAGGAGCCCGGCGAACTCAAGAAGATCTTCAGCTGGATGGCGCTGGGGCCGGCGATGTCCAACGCGCTGTCGCCCATCATTGCGGGGCTGCTGATCGACCACGTGGGCATGCAGGCCGCGTTCGGGTTTGCGACGCTGTTGCCGGTCATCTCGTGGCTGCTGGCGCGACGTGTGCCGCGCAACCCGCCCAAGGTCTACACGAAGAGCTTCCGTGAGCCGGCGGCCTGGGACCTGTTCCGCCTGCCGGCTTACCGGCGCTTGCTGCTGGTGAACCTGGCGTTGTCGGCGGGCTGGGACGCGCACAGCTTCGTTGTGCCGGTGGTCGGGCATGCGCGCGGGCTGTCGGCCGCCAGCATCGGCATCGTGCTGGGCAGTTTTGCCACGGCGGCGACGGTGGTGCGGCTGGCCATCGTGCGGTTCTCTGACGACATCGACGAGGCCAAGGCCTTGCGGGGCGCGATGACGTTGGCCACGCTGATTTTCGTGGCCTATGCCTGGCTGCCCGGCACGTTCGGGCTGATGTGCGGGTCGGCGCTGCTGGGCGTGGCGCTGGGCTCCGTGCAGCCCATGGTGCTGGCCATGTTGCACCGGGCCACGCCGCCCGAGCGCCACGGCCAGGCGCTCGGGCTGCGCATGCTGACGCTCAATGGCGCGACGGTGGGCATGCCGGTGGGCTTCGGCATGCTGGCGGCCGCGACGACGCTGGCGGCGCCGATGTGGGTCATGGCGGCGGCGCTGGTGGCAGCGCAGTGGCCAGCGCGCAAGCTCTGACCCCGCCTGGGCGTGAAGCACGCCACGCTGCGGCGCCGTGCGTTCATCGCATCGTGGCGAAGGGCGCCGAAACGGTGCTTTTCGGCACTTCCTGAGACCGCGGCCGGTCTATCTTGCCGGGCATGAACTTCCGCTCCCGCCCGCCGCAGCAGCAGCCCAGCCTGGCCCCGCGCCGCATCACGTTCGAGGGCGGTGCGCCCCGGCTGGTTGTCGATGAACTCATTCCCAGTGTCGAGCGCCCGCTGCAAGCAGAGCTGCAGCAACTGGAGCGTTTCTCGGCACTGATGGCCGCCCAGGGCTGGCCGGCGCATGTGTCGCGCATGGCGTACGACCGCATCTATGCCGGCGAGCGTTTCGCTTTCGCCAAGCGGGTCGGTTGGGGGGAATTGCCGGAACTCGCGCGCCAGCTGCTGGCGTGCTGGCGGGTCGGGCAGAGTGCTTAGAGGGCGCGGAGCGCTCTACAGCTGGAGGAGGGGAGGGTGACGAGCCTGACCCCGGCACTGGTTGCAACGCTTAGGGCTGCTTGGTTCCCCACCTGACCCGGTTGGGCGCGCTTCCATGCGGGGAGGCCCGTCGAGGCGTATTGTAGTTCGACTCTGGGGCCCGGCTCGGGAGAGTCCGGCATGATCGCTGCGGCTGCGGCCGAGGCCGCGCCGCGGGCCGTGGCCTTCAGCCTAGATCCGGCAGTTGACCGCTCGCTGCGCATCGAAACGCGAGCCGCATCAACGCCTTGAGTTTCCGGCGGCGTTCACCACTTCGTTGAGCAGCGCTGCATGCCCGCTGGGCTGGCGCTTCGTGGCGCTGGCCGCGTTGCTTCTCCTCGTGGGCGCGAGCCCACTTCGTCGTCGCGCCTCGCCAGCGCCCCGCCTCGCCCGCCCCTCGGGCTTGCCCAACTGCCGGATCCAGGCTCAGCCGAACGGGACTTGTCGGCTGAACGAGAGATCCATCGCCAGCGCGAGCAGGGCCAGCGCGGTCAGATAGCCCAGCAGGTGCAGGCGCTGCTGGCTCATCGCCCAGTGGCCGCAAGCCCAGTAGCCGGCGAGGGCGGCCAGCTTCAGGCCGAGCCAACCGTCGTTGAGCGGGTGATAGCCGATGGCGCCCCACAGGCTCAGCCCGGTCACGACGAGGCAGGTGTTGACGCCGAACACCAGCACCATCAGCCGTGCGTCCTTGGCGATGGCTTGCAGGCGCGGGTTGCCGAACTGGAAGATCAGGCCGCGCACGAAGAACAGGCCCACGCTGCACCAGGCCAGCAGCACATGCCACTGGACCATCTCGGTGTAATACCAGCTCATGGCGCCATGTCAGCGCAGGGCGAGGTCGTCTTCGCTGAAGCGGATGTTGAGCGGCTCGATCAGCAGCTGCTTCTCGCCCGACTCCACGCTGCCGGCCACCCAGGCGTCGATGCCGCAGTCGCGGGCGATCTGCGCGGTGCGCTCGGCGTCTTCGGCCTTCACGAAGATCGCGAAACCGGCGCCCATGTTCAGCGTGGAGTAGGCCTCGCGGTCATCCTGGCCGGCCTGCCGCTGGATGAAGTCCAGCACCGCCGTCTTGGGCGGCACGGTGTGGATGCGGTAGGTCAGGGCGCTCGGGTGGCGCAGCAGCTTGCGCCAGCCGTGGCCGGTGATGTTGGCGCAGTAGTGCGGCGCGATGCCGGCCTTCCACAACGCCTCGGTCACGGGCGAGTACAGGGCCGTGGGCGCGAGCAGGGCTTCACCGTAGGTCAGGCCGGGCTCGATCTCGGTCAGGTAGCCCTGGGGCAGCCGCTCGGCGAGCTTGCGGGCCAGCGACAGACCGTTGGCGTGGATGCCGCTGGAGGCCAGCAGCACGATGGCATCACCGGCGCCGAGCTTGTCGCCCACCGACAGGCGCTCCTTGGGGTTGATGAGGCCGGTGCAGGAGGCGGCCAGGTCGATGCGGCCGTCTTCGACGATGCCGGCCAGCGCGGGCGTTTCGCCGCCGCCCCAGGCGACCTGGCAGGTGTCGCAGGCGGCCTTCCAGCCGGCCACCAGCGCCTGGGCGCGTTGCGCGTCGCCGAACCAGTCGCTGCCGCCGGCGGCCCAGTAGGCCTGCACGACCAGCGGCGTGGCGCCGACGGTGATCAGGTCGTTGACCGCCATGGCGATGGTGTCTTGCGCGATGCCGGCGAAGTAGCTCTTGCCGGTCAGCTTGGCCATCTCGTCGGCCACCAGCGTCTTGGTGCCCAGGCATTCGACGATGGAGGCCATGTAGAACGGGCCCACGTCCACGACGTAGGCCGATTCGCCGCGCGATGCCTTGATCTCGCTGAAGCCGTGCGCGGCGAGGTGGGTGGCGGTGGCGGCGGCGGCGCGCTGGGCGGTGACCTTCAACGGATCGATGAGGTCGTAGTTGACGCCGGCTTGGTCGTAGGTGAGGGGGGCTTGCGAGGTCATGGCGCGGGATTATCCCCGGTGGCCTCGCCCATAGAATCGCGCCCCATGAGTTACCAGGTCCTGGCCCGCAAATACCGTCCGCAGAGTTTCGAGCAGCTCGTCGGCCAGGAGCACGTCGTGCAGGCGCTGGCCAACGCGCTGACGCAGGGGCGGCTGCACCACGCCTACCTGTTCACCGGCACGCGCGGCGTCGGCAAGACGACGGTGTCGCGCATCCTCGCCAAGAGCCTGAACTGCACGGGGCCCGACGGCACCGGCGGCATCACGGCCCAGCCCTGCGGCGTCTGCGCGGCCTGCCGCGACATCGACGCCGGCCGCTTCGTCGACTACGTGGAGCTGGACGCCGCGTCCAACCGCGGCGTCGAGGAGATCTCGCAGCTGCTGGACCAGGCGGTCTACAAGCCCGTCGTCGGCCGCTTCAAGGTCTACATGATCGACGAAGTGCACATGCTGTCGAACACCGCGTTCAACGCGATGCTCAAGACGCTGGAGGAGCCGCCGGAGTACCTGAAGTTCGTGCTGGCCACGACCGATCCGCAGAAGGTGCCGGTCACCGTGCTGTCGCGCTGCCTGCAGTTCAACCTGCGGCCGATGGCGGCGGCCGATGTGCAGATGCACCTGGGCAACGTGCTGGGTGCCGAGAGCGTGCCGGCTGAAGGCGGCGCGCTGCGGCTGCTGTCGCGCGCCGCGCGTGGCTCCATGCGCGACGCGCTGTCGCTGACCGACCAGGCCATCGCCTTCGGTGCCGGCAGCCTCACGGAGGCCGGCGTGCGCCAGATGCTGGGCAGCGTGGACCGGGGCCATGTCGTATCAATAGTCGACGCGCTGGCCGCCGCGAGTGGCGAGGCGGTGGTGGCCCAGGCCGATGCGCTGCGCGGCGCGGGCCTGTCGGCGGCCGGCACGCTGGAAGACCTTGCCACGCTGTTCCAGCAGATGGCACTGGCCCAGGCTGCGCCAGCGGCGCTGGACGATGCCGACAACGAGACCGCCGAGATCCGCCGCCTGGCAGCAGCGCTGCCGGCCGACGAGATCCAGCTGATGTACAGCATGGCCTTGCACGGCCGCGCGGAGCTGCATCTGGCGCCCGATGAATACGCCGGCTTGCTGATGGTGTTGCTGCGCATGCTGGCCTTCCGGCCGGCAGGCACCGTGCCCAAGCCGGTGAAGGCGGCGGCGCTGGTGCGCCCGCCGGCGGTCGCCAAGGCCGTGGTGTCGGTGCCGCTGCCCAAGTCCCCGCCCGCAGCGCCGGTCGTGGCGGCAGCGCCCGTCGTGCCGAGTCCGGTGGCCGCTGCGGTGATCGCGGCGCCTGCCGTCGCGGCGCCGATCGCTGTGCCCGCTGTGCCCGCCGCGACCGCGCCGGTTGCCGAATCGCCCCTCGAGGTGCCGGCAGACGTGCCGTTTGAAGAAGCCGCCAAGCCGCCCGCCGAAATGCCGGTGGCCGCCGTGGTGGCGCCGCCTGTTATCGCGCCCATTGCCGCGCCGGTTGCAGCACCGGTTGCCGCGCCCAAGCCGGCCGGCGGCCTGCTGCGATCGGCCGAGGCGCCGGCCAGCTTCAGCGACCGGCTGCGGCCCCGTCCCGTCGAGCCCGTGGCGGCCACCGACGACGCGGACATGGACTTCGGCGACGGCCCGCCGCCCGACGATGCGCCGCCGCCGTGGATGGAGGCCGACGACGCCCCCACGGCCGTCGCCGCGCCCGCGGGCGCACGCGAGGCCGATGCGCCACGCCGCGTCGAGTTGCGCGAAACGCCGGAAGGTGCGCTGTGGGCCGAGCGCATCGGCGCGCTCAGCCTGCTCGGCATGACCGGCGAACTGGCCCGCCAGGCCCAGGCGCTGGCCTGCCAGCAGGTCGACGGCCGCGAGGTCTGGACGCTGCGTGTCGAGCGCGAATCGCTGCGCCAGCCCGCGCTCGTCGCCAAGCTGGAGGCGGCGCTGAATGCACGGCTCGACATCCAGGTCGGCGTGGCCGAAGACTCCATCGCGCTGCGCACCGTTGCGCGGGCTGAGGCCCAGCAGCGCGCGGCCGAAGACCTCGCCGCGCAGCATCCGATGACGCGGACGCTGCTCTCCCAATTCCCGTCTGCACGCATCCTGCCCGGTTCGGTGCAGCCCGTGCTGACATCCTCTTAAGCAACAAGGACACGATCATGATGAAAGGCCAACTCGCCGGCTTGATGAAGCAAGCCCAGGCGATGCAGGACAACCTGAAGAAGGCGCAGGAAGAACTCGGCAACGTCGAGGTCGAAGGGCAGAGCGGGGCCGGCCTGGTCAAGGTGCTGATGACCTGCCGCAACGAGGTGCGTCGTGTCACCATCGACCCCAGCCTGCTGGCGGATGACAAGGACATGCTGGAAGACCTCGTCGCCGCTGCCTTCAACGACGCCGCCCGCCGCGCCGAGGCCACCAGCGCCGAGCGCATGGGCAAGCTGACGGCCGGCATGCCGCTGCCGCCGGGGATGAAGTTCCCGTTTTGATGGCCCACCGCCGAGGCGTTTCGCGCCTCTCCCGCAAGGTGGCGCAGCCGGTGGCCTGGCAAAGCCAGTTCGACGGCTGCTGCTTGACGGGATCGCGCCTGCGGCGGCGATCCCTGGATGACTGCGCGACCTCGCCTTGAACGCTCTGGATACGCTTGTTGATGCGCTCAAGCGCCTGCCCGGCGTAGGGCAGAAGTCGGCGCAGCGCATGGCCTATCACCTGCTGCAGCATGACCGGCTGGCCATGCCGCGGCTGGCCGAGGCGCTGACCGCCGCCGGCGAGCACATCCGGCACTGTGAGCGCTGCCACACGTTCAGCGAGACGCCGGTCTGCGACATCTGTGCCGACGCCGGCCGTGACGGCCGCTTGCTGTGCGTCGTCGAGACACCCGCCGACCAGGCCGCGCTGGAGCGCACGGCCTCTTACCGCGGCTACTACTTCGTGTTGCTGGGGCGCCTGTCGCCGCTGGACGGCGTGGGCACGCGGCAGATCGGTGCCGCCGAGTTGCTGGCGCGTGCGGCGGAGGACGGTGTCGAGGAGGTCATCCTCGCCACCAGCTTCACCGCCGAGGGCGAGGCCACGGCCCATGTGCTGGCCGAGGCGCTGAAGGTGCGCGGCATCAAGGCGACGCGGCTGGCACGCGGCGTGCCGGTGGGCAGCGAGCTGGAATACGTGGACCTGGGCACCATCGCCCATGCGCTGAGCGATCGGCGCTGATCCGGCCGCGGCCGCCCCTTTCGGCGCCGGTCTGGCGCCTCACCCGATGTCAAAGGACTGCTGATGACCATCGCCCAACTCTGCCTGCTGCTCGCCTGCGGGCTGCCCGTCGTGTGCGCGGCGCTCGCCAAGTCGCGCGGCTTTGGCAAGCGCCGCCGCGACGGTGGTTTCGACAACCATGCGCCGCGCGAGTGGCTGGCGCGGCAGGAGGGCTGGCAGGCGCGGGCCAACGCCGCCCAGGCCAACAGCTGGGAGGCGCTGCCGGTGTTCCTGGCGGGTTTGTTCGTGGCCCACCAGCACCAGGCCGCGCAGGCCACCGTGGATGCGCTGGCCGCCGGCTTCATCGTCGCGCGGGCGGCCTATATCGGGCTCTACCTGGCGGACCAGGCGTCGCTGCGCTCGCTGCTCTGGATGACGGGCGCCGGCCTCAGCGTGGCGCTGTTCTTCGTGCGTTGACGCGTCAGGGGTTGGCGGCCGTGACGACGTTGCGGCCGCCGCGCCCCTTGGCGGCCGGCTTGGCTGCCACCTTGACGGGGCGCGAATTGCGCGTGCTCTTGGCGACGGCGGTCGCACGCGTCGACGCGCGGCGTGCTGCCTGCGTCGGCGCCGCCGCCGCCGTGTAGACGACGATGGCCTGGCCGGGCTTGAAGCGCGCGCCGCTGCCGACCCGATTCCATTGCGCCACCTGGCCGGCGCTGACCCGGTAGCGAGCGGCGACGCTGGCCACCGTGTCGGCCTTGCCGGCCCTGAGGCTGACGCGGCGCAGTGCCGGGCCATCCGGGGCGAGGTTCAGGCTGGCGGTGTCGGCCAGGCGCTCGGACACGTCGTTGTGCACATGCTCGCCGCGCGGCACCAGCAGCGTGGAGCCGGCCTTCACGAGCATCTTGGGCGGAATGCGGTTGATTTCGCGCAGCGCGGACTCCGCCATGCCCGTGCGCTTGGCGGCCTCGCCGGGGCTCATGGTCTTGGGCACGACCCAGGCCGTCCACGTCGCCAGCGGGCCGTCGTGCCGGGCCAGGTTCTCGGCGAAGGCGCTGGCCTGGTCGTAGGGCAGCAGCACCTGCTGCGTTGCCGCGGCGAGGATGACCGGCTTGTTCATCTGCGGGTTGAACTGCTGGAAGGTGTCCAGCGACAGGCCCGCCAGTTGGGCCGCCAGCGAGACGTCGATGTCGCGCTCGATCTTCACGCTGAGGAAGTAGGGGTGGTTGGCCACCGGTGGCAGCGTCAGCGAGAAGCGGTCCGGGTCCAGCACGATGTTCTTGACCGCCTGCAACTTGGGCACGTAGTAACGCGTCTCGTCGGGCATCTTCAGGCTGGCGTAATCGGTCGGCAGGCCGAGCCGCTGGTTGCGCGCGATGGCCTTCTGCACGTTGCCCTGGCCCCAGTTGTAGGCGGCCAGCGCCAGATGCCAGTCGCCGAACTGCTTGTTCAGGCGGCCCAGGTAGTCGAGCGCGGCGCGTGTGGAGGCCAGCACGTCGCGGCGGTCGTCGCGGAAGATGTTCTGCTTCAGGTCGAAGTCGCGGCCCGTGGCGGGCATGAACTGCCACATGCCGGTGGCCTTGGCGCTGGAGACGGCGTGCGTGACGAAGGCGCTCTCGACAAAAGGCAGCAGGGCCAGTTCGGCCGGCATGCCGCGCTTCTCGACCTCTTCAAGGATGTGAAACAGATAGAGGCCGCCGCGCGACGTCATGCGCTCGACGTACTCCGGGCGGGCGCTGTACCAGGCTTCGGCCTTGCGGACCCAGTCGTCGTCCAGGTCTTCCAGCTGCAGGCCGCCGCGCAGGCGGGTCCAGAGGTCGGTGTTCACCTCGGGGCTGTCGAGGTCGATCTTCTCGCCCGGGCGCAGGTTGTCTTCCAGCAGGCTGGCGGCAGCGGCATGGACGGGCGCGGACGCGGCGGCCTCGGGGGCTGCGGCGGTGGGCGGCGTTTCGGCGGCCGGGGCGGGGAGCGCAGCGGGCGCCGCCGGTTCGGCGGTCGGGGGCGCGGTGGTGGCGCAGGCGGTGAGCAGCAGCGAGATCGCCAGGGGCGAGAGTCGATGGATCAGCGTCATCGGAATCCGTTCTTCCATTCGCGCAGCGTCGCGAAGACGTCGACCGGGCTGGGCACGGCCGGGAGTTTCAGGGGCGCATGGCGCCGGGCGGCGTCGCACAACGCGGGTTCCGCGCAGCGCAAGAAGGGGTTGATCAGGCGTTCGGTGCCGACGCGGCCGGGCAGCGTCGGGCGGCCGGCGGCGCGCTCGGCCTCGCACCAGCCGGCATAGGCGGCCAGGGCGGCGTTGGCCGGGTCCACCTCGCGCGCGAAGCGCAGGTTGGCCAGCGTGTACTCGTGGGCGCAGCAGACGCGGGTCTGCTGGGGCAGGGCGGCCAGGGCCTGCAGCGAGGCATGCATCTGCGCCGGCGTGCCCTCGAACAGCCGCCCGCAGCCGGCGCTGAACAGCGTGTCGCCGCAGAACAGCAGCGGGTCGGCGCCGGGGACGGTGGCGAAGTAGGCGATGTGGCCGGCCGTGTGGCCCGGCACGTCCAGCACGGCCAAGCGCAGGCCCAGCAGCTCGACGGCATCACCGCCGCGCAGGCGCTGCACCGGCTCGGGCATCTTTTCGTGCGCCGGCCCGTAGACGGGGCCCTGCAGCCGCTCGCGCAGCGCATTGACACCGCCGACGTGATCGCCGTGGTGGTGGGTCAATAGAATGCCGGCCAGCGTCAGGCCACGGGCGTCGAGCGCCGCGACCACCGGTGCGGCATCGCCGGGATCGACGACCAGGGCCTCACGGCCGTTGTCCAACAGCCAGAGGTAGTTGTCGTCGAATGCGGAGAGAGGCGTGAGCGTCAACGTGGGCGTCACCGATAAAGGGCCGAGTATAGATTTGGCCGCCTGGCTGCAGACCCCGCCGGGGCAACACCTGCTGGCGTGGGAGCAGTCGCAGGTGGACGCGGCCGTGGCCGACCTGTTCGGCTTCCATGCCTTGCAGCTGGGCATGCCCGAGCTCGACGGCCTGCAGGCCAACCGCATGCCGCACCGCTGGCGGGCCGGCACCGACTTGCGTTGCGAGTTCGACGCCCTGCCGTTCGAGAGCGCCAGCCTGGACCTGGTGCTGCTGCCGCACGCGCTGGAGCTGGCCGACGACGCACACGCGCTGCTGCGCGAGGTGGAGCGGGTGTTGCGCCCCGAGGGGCGGCTCATCATCTTCGGCCTGAACCCGGCCAGCCTGTGGGGGCTGCGCCAGAACGTCGGCCGGCTGCGGCACAGCCGCGAACCCTATCTGCCGCGCCAGGGCGAGTTCATCGGCTACTGGCGGCTGCGCGACTGGCTCAAGCTGCTGAGCTTCGAGGTCGAGGCGGCGCGCTTCGGCATCTACCGCCCGCCGTTGCGCACACAGGCCTGGCTGGACCGCTGGCAGTGGGTCGAGGGTGTGGGCTCGCGCTGGTGGCCGGTGCTGGGGGCCGTCTACTTCATCCAGGCCATCAAGCGCGTGCATGGCATGCGCCTGGTGGGTCTAGCCAGAAACCAGCGCGCGGCCGCCAAGAAGGCGCCGGCCGTCGCATTGAACAACCATCACAAGAAACGATGACTGAAACACCCAAGCCTGCGCTGGCCATCAAGAAGCCCCAGGTCACGATCTACACCGACGGCGCCTGCAAGGGCAACCCCGGCCCCGGCGGCTGGGGCGCCTGGCTGTCCAGCGGCGGGCACGACAAGGAACTGTTCGGCGGTGAGCGCGAGACGACGAACAACCGCATGGAGCTGACTGCCCCCATCGAGGCACTGGCCTCGCTCAAGCGCAGTTGCGACGTGGTCGTCTACCTGGACAGCGAGTACGTGCGCAAGGGCATCACCGAATGGATCACGAACTGGCAACGCCGCGGCTGGAAGACGGCCGACGGCAAGCCGGTGAAGAACGCCGACCTGTGGCAGCGCCTGGATTCGCTGCGCAAGCTGCACGCGGTGGAGTGGCGCTGGGTGAAGGGCCACGCCGGCGACCCGGGCAACGAGCGCGCCGACATGCTGGCCAACAAGGGCGTGGCGTCCATCGGTCGGCCGCGTCAGTAAAGTCCGCGCAACACAACGTCAGCAAGGACCGCCCATGAAGCTGTTGCCCGCCCTGTTCGCTGCCGCGTTGCTGGCTGGCGGCGCTGCCCGGGCCGATGAGCCGGTGGCCTACACCGTGCTGTGCGTGAAGACGCCGTGCGGCCACCTGCGCGTGGTCGACCGCCCGGAGCGCCTGACGACGGACTACAGCTACCGCAACAACGGCCGCGGGCCCGACCAGAAGGAGCAGGCCAGCTTCGCCGCCGACGGCACGCTGACGGCCTATCGCAACGAAGGCGTGGCGACTTATGGCGCCCGCATCGATGAGCGGTTCGAGCGCCGCGCCGACGGCAGCGTGGCCTGGCGTTCGCCGGTGGATCACGGTGAACGTGCCGGCGTGGCGCGCGATGCGGTGTACCTGCCGGTGGAGTCCAGCCCGGCCTGGGCGGCGCGGCTGGTGCGCGGCCTGCTGGCGGCGCAGGCCGTGCGGGCCGAGGCGCTGCCGGTGGGGCGCCTGGCCGTCGAGCGGGTGCGGACCTTCGACCTTCCGGGCCAGCCGTTTGACGTCGGGCTCTACGCCATCGACGGGCTGGATCTGGAGCCGGTCTACCTGTGGCTGCGGGAAGACACGCACGCGCTGTTTGCGCAGGTCTTTCCCGGCTGGGGCGGCACGCTGCTGCAGGGCTTCGAGGGGCAGGTGGAGCGCCTGGAAGACGCGCAGAAGGTGGCGCAGCTGGAGCGGCTGAAGCGCCTGGCCCGCGAGCTGCCGCAGCCGCTGCCGGGGCTGACGGTCATCGAGGGCGTGCGCTGGTTCGACGCCGAGGCCGCACAGCTGCGCGGCCCGGCGGACGTCTACCTGTTCGAAGGCCGCATTGCATCGATCGCCAAGCCCGGCAGCCTGGCGGGCGCGGCGCCGGCGCAGCGCATCAGCGGCCAGGGGCGCACGCTGTTGCCGGGCCTGGTGGACATGCATGCCCACGTGACGCTGCTGGACATGCTGCTGAACCTCGCGGCCGGCGTGACGGCGGTGCGCGATGTGGGCAACAGCAACGCGATGCTGGCCGACCTGCGCGAGCGCATCGAGCGGGGCGAGCTGCTGGGCACGCGCATCGCGGCCAACGGCTTCATCGAAGGCAAGAGCCCG
This sequence comes from Pelomonas nitida, assembly GCF_043555975.1. NCBI lineage: Bacteria > Pseudomonadati > Pseudomonadota > Betaproteobacteria > Burkholderiales > Sphaerotilaceae > Roseateles > Pelomonas nitida. The sequence goes on along the minus strand of NZ_JBIGIA010000003.1, from coordinate 352,904 downwards.
TTCTCGTCGCAGGCTGACTTCGTCGCCGACAGCCTGCCCGAAGCGCTGGCCGCCATCGACTGGTATGCCGCTCACGGCTATCGGCAGCTCAAGCTTTACAACTCCATTCGCCCCGAGTGGGTGAAGCCCATGGTGGCGCACGCCCGAGAGCTTGGCCTGCGCACCGGCGGGCATGTGCCCGCTTTCATGACGGCGCGCGAGGCGGTGGAGGCGGGCTACGACGAACTGCACCACATCAACCAGGTCACGCTGAACTTCCTCGTCAGCAAGACCGACGACACGCGCACGCTGCTGCGCTTCAACCTGGTGGGCGACAAGGCTGCCGACCTGAAGCTCAACGACCTGCGCACCCGCGACTTCATCGCGCTGCTGAAGCAGCGCGGCACCGTCGTCGACCCGACGATGACCGCCTTCGAAGGCCAGTACACGCAGCGTCAGGGCCAGCCCAACCCCAGCTATGCGATGGTGTCGGGCCACCTGCCGGCCGTGCTGCAGCGCGCGCTGCTGTCGGCCGAGGTGGACATGGACGACGTGAAGGCGCGGCGCTGGGGCGCGAGCTGGCAGGTCATGATGGAACTGCTGCGCCGCATGCACGCGGCGGGCATCCCGATCGTCGCTGGCACCGACGCCACTGCCGGCTTCGGCCTGCAGCGCGAGCTGGAGCTGTACGTGCAGGCCGGCATCCCGGCCGCGCAGGCGTTGAAGATCGCCACCTGGAATGGCGCGAAATACAGCGACCGGCTGACCGAGATCGGCAGCATCGAGCGCGGCAAGCGGGCCGACCTGCTGCTCGTCGAGGGCGACCCCGTGGCCGACATCCGCGCGCTGCGCCGCGTGGCACTGGTGTTCCAGGGGCAAGGCGGCCAGACGCGGGCGCTGTCGCCGGCGGCGCTCTACCAGGCCATGGGCGTGCGGCCGTTCGTGCCGGCGGCCGAGGTGGCCCGTTGAGGCGCGCGCCGCGCGCCCGGCCACCCACAGATCAATGAGAGGACCGAAATGAGCATCAAGAGCGACAAGTGGATTCGCCGCATGGCCGAGCAGCACGGCATGATCGACCCGTTCGAGCCCGGCCAGATCCGCGAGCACAACGGCCGCAAGATCGTCAGCTACGGCACCAGCAGCTACGGCTACGACATCCGCTGCGCGCCCGAGTTCAAGGTCTTCACCAACATCCACAGCACCGTGGTGGACCCGAAGAACTTCGACGAGAACAGCTTCGTCGACATCAACAAGGACGTCTGCATCATCCCGCCCAACAGCTTCGCGCTGGCGCGCACGGTGGAGTACTTCCGCATCCCGCGCAACGTACTGACCGTCTGCCTGGGCAAGAGCACCTACGCGCGCTGCGGCATCATCGTCAACGTGACGCCTTTCGAGCCCGAGTGGGAAGGCTATGTGACGCTGGAGTTCAGCAACACGACGCCGCTGCCCGCCAAGATCTACGCGGGCGAGGGCTGCGCGCAGGTGCTGTTCTTCGAGAGCGACGAGGTCTGCGAGACCAGCTACAAGGACCGCGGCGGCAAATACCAGGGGCAGGTCGGCGTCACGCTGCCCAAGACCTGAGCGGCCGGTGGCTGCTGGGTGAACTGGCGTCGCATCAGCGCCGGATAGCCCCGGCTTTTCGGCCTTTATCCGGCCTTTGTCGTGCCGACGCCTCGGCACCATGGCAGCACCTGCCGGAAGTTCGCCGAGGCCAAGATGACAACCCTCACGCCCACGCCGTTCGCTGCTCCCCAGGGGAGCGTGTTTGCAACGCCGGCCGGCCGGGCGGTGCTGTCATGCTGATCCCGCTGCATCTGATCCCCGTTCCCGCCGATGAGCCGCGTGGCCTGGGCGATCCTGGCCATGCGCGCCAGCAGGACACCGGCCTGAAGATCGCGCCGGGCGTTCACCTGGGCGACATCCGTGCGCTGGGCCTGACGGTCGCCGGGGCTGCGGGCGGGCCCGTCAGTTCGCGCGATCTGCTTCGCTTTGGCCAGCTGATGAACGATGCGGGCCTGGCGATCAACCCCACCCGCATGCTGTATGACCGCCAGTACGCCTATGAGCGGCTGACCGATGGCCTGGGCAGTGACCACCCGGGCCTGCGCGACCTGGCGCTGGATCTGTTCGACGCCTACCAGACCGCCGGCGAGTGGATCGGGCTGGCGCACTGACGCGCAGCCAGAGCCAGGGCTTTCCCGAGGGGGCGGCTGTCTTTCCACACGCGGCTCCACCGGCCGCCACAAGGTACGCTCGCGGTTTCGTCTTTTTGTCGAACCGCTTCATGACACGTCATTCCCTCACGCTGCTGGCCGCCGCTGCGATGGCCGCGTTTGCCGCCACGTCCGCCCATGCCGACGAAGGCATGTGGATGCCCAAGCAACTGCCGCAGATCTCCAAGGCGCTGAAGGCCGGCGGCCTGGCGCTGGACCCGGCCAAGCTCAAGGATCTGACCGCCTTCCCGATGGGCGCCGTCGTCTCGCTGGGCGGCTGCACGGCCAGCTTCGTGTCGCCGCAGGGCCTGGTGGTCACCAACCACCACTGCGCCTACGGCAGCATCCAGTACAACTCCAAGCCCGACCGCGACCTGCTGAAGACCGGCTTCTACGCCGCCACGCTGGCCGATGAACTGCCGGCCGCGCCGGGCAGCCGCATCCTCGTCACCGTCGACATGAAGGACGTGACGGCCGACATCCTGAACGCCAAGACGCTGGCGCTGACCGGCAAGGCCCGCACCGACGCCATCGAGTCCGGCGAGAAGCAGCTGGTCGCTGCCTGCGAGGCCGACAAGGGCCACCGCTGCAACGTCTATCCGTTCTTCGGCGGCCTGCAGTACCAGCTCATCAAGCAGATGGAGATCCGCGACGTGCGCCTGGTGCATGCACCGGCCACCGGCGTGGGCCTGTTCGGCGGCGACGCCGACAACTGGATGTGGCCGCGCCACACCGGCGACTACAGCTTCTACCGCGCCTACGTGGGCCCGGACGGCAAGCCGGCCGACTTCAGCAAGGACAACAAGCCCTACGTGCCCAAGCTGCACCTGCAGGTCGCGTCGCCCAAGACCAGCCCGCTGAACGAGGGCGACTTCGTCATGGTGACCGGCTACCCCGGCCGCACCAACCGCCACCGCCTGCCGACCGAGGTCGACTTCGCCTTCGGCTGGCAGCAGCCGGCCATGGTCAAGGCCATGGGTGAGTCCATCGCCCTCATCAAGGCCGAGACCGCCGGCCGTCGCGATGGCGAGATCAAGATGGCCTCGCGCATGCAGGGCCTGCAGAACTACTACAAGAACCTCACCGGCCAGCAGCAGAGCTGGGAAGGCAGCGACATCCTGGCCCGCAAGCAGGCCGAGTTCGCCAAGCTCAAGGCCTGGGTGAATGCCACGCCCGAGCGCCAGGCCAAGTACGGCGCCGACCTGGCCGCCACCGAAAGCCTGCTGGCCGAGCGCCAGGGCATCGCGCGTGCCGAGCTGCTGATGAACTTCATGGCCCCGTCCATGCTGAACTCGGCCCGCCAGCTCTATCAGCTGGCCCAGGAGCGCACCAAGCCTGACGCCGAGCGCAAGAGCGGCTACCAGGACCGCGACCTGCCGCGCCTGAAGGCCGGTCTGCAATCGCTGGACCGCCGCTACGACGAGCAGAGCGACAAACGCCTGGTGGCGCACTTCCTGGCCCAGTACCTGACCCAGCCTGCCGGCACGCTCGACGCCGCCTGGCTGAGCGCGCTGAGCCTGAAGGCCGGCCAGGACGAGGCCAGCATCCGCGCCCAGCTGGACCCCCTCTACGCCGCCAGCAAGCTGTCTGACACCGCCACGCGCATGGCCTGGCTGGACAAGGATGTGGCCGCCTTCAAGGCCAGCGACGACGCCTTCATCAAGGCGGCCGTGGCGCTGTACGAGGACGACGAGCGCCGCGAGAACCGCGACAAGGAACTCGCCGGCAAGCTGCAGAAGGCCTATGCGGGCGTGCAGCAGGCCATGATCGACTACCACGCCAGCCGCGGTGAGGCCGTCTACCCGGACGCCAACAGCACGCTGCGCATCAGCTTCGGCAAGGTGCAGGGCCGTGACATCGGCCGTGACGGCGAGACCTGGAAGCCCTTCACGACGGTGGACGGCATCGTCGCCAAGCACAAGGGCCCGGACGAGGCCGGCGGCGAGTTCAACGCGCCGGCAGAACAGCTGGCGGCCATCAAGGCGCGCAACTTCGGCGACTACCTCGTCAAGCCGCTGAACTCGGTGCCGGTGAACTTCCTTGCCACCTTGGACACCACGGGCGGCAACTCCGGCAGCCCAGTGCTCAACAAGAAGGGCGAACTGGTGGGCCTGCTGTTCGACGGCACGCTGGACGCGGTCATCTCCGATTGGGACTTCAACCCCAAGATGGTCCGCAGCATCTGCCTGGACTCGCGCTACATGCTGTGGCAGATGAGCACCGTCGACAAGACGACGCGACTGCTGGACGAAATGGGCGTCAAGTAATCAAGCAAGCCCGCCACCAATGGCGGGCCTTGTCACCCCAGCACGGCAGCGGTCACGCTGCCGTTTTTCATGGCGGCTGCGTTCTTCATTCGTGCAGCGCCTGGGCGCCCGACGATGCCCGTCGTGATCGCGGGCATCGCCGAACTTGCATCACTCGATGTTCTGAACCTGTTCGCGCATCTGCTCGATGGCGACCTTCATCTCCACGGAGATGTTGGTCAGCTCCAGCGCGGCAGACTTGGAGCCCAGCGTGTTGGCCTCGCGGTGCAGTTCCTGGATCAGAAAGTCCAGCCGCTTGCCGAGCTCGCCGCCTTTTTTGAGCAGGCGGCTCAGTTCGTCGAGGTGGGCGCGCAGTCGCGCCAGTTCCTCGGCGACGTCGATGCGGATGGCGAAGGCGGCGGCCTCGCCCAGGGCGCGCTCTTGCAGGGTCGCCTGCGGCACCGAACTGGCGGCGCCGGTGGCGTTGAGTGCTTCCTCCCAGCGTTCGAGGAAGCGTTGCTGCTGGCGGGCCACGACCGCGGGGAGCAGTGGCTCGGCTTCGTCCGCGAGGGCGCGCAGGCGCTGGATGCGCTCGGTCAGGATGGCGACCAGTTTCTCGCCCTCGCGCTCACGTGATTCGGCAAGGCCCTCGATGCAGGCCCGCGCCGCTTCGAGGGTGGCGCCGTCGAGCTGTGCCGGCACGGCTGCGCCGCTCTTGCACCAGTTCAAGGTTTCGTGCACGGACAGCGGGGCGGCGTGGGGCAGCCAGGCCAGCACCTTGGCCTCCAGGTTGGCCAGTCGCGTCAGCTGTTCCGGCTGCGGCTGCGGCCAGGCGCTGTCGGTCTCGCGCTGGGTGTTGATGCGCAACTCGATCTTGCCGCGCTTGAATCGCGCAGCGATGAGTTCGCGCAACTGGGGCTCCAGCCCGCGCAGCTCTTCGGGCATGCGCATGGAGAGGTCAAGGAACCGGCCATTGACCGACCGCAACTCAACACTGACCGAGGCTTGGGCGGAATTACTGGTGCCGTCCTCGGCTTTAGGGGGCTGCGCCACGGAATTGGCGTACCCGGTCATGCTGTAGACTGGCATTTCGCACTCGCAAAACAGACAAAACGCGATTATGTCCAAGCCGAAGCCGGCGCCCTTGCCCGCAGGCACGGTGGTTGGGGGCTATCAGATCATCAAGCGACTGGCGGCAGGCGGTTTTGGCGTGGTTTACCTCGCCGAAGATCCGGACCACCACCTCGTCGCGTTGAAGGAATATCTGCCCTCGTCGCTGGCCGAGCGCTCTCCTGGAGAGTTGACGCCTCGCGTCAAACCCGAAAAGCAGCCGCTGTACCGGCTTGGCTTGAAGAGCTTCTTTGAGGAAGGGCGTTCGCTCGCCCAGATTTCGCACCCGAGCGTCGTGTCGGTGCTGAATTTCCTGCGCGAGAACGAGACCGTCTACATGGTCATGAATTACCTGCAGGGGGACACCTTGCAGGATTTCATCGTGACCGCGCGCGACATGAAGCGCGACAAGGTCTTCCGTGAGTCGACCATCCGTAGCCTCTTCGACGAGATCCTGCGTGGCCTGCGCATCGTGCACCAGCACAAGATGCTGCACCTGGACATCAAGCCGGCCAACATCTTCATCACCAACGACAACAAGGCGGTGCTGCTGGACTTCGGCGCTGCGCGCGAGGTGCTGAGCAAGGAAGGCAACTTCATCCGGCCGATGTACACGCCGGGCTTTGCTGCGCCGGAGATGTATCGCCGTGACGGCTCGCTGGGCCCGTGGACCGACATCTACGCGATCGGCGCCTGTATCTATGCGTGCATGCAGGGCTATCCGCCCAACGATGCGCCGCAGCGCCTGGAGAAGGACCGGCTCAATCTGAGCCTGTCGCGGCTTCGCAATGTCTACTCCGACAACCTGCTTGAGGTGACCGAGTGGTGCATGTCGCTGGACCCGCTGGCGCGTCCGCAGAGCGTGTTTGCGCTTCAGAAGGAACTCGCCCGCGAGACCGAAAGGCGCTATACCAAGCTCAGCTTCAGCGAGCGCCTCAAGCTCCAGTTGGAAAACCTGAAGTCGGGAGCGAAGGCTTGAGCCGGCTCCCGCCCTTTTTTTTGCCGCCTGTCGAGGCGGCACCTTGCCGTCTGGGTGACGGTTCGTTCGGAGCCTTGGCGTGAAGTTCAGCGTCTTTCAAGTCAGCCGCCGCGGCGGTCGCGAGACCAACGAAGACCGCATGGGCTATTGCTACACGCGGGAAGCGGGCCTGTTCGCTTTGGCGGACGGCATGGGGGGGCATCCCGAAGGTGAGGTTGCGGCGCAGATCGCGCTGCAGACGTTGGCGACCTTGTTCCAGCAGGACGCCCGCCCGGTGCTCGAAAACCCGTTGCGCTTCCTGCAGGACACCATCGTCATCGCGCATCAGCAACTGTTGCGCTACGCGGAGAGCAAGGGCCTGTCAGACACGCCGCGCACCACCGTGGTGGCCTGCATCATCCAGGGCAACCAGGCTTGGTGGGCGCATTGCGGTGATTCCCGGCTCTATCTCGTGCGGGGCGGCAAGCTGATCGCCCGCACGCGCGACCATTCCTACTCCGAGCTGCAGGAGGCGCTGGGCCGCGTCGCGCGCGGTGCGGAGCCGTTCAACCGCAACGTGTTGTTCACCTGCCTGGGCAGCCCGGGCAAGCCGATGGTGGACTGCCAGGGGCCGGTCATCATGGAAGCCTCGGACCGCCTGCTGCTGTGCTCCGATGGCCTGTGGGGTAGCGTGGAAGATCACGAGATCGTCCAGCAGTTGGCCGATCAGTCCATCTCCGAGGCTGTCCCTGATCTCGTCGAGCACGCCTTGCGTCGCGGCGGCGAGCGGGGGGACAACGTCACGGTGCTGTCCGTCGAATGGGAGGGGATGGGTGACCCCGACGGCGACACCACACAGAACCTTGGCAACTCCGGGTTCGCCTCCACCATCCAGGGCCCTCTGGATGTTGATGCCGTCGCCGCGATGGACGACGAAGAGATCGAACGTTCGGTGCGCGAGATCAACGAAGTCATCCGCCAGTCCGGCCGCGGCCTGAACCGCCGGCAGGGCAACAACGAATGAGTCCCGGTGCAGCGCCGCTCCCCACCGGGGAGGGCGCTGCGCGCAGGAGCGCCGTCGGGCGTTCCCTTTCACCAGCTTCATCATGACCAACACCTTCACGCGCAGCGCCGGCCGCGCTGCCAATCAGCTGCGCCCGGTGCGCATCACGCGTGGCTTCACCAAGCATGCCGAAGGCTCCGTGCTCATCGAGTTCGGCGCGACCCGCGTGCTCTGCACGGCGTCCGTCGAAGAGCGCGTGCCGCCTCACAAGCGGGGCTCGGGCGAGGGCTGGGTGACGGCCGAATACGGCATGCTGCCGCGCGCCACGCACACCCGCAGCGATCGCGAGGCCGCCAAGGGCAAGCAGAGCGGCCGCACGCAGGAGATCCAGCGCCTGATCGGTCGTTCGCTGCGCGCCGTGTTCGACCTGGCCGCGCTGGGCGAGCGCACCATCACGCTGGACTGCGACGTGCTGCAGGCCGATGGCGGCACGCGCACGGCGGCCATCACCGGCGCGTTCGTGGCAGCCCAGGAAGCGGTGAACCGGCTGCTGGCCGACAGCAAGCTGTCGCGCTCGCCGATCAAGGATTCCGTGGCGGCCATCTCGGTCGGCATCGTCGACGGCACGCCGCTGCTGGACCTGGAATACACCGAAGACTCGGCCTGCGACACCGACATGAACGTCGTCATGACGGGCTCCGGTGGCTTCGTCGAGCTGCAAGGTACCGCCGAGGGCGTCGTGTTCACGCGGGACGAGATGAACCAGTTGCTCGACCTGGCCGACAAGGGCATTCGCGAGCTGCTGGTGGCGCAGCAGGCCGCGCTGCGAGGCTGACGCGCATGAAGCTGGTCCTGGCCTCCAACAACGCCAAGAAGCTGGTCGAACTGCAGGCGCTGTTCGCGCCGCTGGGCATCGAGCTGGTCACGCAGGGCAGACTGGGCATCCCGGAGGCCGAGGAGCCGTTCGAGACCTTCGCCGAGAACGCGCTCGCCAAGGCGCGCCACGCAGCCCGCGCGAGCGGCCTGCCCGCGCTGGCGGACGATTCCGGCCTGAGCGTGGACGCGCTGGGCGGGGCGCCGGGCGTGCGGTCGGCGCGTTATGCGCTGGATGCCGGCGGCGAGAAGAGCGATGCGGCCAACAACGAGCGGCTGCTGCGCGAGCTCACCAGTGTGGCCGACCGCCGTGCGCGCTTCGTGTGTGCGCTGGTGGCCGTGCGCAGCGCCGACGATCCCGAACCGTTGATCGCGATGGGGCGCTGGGCCGGGGAGATCCTCGCCCAGCCCAGCGGCGCGGGCGGTTTCGGCTATGACCCGCTGATGCAGATTGCCCCGCTGGGCGGCTCGGTGGCCAGCCTGTCGGCGGAGGTCAAGAACCGCCACAGCCATCGGGCGCTGGCGGCCGCGCAGTTGATGGTGCAGTTCCGCGAGGTCTGGCACCTCGGCTGAGCCGCACATGGCTGATCTCGTTCATCTGATGCGCCCGGGCACCCTGCAACTGCCCGCGCTGCCGCCGCTGGCGCTGTACGTGCACCTGCCGTGGTGTCTGCGCAAGTGCCCCTATTGCGACTTCAATTCCCATGAGGTCAAGAACGGCGCGCTGGCGAGCGACACGGCCGACGCCTATCTGGCCGCCTTGCGTGCCGACCTCGAGGCTGCGCTGCCGTTGATCTGGGGCCGGCCGGTGGTCAGCATCTTCATCGGTGGCGGCACGCCCAGCCTGTTCGACCCCGAGCAGATCGCGCAGTTGATCTCCGACATCCGCGCCCGTCTGCCGCTGGAGCCGGGCTGCGAGATCACGCTGGAGGCCAACCCTGGCACGTTCGAGCGCGAGCGTTTTAGCGGTTTCCGGCGGGCGGGCGTCACGCGGCTGTCCGTTGGCGTGCAGAGCTTCGACGATGCGCAGCTCAAGACGCTCGGTCGCGTGCACAGCGCGACGCAGGCGCGCGAGGCGCTGGCCGAGGCCGCCGGGGCTTTCGAGACCTGGAACCTCGACCTGATGTACGCGCTGCCGGGCCAGACGCTCGATGACCTGGCGCGCGAGCTGGACACGGCGCTGAGCTTTCAGCCGCCGCACCTGTCCATCTATCACCTGACGATCGAGCCCAACACGGTGTTCGCGACGCGAACGCCCGAGCAACTGCCCGACCCGGACCTGGCCAGCGACATGCTGGACCTCATCACCGAGCGCACGGGCGGCGCGGGTCTGTCGCGCTACGAAGTCTCGGCCTACGCACGCGACGGTCATCGCTGCGCGCACAACCTCAATTACTGGCAGTTCGGCGACTACCTTGGCATCGGGGCCGGTGCACACAGCAAGCTGAGCTTCCCGCACCGGGTGCTGCGGCAGGTGCGTTGGCGCGAGCCGGCGGCCTTCATGGCGCAGGCGGACAAGGTCAGCAACGAGCACGAGGTGGCGCGCAAGGACCTGCCGTTCGAGTTCATGCTCAACGCGTTGCGCCTGAAGGACGGCGTCACGGTGCAGCAATTCCTGGAGCGGACGGGGCTGCCGCCGTCCAGCATCGCCCGTGCGCTGGAGACGGCGCGCGGCCGCGGGCTGTTGACCGCGGATGCCGCCCGCATCCAGCCCACACCGCGCGGGTTCGATTTCCTCAGCGACCTCCAGCAGCTGTTCCTGTGATCAGGCTCAGGCGGGGCGTGCGGCTTCGCTGAGCCGTTGTTGCAGCGTGGCCATCTCGGCGTGCAGCCAGTCGCAGAAGGCGCGCAGGGCGGGGTCGCTGCGCAGCGGCTCCGGGTAGACGATCTGGTAGTCGCGCGTGGCGTCCAGGTCGACGCTGTGCGCATGCACGCGCACGAGCCGGCCGTCCAGCAGGGCGTCGGCGGCCAGCAGCTCGCGGGCCAGCGCGATGCCCATGCCCTGCTCGCCAGCCTGCAGCAGCACGCCCGCGTCGTTGAAGCTCGCGACGACAACCGGCTCGGCCTGCACGCCGGTGCCCGCAAACCAGCGCTGCCATTCCTCCGTGTCGCCCAGTAGCGGCTCCTCCAGCAAGGCGGGTGCGGGCAGGCCGATGAGCCGGTGCGCGAGAGCCGGCGCGGCGACGGCGATCAGCGGTGAATGGAACAGGGGCTCGGTGATCATTCCTGGCCACGGCCCGCGCCCCACCCGCAGCCCGAGGTGAAAGCGCTCGCGCTCCAGGTCCACCACCTGCTGCGAGGTGTGCAGATCCAGCGAGATGCAGGGCTGCAGTGCCTGCCAGCGCGGCAGCCGCGGCATCAGCCAGCGCTGCGCGAACGAGGGCAGGGCGGTCACGCGCAGCGTCTGCGCGGCCTTGCCGTGGGCCTGCGTGGCTGCCAGCACGCCGCTTTGCAGCTCCGCGAACATCTTGATCACGGCCCGCTGCAGGGCCTGCCCGGCGGGGTTGAGCGTCAGGCGCCGCCCCTGCCGGGTGAACAGCTCGAAACCCAGTTGCTCCTCCAGCCCGCGGATCTGCTGGCTGACGGCGCTGTGCGTCAGGTGCAGGCTCTCCGCCGCAGCCCGCAGGTTCTGCGTCTGGGCGGCCGCACGGAAGGCAGCGAGGTAGTGCAGCGGAAAGCGGTCCAACGAGGCCATCTGGTAAGCAATATCGACCAGTCAGTGAAGAAACAAGCGCTTGTTGGGCGATTGCTGGGTTTCTAGGATAACCAGCATTCCAGGGAGACACCATCATGACGTCACTGCACCGCCGCCTCGCTTCATTCCCGCTCGTCGCGGCCCTCGCCAGCAGCGCGGCCGCCGTCATGGCGTTCAGCGACGAGAACGCCGACATGAAGGAGGCAGCCGCAGACCGCGCGCAGCGGCGCGTGATGGCCGCCCAGGCGCCGGCGCCCAGGAAGACGGTCTGGGTGCCGCTGGCGACGGCCAAGCAACTGGATGGCTTCAAGCCCGTGCTGCCACCCGAGCGCGCGCGTCAGGCCGGTCAGGCTCAGGCGCCGCAGGCCCTTGCCGCCGCTGCAGTGGCGCGTTGAATGCGCGTCAGACGCGATTGAGCGAGATGCCGGAGGTGGCGCGCAGGCGCTCCAGCACCTTGCCGGCGATTTGGCTCAGCGGCAGCACCTCGTCGGCCGCGCCGGCCGCGATGGCTTCACGTGGCATGCCGAAGACGACGCAGCTGGCCTCGTCCTGGCAGTAGTTGTAGGAGCCGGCGTCCTTCATGACCTTCATGGCGCGGGCGCCGTCGGCGCCCATGCCGGTCAGCATGATGCCGATGGCGTTCTGGCCGACGACCTTGGCCGCGGACAGGAACAGGGCCTCGACCGACGGCTTGTGGCGGTTGATGGGCTCGCCGTCCTGCACGCGGGCGATGTAGTTGGCGCCGCTGCGTTCCACCGTCAGGTGGAGGCCGCCGGGCGCGATATAGCCGTGGCCGGGCAGGATGCGCTCGCCGTCCTGCGCCTCCTTCACGCGGATCTTGCACAACCCGTCCAGCCGCGCGGCATAGCTGCGCGTGAAACCCGGCGGCATGTGCTGCGTGATGACGACGGCGGGGCTGTCGGCCGGCAGGTTGACGAGCACGTCCTTCGTCGCCTCGGTGCCGCCGGTGGAGGCCCCAATGAAGATGATCTTCTCGGTGGACGCTCGGCCGAGGCTGGCCATCGTCACCGGCTTGGCTGGCGCAGCGGGCGCGGTGCCCGGCGCGGCCGGCGGCGGGGCGCGGCGGATGTGGGCCTTGGCCGCGATGCGGATCTTGTCGGTGATGTCCTGGGCCAGCAGCCGGATGCCGTCGGCCACGCCGATCTTGGGCTTGGCGACGAAATCCACGGCCCCCAGTTCCAGCGCCTTGAGCGTCACCTCGGCGCCGCGCTCGGTCAGCGTGGAGACCATGACGACGGGCATCGGGCGCAGGCGCATCAGGCGAGACAGGAAGTCCAGCCCGTCCATGCGCGGCATCTCGACGTCCAGCGTGATGACGTCGGGGTTGAGCGTGCGGATCATTTCCCGCGCCACGAGCGGATCGGCGGCGGCGCCGATGCATTCCATGTCGGTCTGGCGATTGATGATTTCGGTCAGGATGGAGCGCACCAGCGCCGAATCGTCCACCACGACGACCTTGGTTTTGGCCATAGCCGGCCTCCTCAGAACAAGTCGATGGAGCCGCCACTGCTGGCGACGGGCTGCACCTTCTGGATGGCTGCCTTGTCCTGCTGGATCAGGGCATCGGTATTCGTCGGCGCCAGGCGCTTGACCATGGCCTTGCCGCTCGCGGGCAGGAAGCACACCTTGCGCGGATACACGTCCATCACGTCCTTGGACACGATGGGGATGCGCTCCAGCTTCAGGTAGTCCATGACGAAGTTGGTATTGCGCTCGCCGACGTTGAGCGAGTTCATGCCGGAGATGACCGCGCCGCCGCCGAAGATCTTGGCCTCCATGCGGGCCTTGCTGGCGCCGCGCTTCATCATCTCGTTGATGAGCAGTTCCATCGCGAACGAGCCGTAGCGGCCGGAGTCGCCATTGCCCTCGGGCAGCATGAAGTGGTTCATGCCGCCGATCTTGGCCGTGCGGTCCCACAGGCAGGCGGCGATGCATGAGCCCAGCGTCGTCATGACGAGCAGGTCCTCGGTGTCGACGAAGTACTCACCCGGCAGGATCTTGACGGCGGCGTTCTTGAAATGTGCGTCGTAGAAGAAGAACGAGGCCTCACCCTGCTTGCGCGGCTGGGCCTTGAGCTGGTTGACCCGCGCGACGGCAGCCGGGTTGCCGAGGCCGACGGAGGCAGCAGAGGCGAGGGGCGTACTCATGGATCAGACCCGTTCGTAAATGGTTTTGCCGCGCAGCTTGAACAGGTCGCGGGATTCGGTGAAGTTCTCGGAATGACCGACGAACAGCAGGCCGCCCGGGCGCATGACGCGGTGGATGCGTTCCAGCACCTTGCGCTGCGTGGGTGCGTCGAAATAGATCATGACGTTGCGGCAGAACACCATGTGAAAGGGGTCGCCGAGCTGCCACTGCGCATCCATCAGGTTCAGCGGGCGGAAGTCCACCCAGCGCTGCAGTTCGGGCTTCACGCGGATCTTGCCGGAGTTGGCGCCGGTGCCGCGCATGAAGAAGGTCTTCAACCGCGTCGCGTCCAGGCCGCGGGCATCGGCGTTGTAGACACCGCGCCGGGCGGTGGCCAGCACGTTGGTGTCGATGTCGCTCGCCACCAGTTGCACCGACGCAGCGGGGCCGAGCGCTTCGCTGCAGGTCATCAGGATGGAGTACGGCTCTTCGCCCGTCGACGCCGCGCAGCACCAGATCCGCACGCCCTTGCCGGCAAACGCCTTCAGGTCGTCTTTCAGCGCGTGGAAGTGATGTTCCTCGCGGAAGAACGAGGTCAGGTTGGTGGTCAGGCAGTTGACGAACTCCTGCCATTCGGCCGCGCCCGAGGCGCCCGTCGAGGCTTCGAGCCACTGCAGGTAGCTGGCGAAACTCTTGTGGCCGGTCTCACGCAGCCGCCGCGAGAGGCGGCTGTAGACCATGGCGTGCTTACCATCGTGCAGGCTGATGCCGGCATGCTTGTAGATCAACTCGCGCACGCGGTCGAAGTCCGCTTTGCTGAAGCTGAACTCGTGGTCGATCGCATCGGTGCCTGGGGCGAGGTCGGGTGCGGGCATGTCTCGATATCAGATTTGTGGTTGCTCGCAGCAGTTCTGGCGTTTCCGCATCGATTCTGCACCGCAGGCCGTTGGTATGGCCCCCGATCGCTCCAGCATATTGCAAACAGGCGACAGGAACGTGCCTGTTTCACGACCTGGGAGCGCGCGTGCCGCTGATAGACTGACTCGAAAACCCCGCCCTACCGAGCGCTTGCCGCCTCGCCGCCTTTTGGAAAACCGCTTGCCCGCCACCACGATGATCGACGCCCAGGCGCTCGATCTTGACCAGGCCCTGCAATTGCTGCAGCAGGCCGGTGCGCTGCTACCGGACGAGCCGCCACGCAGCGTGGCGTGGCTGCAGGCGGTGCTGGACGCCCTGTGCGACCTGTCGAGCAAGGACGCGCTGACCGGCCTCGTCAACCGCCGCAGCTTCGAGATGGCGTTGACGCGCGAGGTCGACCGCGTCGCCCGCTCCGGCGAGGCCGCGCTGCTGCTGATCCTGGACATCGACCACTTCAAGGCCGTCAACGACACCCATGGCCATGGCGCCGGTGACCTGGTCATCTGCGCTGTTGCCAAGGCCATTGCACAGGCGGTTCGCCCGATGGACCTGGTCGCCCGCGTTGGCGGCGAGGAGTTCGCAATCATCTTGCCGAACTGCGCCACGCATGTCGGCCTCATCGTGGCCGAGCGGGTGCGGGAGCGCGTGGCCGAACTCAGCGTCGAGATCGCGCCGGGCCAGATGCTGGGAGTGACCGTCAGTCTGGGCGGTGCTTTCGCGCCGCAATGGGTGCGGTCGTCGACACTTTTGTGGACGGAGCGGGCCGACCGTCAGCTCTACCGCGCCAAGGCGGACGGCCGCAACCGCACCCGCCTCGAACCTCAGATCGATTCCCTGGTCAGTGCCGAAGAAAAGGGCATGTTGTTCACCCCGCTGAACGTCGATACGCAACAGGACCTGCCATGAGATCCGCACGGCTACCCCAACGGGCATGCACCGGCGTGCGTCGCACGAAGGTTTCCCGATGAACACCACCCACGATTCCGCCGCCCCTGCAGCTCCCACGTCGCGCCCGGTGCGCGGTGGTGCGCGCACGCTGGCCGTCACCAGCGGCAAAGGCGGCGTCGGCAAGACCTTCGTCACCGCCAACCTCGCAGCGGCGCTGGCCGCCCGCGGCCAGAAGGTCCTGGTGCTTGACGCCGACCTGGGCCTCGCCAACCTCGACGTCGTGCTGAACCTGCAGCCCAAGCTGACGCTGCACGATGTCTTCACCGACAAGGCCACGCTGGACCAGGCCATCCTGCCGGCGCCCGGCGGCTTCAGCGTGCTGCTGGCCGGCTCCGGCATGGTGGAGTATTCGCGGCTGACGCCCGACATCCGCGACAAGCTGCTGCACATCATCGACCTCGTGAAGCCCCGTTTCGACTGGGTGCTGCTCGATACCGGCGCCGGCATTTCCGACGTCGTGCTGTTCGCCATCTCGATGGCCAGCGACGTGCTCGTGGTGGCCACGCCCGAGCCGACGTCGCTGACCGATGCTTACGCCACGATCAAGGTGCTGGCGACGCAGCAGGAGCGCCGGCAGGTGGGCCTGCTCGTGAATCAGGCCAACCGTGTTGGCGAGGGGCGGCTCATCTGCGGGCAGTTGCAGCAGGTGCTGCAGCGATTCGTCGGACCGACACCGGGCCAGACCTTCAAGCTCGAACTGATGGGCGAAGTGCGGGCCGATCAGGCGGTGCGCCAGGCCGTGCTCAAGCGCCAGCTCATGCTGGAGCATTTCCCCGGCTGTGACGCGGCCCAGGCCATCAAGGCGCTGGCCAGCAAACTCCTTGGCTGAATCGGAGCCCCTCGCCCAGTCGCGCCGCGCTGAACGCGGGCGCCCCTGGTCGCTCTCCCGTGGGGACGACGATGCCCGCGGCATCAAGCCGCGAGCACGTCGCCTAGGGCGGGCCGGCTTGGGAGCGGCCCAGCGCTCGGCCCGCGAATGCAGTACGGATTGCGCATGTCGGCGGAAGTGAACCCTTCAACTGCTTTCGAGTGGATCGGCGGCGAGGCGCGCGTGCGCGAACTCGTCGATCGCTTCTACGACCTGATGGACCTGGAGCCTGCCTATGCCCGCCTGCGCGAGGCGCATGGCGATTCGCTGGACGCCGCGCGCGACAAGCTGTTCTGGTTCCTGTGCGGCTGGCTGGGCGGGCCGGACCACTACATCAGCCGCTTCGGCCACCCACGGCTGCGGGCACGCCATTTGCCCTTCCGTATCGGGATCGCCGAGCGTGACGAATGGCTGGCCTGCATGTCGCAGGCCATGCGCGAGACGAACGTCGATCCGGCGTTGCAGGCACGCCTCGCGGAGGCGTTTGCCGGCACGGCCGACTGGATGCGGAACGTCGGCGCCTAGGGCCCTGGTTCTTTGTAACGGTCTTCAGTCCGCAGGCCGTGCTCACATAGCATTGCCCGATGATTTCTGCTGTTCCTTCACCGCGCGTCCTGATCGTCGACGACAACGTGGATGCCTCCGAAGTGCTGTCGCTGCTCATTGAGAGCGAGGGCTTCACCGCCGACACCGCGGGTACGCTGGCCCAGGCCCGCGAGCGCATCGCGCAGGTCCCGCCGCACCTCATCTTTCTCGACATGAACCTGCCGGATGGCAGCGGCCTGCAGTTGCTGGCCAGCGTGAAGGCTGACCCCAAGACGCAGGGCATCGACGTCGTCATGCTCAGCGGCTGGGGTGACGAGCGCGTGCGCGAAGAGGCTCAACAGCTCGGCGCCAGTGCCTATGTCGTCAAGCCCGTCAGCCACACCCAGCTGAGCGAGCTGCTCGGGAGGGTTCGCTAGGTGCTGCCGCCGTCAACGGTGGCGGGCGTTGCTTGGGGGCAGGATGCCTCACCGCGCCAGCCGGCTGCAGCCGGTGGCTTGCTGCCCGAACTGCGGGCGGCCACGCGGGCTCAGCATGACCGCATCGAGCAGTTGCTGGCCTTGCAGGCGCCGATGCCGCTGCGTCGCTATGCGGCCATCGTGCTGGGCTTCCAGCATTTCCTGGCGGGCTGGGAGCAGGAACTTGTCGAGGCGTTGCCCACCCGGCTGCATGGCTGGCTGGCGGCGCGCAGCCGTCGCCGTTTCGTGGCGCAGGACGTCGAGTTCCTCGCCGCCGCGCTGCCGGTCGATGTGATGCCCGCCGCCGCGCGCTGCCTGCCGGCGCTCCGTCTCGCGGCGGCATTCGGCGCGTTGTATGTCATCGAAGGCTCGGCGCTGGGCGGTCAGGTCATCACGCCCTGGCTCGAGCGCGATCTCGGGCTGACGCCGGGGCGCGGCGCCAGCTATTTCCATGGCTTTGGCGAGCGCACCGGCGCGATGTGGAAGGAATTTCGTGAACTCGCCCAGGCCGAGGTGGGCGATGCGCCGGCCGACCGGGCCTTGGCTGTTCGGGCCGCCGAGCAGACCTTCGAGGCGCTGATGCTGACGATGGCGCCGCTGCTGCGATGAATGCGCCCGATCGCGCCCCGGTCACTGCGGTTGCCGACTGCGCGAGCGAACCCATCCGCGTGCCCGGCGCCATCCAGCCGCATGGCTGGCTGCTGTCGATCGATGCGTCGGCATCCACGCCCGTGGCCTGGAGCGACAACTGGACGGTGCTGCTGGGCGATACCCCGGCGCCGGCCCTCGCGGCCTTCGCCGCGTCGCTGAGTGGCGAGACGGCCGCGCTCGTCGACGGCGAGGGCGCGCTGTCGCTCGGGCTGCGCGTCGTGGCGGGCCGCACGCTGCACGTGTCGGCCCATCGCCTCGGCGCGCTGGTGCACCTGGAGCTCGAGCCGGCCATCGCCGACCACGGCGCGCAGGCGCCCATCTACAGCCTGGCGCGCCATGTGGTGCCGCTGATGCAGCAAACGCAGTCGGTGCTGGAGGTCTGCGAGGTCGTCACCCGCGAGATGAAGCGCCTCACCGGCTTCGGCCGCTGCCTGGCCTACCGCTTCGACGCGGATGGCCACGGCGAGGTGCTGGCGCAGGCCATCGACGCGGGCTACGAGTCCTACGCCAGCCATCATTTCCCCGCGTCGGACATTCCGGCGCAGGCCCGCGCGCTGTACCGCTTGAACCATCTGCGGCTCATTCCCGACGCGAATTACACGCCCGTACCGGTAGGTTTTGCCGATGGGTCCGGGACGGCGATGGCGCTGGACCTGTCGCAGGCGCAGTTGCGCAGCGTCTCGCCGGTGCACCTCGAGTACATGCGCAACATGGGCACGCTGGCTTCCATGTCGGTGTCGATCATCGTGCGCGGCGAGCTGTGGGGCCTGGTGTCTTGCCACAACCACGAGCCGCTGGCGCTGCCCTACCAGACCCGCATGGCCTGCGAGCATCTGGGGCAGCTGCTCTCCTTGCAGATCGAGGCCAAGGAGGAGAACGAGCAGGTCAGCGAGCAGTTGCGCTTGCGCGAACTGACGCTGACCATGGTGGCCCACCTGGGCGACAGCGACGCCACGCTGCAGCGGCTGGTGGCGGAACCCGGCCCCTTGCTGCGCGTAGCGCGCGCCAGCGGCGCGGCCGTCATCCTCAACGACCGCTGCTGGCGGGTGGGCGACACGCCGGACGAGGCGGCGGTGCTGGCGCTCGGGCAGTGGCTGGGCGGCCGCATCGGCGAGGTGCGCCACACCGATCAGTTGCCGCAGGACGCGCCGGAGTTCGCGGCCCTGGCCGACACGGCAGCCGGTGTGCTGGCGATCTCGATCTCCACGCTGCACCGCCACTATGTCGTGTGGTTTCGCCCCGAAATTCCGCAGACCATCACCTGGGCCGGCGAGCCGCGCAAGGCCGCGTCGCCGGACGCGCGGCTGCATCCACGGCGCAGCTTTGCCAGCTGGGTTGAGCATGTGCGCGGCCGCTCGGCGCCGTGGCGGGCCGCCGAGGTGCATGCGGCGCTGGAGTTACGCCACGCGCTGATCGGCATCGTGCTGCGCCGCGCGGAGGAGATGGCCGAGGTGGCGGCGGAACTGGGACGCGTGAACCGCGAACTCGAGGCTTTCTCGTACACGGTGTCGCACGACCTGCGCGCGCCGATGCGCCACATCTCCGGCTTCGTCGACCTGGTGCTGGAGCTCGACGGCGCCAGCATCAGCGACCGCGCGCGGCGCTATCTGTCCCATGTGAAAGAGGCGTCGGCCCACGCCGGCCTGCTGGTGGATGCGCTGCTGGACTTCTCGCGCATGGGGCGCTCGGCGCTCAAGTGCAGCTGGGTCAACACCGAGCTGCTCGTGCAGGATCTCATCGCCGAGCAGGAGGGCGTGCCGCACGCGGCGCGCATGGAGTGGGTCGTCCAGGGGCCGCTGCCGCGGCTGTGGGCCGACTCGGTGCTGCTGCAACTGGCCTTGCGCAACCTCATCGGCAACGCCGTGAAGTACAGCCGCACGCGCGAGGTGGCACGCATCGAGATCGTGCCGGTGCAGGACGAGCGCGGCGTGGGCCTGTCCATCAGCGACAACGGCGTCGGCTTCCAGATGAAGTACGTCGACAAGCTGTTCGGCGTGTTCCAGCGCCTGCACGGCAGCGAGGCCTTCGAAGGCACCGGCATCGGCCTGGCCAGCGTGAGGCGCATCGTCGAGCGCCATGGTGGTGTGGTCGACGCCTTCGGCGAGGTGGATCGCGGCGCCAGGTTCACGTTCGTGCTGCCGCGACCGGAATGAAGAATCAGAGGACGTCATGCATAACCCCGCAAGCCTGAAGCCCATCCTGCTCGTCGAGGACGACGCGCGGGATCTCGAACTGACGCTCGTGGCGCTGGAGAAGAGCCAGCTCGCCAACGAGGTGATCATCGTGCGCGACGGTGCCGAGGCGCTCGATTACCTGAACCGCGAAGGCGCCCATGCCGGCCGCGCCGAGGGCAACCCCGCCGTCGTGCTGCTGGACCTCAAGCTGCCCAAGGTCAACGGGCTGGAGGTGCTGCGCGCCGTGCGCAGCACGGAGCCGCTCAAGAGCATCCCGGTCGTCATGCTGACGTCGTCGCAGGCGGAGTCCGACGTCGTGAAGAGCTATGAGCTGGGTGTGAACGCCTATGTCGTGAAGCCGGTGGAGTTCAAGCAGTTCGTCACGGCCATCTCCGACCTGGGCATGTTCTGGGCCGTGCTGAACGAGCCGCCACCGGGCTCGCTGCGAACCAGCCGCCGCTATGAATGACGCCCCGGGCGAGCGCACGCGATGCCGACGCTGAAGATCCTGCTGCTGGAAGACTCGGCCTTCGACGCCGAGCTGCTGCAGGCCGTGCTGGACGCGGCCTTCCCGGACCATGCGCTGACCTGGGTGCAGGACGGCGCGTCCTTCCAGCGCGTGCTGTCGGCCGGGCGTTTCGACATCATCCTGTCCGACTACCGGCTGCCCGATTTCGACGGCGGCGAGGTGCTGACCCATGCGCGCGAGCTGGCGCCGCTGGTGCCGTTCATCTTCGTGTCGGGCGTCATCGGCGAGGAGAACACGGCCGAGCTGCTCAAGCGCGGTGCGACCGACTACGTGATGAAAGGCCGCCTCACGCGGCTGCCGCTGGCCATCGAGCGCGCGCTGCGCGAGGTGGCGCAGCGCGAGGCGCAGCAGCATGCGCAGGAGCGGCTGCGCGAGGCTGATGCGCTCTATGCGCGCGTGGTGGACTCTCTGCATGACTACGCCGTCGTGCTGCTGGACAGCCAGGGGCTGGTGCGCGACTGGAACCGTGCGGCCAGCGTCATCTTCGGGCGCGAGCTGGACGAAGTGCGCGGTCGGTCGCCGGAGGTGCTGTATTTGCCGGAAGACCGCGCCGATGGCGTGCTGGCGCGCGAGATGGCGCAGGCGTTGGCCACCGGCTCCGCGCCGGGCGACCGCTGGCTGTTGCGCAAGGACGGCACGCGGCTGCGCGCCGAGGGCGTCATGACGCCCATCTACAGCGCCAGTGGCGAGCACACCGGCTTCTCCAAGATCGTGCGCGACGTGACGGCGGCCTACGAGGCTTCGCTGCAGCTGCAGCAGGCCAAGGAAGAGGCCGAGCGCAGCAACGCGCTCAAGGACGAGTTCCTCGCCGTGCTGTCGCACGAATTGCGATCGCCGCTCAGTGCCATCAGCGGCTGGGCCGACATCCTGGAGAAGCACGCGGTCGGCAACGACCTGCTCGTCAAGGCGGCGCTCGTCATCCGCCGCAACGCGCAGCTGCAGACGCGCATGATCAACGACCTGCTCGACATGAGCGCCGTGGTCGCCGGCAAGCTCGTCGTGCAGCGCGAGACGCTGGATCTCGCCGCGCTGGCGGCCGAATCGCTGCTGTCGCACCTGCACACGGCGCAGGCACGGGGCATCGCGTTGCGCTGCGATGCCGCCGGCCCGTTGTGGGTGGTCGGTGACGCGCAGCGGCTCGGGCAGGTCATGGCCAACCTGGTGGGCAACGCGCTGAAGTTCAGCGCCGATGGGGCGGCCGTCGACGTGACCGCCGCGATGGACGGCGAGGGCCATGTGCGGCTGTCCGTGCAAGACACCGGCCGCGGCATCTCGGCCGAGTTCCTGCCCTATGTGTTCGACCGCCTGCGCCAGGAGGACGGCTCGCGCACCCGCAAGGCCGGCGGCCTGGGCCTGGGCCTGGCGATCGCGCGTGCCATCGTCGAGCTGCATGACGGCGACATCCTCGCGCACAGCGACGGTGTGGGGCAGGGCGCGCGTTTCGACGTCCGCCTGCCGGTGGCGCCGCCGCCGGCGCGCCCGCCGCTCACGGCCATCGCCGAGCCGGCGGGTCAGCCGCCGCCGCGGCTCGATGGGGTGCGTGTGCTGTTGGTCGACGACGAAGACGACGCGCGCGACGTCGGGCAGGCGGCCTTGCAGGAACTGGGGGCTGACGTGACCGTGGCCGGCGGTGCACGTGCGGCGCTGGCGCTGCTGTCCGAGGCGCGGTTCGACGTGCTGGTGTCGGACATCGGCATGCCGGAGATGGACGGGCTGGCGTTGATCCGCACCGTGCGGGCCGCCCCCGCCACGGCGGCGCTGCCGGCCGTCGCGCTGACGGCCTTTGCCATGCTGCCCGACCGGCAATCGGGGCTGGCGGCCGGGTTCCAGCGCTACATCGCCAAGCCCGTCGACGTGCGCAAGCTGGGTGCGGCCATCCGCGATGTGCTGCGCAGCGCGCCGGCCTCGGCTGAGGGGACCTTGCCATGAGCGGCCCGACCGCGGAGCCGGTGACGCTGGACAACTGCGACCGCGAGCCCATCCACACGCCCGGTTCCATCCAGCCCCACGGCGCGCTGCTGGCCTTCGACCGCCTGGGCCGGCTGGTGTCGATGAGCGCCAATGCGAACGAGCTGCTGGGCCTGACGCTCAGCCTGGGCCGGCCGCTGCGCCCGTCGGACCTGGGCGATGACGCCGACATCGCCCGCCTCGTGCAGCAGGGCATTGCCGGCATCGGGGCGGCCGAGAGCCTGCCCGAGTCCAGCGAGGCGTTGTTGCAGGGGCAGGTGTTCGACGTCGTGGTGCATTCGCAGGGCACGCTGTGCCTGTGCGAATTCGAGCAGCGCGACGACGGCGCCCATGGCTTGGCCAGCTTTGCGCAAACGGCCTACCGTGCGATGGACAAGCTCAAGCGCCAGTCGTCCATTGCCCGGCTGCTCGATGTGGCGGTGGCCGAGGTGCGCGCCATGACGGGCTTCGACCGGGTGATGGCCTACCGCTTCCGGCATGACGACAGCGGCGACATCGTGGCCGAGGCCTGCCGCGGCGATCTGGAGCCCTACGTGGGGCGGCGCTACCCCGCCAGCGACATCCCGGCCCAGGCGCGCCGCCTCTATGTGCTCAACACGCTGAGGCTGATTGCCGACGTGCACTACGCGCCGGTGGCTCTGATCGCCGCGCCG
This sequence comes from Pelomonas nitida, assembly GCF_043555975.1. Taxonomy (NCBI): domain Bacteria; kingdom Pseudomonadati; phylum Pseudomonadota; class Betaproteobacteria; order Burkholderiales; family Sphaerotilaceae; genus Roseateles; species Pelomonas nitida. The sequence goes on along the minus strand of NZ_JBIGIA010000003.1, from coordinate 329,966 downwards.
GGGCACGCCGAGCCGCTGGACCTGAGTCACAGCGTGCTGCGCAGCGTCTCGCCCATCCACATCGAGTACCTCACGAACATGGGCGTGGGTGCGTCGATGAGCGTGTCCATCGTGGTGGGCGGGCGGCTGTGGGGCATGCTGGCCTGCCATCACATGGGCCCCTTGCGCGTGCCGTATGCGCTGCGCATGGCCTGTGATGTCGTGGCGCAGTTGATCGCGGCGTCGGTGCAGTCGCTGGCTGCCCGTGAGCGCGAGGCGGTGATGGCGCGCGCGGCGATGCTGCGCGCTGACATCGCCGCCCAGATCGCCCAGGGTCACGAGGCCGTGGACGTGCTGGCACGCGAGGCGCCCGCGCTGTGCGAAAGCCTGGCCTGCGACGCGCTCGTGGTCAGCCTCGACGGCCGCGTGCGTTGCCACGGCCCGGTGGACGAGCGCTGGGCCGCCGCCATCGTGGGGTGGTTGCAGCTGAAAGGGCAGACGCTGGTGCACGAGAGCCGCGCCGATGCGCTGCCGGCGGCCGTGGGTGGTGAGCGGCCCTGCGGCGCGCTGGGCCTGCGTTTCGACGCACCGGGTGCGGGCTGGGTCGTGGCGCTGCGGCGCGAGCAGATCGAGACCATCCGCTGGGGCGGCCGGCCCGAGAAGGTGATGGCGCACGGGCCGCTGGGCCCGCGGTTAACGCCGCGCGGCTCGTTTGCCGAATGGCGCGAGACTGTGCGCGGCACCGCCGTGCCCTGGTCGGAGGTCGAGCTGGAAAGTGCGACGCTGCTGCTGGACGCCGTCAGTCGCGCCCATGCCGATCGCGTGCTGGAGCTGGACCGGCTGCGCTCCCAGCTGTGGGCCGTGCTGGGCCACGACCTGCGCGATCCGCTGCATTCGCTGAGCATGGCGTCCGTCGCGCTCGACCGCGAACAGCGGGCCGGCGGTCGGCTGTCGTCGGTGATCCGCAACTCCACCAACCGCATGCAGCGGCTGCTGCGGGACCTGCAGGACATCACGCGCATCCAGAACGGCCTGGGCCTGGCCATCGAGGCCGAGGACGTCGACCTCGCCGCGCTCTTGGCCGAGGTGCTTGCCGACCAGCAAACCGTGCATGCCGACATGGCGGTAGCGGCCGACCTGCCCGCCAGTTTGGCGGCGCGGGTGGATCCGCTGCGATACCTGCAGATGGTGGCCAACCTGCTGAGCAACGCGCGTCATCACGGGCAGGGGCTGATCCGCCTGGAACTCGTCGCGCACGACGGCCAGGCCGTGCTGACCGTGCGCAACCCGGCGCCGCCCATCCCGGGCGAGCTGCTCGACGGGCTGTTCGACCCGTTCAAGCGCACGTCACTGCGGAACGCCCGCAATCCGGGCAGCATGGGCCTGGGCCTCTACATCGTCGACCAAGTGGCGCGGGCCCACGGCGGCAGCATCCGGTATGCGCCGGGCGAGGGCGAGGTGGCCTTCGTGCTGACGGTGCCGCTGAGCGGGCCTGACGCAGCGGGCTGAGCGGACGAACGGGTGGCTGGCCGGCCGGCTGAGCGGCCGGCCGTCAGCCAGGGTCAGTCGACCCGGAACGCGAAGTCCTGCTGGAACAAGGCGTCGCCCTGGCATTGGTAGCCGGACAGGGCCGCCTCGACGGCACGTTGCAGCGAGCGGCGCGTCTTGCTGTCAGGCGCGCCCTGCGTCACGCGGATGTCGGTGCCGACCACGCGGCCGCTGCGCACGGTGGCCACCACCTGCAGCACGGCCTCGCCGCTCCAGCTCAAGGCCGGCATGTCGGGCGCCGGCATCACGGAGCAGACGGCGCCAGGGGTTTGCACACGCTGCGTGACGGCCGGTTGCGACGGCGTCGTGTCCACGTGAGTGGGGCCCGTGGGGGGCGTGGCCGGCCGGCTGTCCTGGATGACCTGGGTCGTCACGACCGGGTCTGGCGCGATGACGGGATCGGCCGGCAGCGGCACGCGGATGGGTTCGATCTCCTTCATCACCGGGCGATCCACGGGACGCGGCTCGGGCTTGGGCGGCTCGGGTGTCACCTCGGGCGGCAGCGGCTTCATCGTGATCAACCGTGGCGGCTCCGGCGCCACCCGCACGAGCCCGGCGCTCAGCGCGCAGATGCCTGCAACGTGCAGTGCGACGACCAAGCCGAGGCCCACATAGCGCTTGGGCTTGGGGCTGGCATAGGTGGAGTGGGACAGGTCCATGGGCGCTCCTCTCGTGGGGCAGTAATGAAGCCGGTGCCCGCGTGTACCGCGGCTGTAACTCAGGCTAATGCGGGAGGAGGAGCGGGTCAATGGTGGCTTTGCCCGTCGGCGCTATGCCACGCACGGCGGCGTTCGCAGCCGTTGTCAGTGCCGTGTCAGGCCGTGCCGGTGAGCAGCACGATGAGGGCGCCCGCGCCGCCATCGCTGCCGCGGGCCTGTACGAAGGCCAGCACCTCGTTCTTCTGCACCAGCCAGCGGCGCACGCGGCCCTTGAGCACCGGCTCGCGCCCCGGTGAGCCATGGCCCTTGCCGTGCACCACGCGCACGCAACGCAGGCCGCGCCGGGCGCTGTCGTGGATGAACAGGCTCAGCGCCTCGCGTGCGGCGTCGCGGCGCAGGCCGTGCAGGTCGAGCTGCCCCTGCAGCGCCCAGTGCCCGCGGCGCAGCTTGCGCACCACTTCCACGCTGATGCCGTCGCGGCGAAAACTCAGCGTTTCATCGGTGTCCAGCAGCGTGTCGATGTCGATGTCGTCGGACAGCGCCTGCAGCAGCACCGCCCGCTCGTCGGCTTCGCGCTGGCGTGGCTCGGGGCTGGGCTGGGCGAGGTCGTGCAGCACGCGGTCGACGCGGCGCAGCGGCGTCACCGGGCCCACGGTCAGCTCGAAGACGCGGCGCTCCTGGTCGGCCAGGCGTTGTGCGGCCGCGCGGCGTTCACGCTCCAGCTCGGCGGCCGCGCGCGAGGCGGCAAGCTCGCGCGCCAGCGGCTTGAGGTCGGCCAGGCTGCGGACGGTCTTGGTCACAGCAGGCCCCGTTCGGCGAAGGAGACCACCTCGCCCGCGCCGACGATGAAGTGGTCGACGACGCGCACGTCGACGAGGGCCAGCGCCTGGCTCAGCTGGCGTGTCAGCAGCTCGTCGGCGCGGGACGGCTCGGCGACGCCGCTGGGGTGGTTGTGCGCCAGGATGGCGGCACCCGCACCGAGCGCCAGTGCGCGCTTGACGACCTCGCGGGGGTGCACGGTCGTTTGGCTCAGCGAGCCGTGGAACAGCGTCTCCATCGCGATGAGCCGCAACTGCGCGTCCAGGAACAGCACCGCGAACACCTCCTGCCCCAGGCCGCCCAGGTGCAGGCGCAGAAAGGTCTTGACGGTGTCCACGTCGTTCATCGCCGGCTTCTCGGCCAGCCGCTGGCCGAGGGAGCGGCGGGCGATCTCCAGCACCGCCGCGATTTCGGCGCGCTTGGCCGGGCCCAGCCCCTTGACCTTGCCGAGGTCCTGCACGCTGGCCGCCAGCAGCCCGGCCCAGCCACCGAAACGGTCCAGCAGGCTCTGCGCCAGCTGCAGCACCGGCAGGCCCTGGATGCCCGTGCGCAGCAGCAACGCCAGCAGTTCCGCGTCCGCCAGCGCCTGCGGCCCGCGGGCGAGCAGCTTCTCGCGCGGGCGGGCGTCCGGGGGCAGGTGGGTCAGCGGCATAAAATCGGCAGTCTAGCCAAGCGCTTCTCCACTCTCTCGAATGAACCCCATCCAGGCCGGCTCCTTCCTCACGCTGCACTACCGGCTCTCGGGCCCGGACGGCGCCGACATCGTCAACACCTTTGACGACAAGCCCGCCACGCTGTCGCTGGGCGCCGGCCAGCTGTCGCCCGCCATCGAGGCACGGCTGATCGGCCTGCCCGAAGGCGCGCACGAGACCTTCCAGCTCGCCGCCGGCGAAGCCTTCGGCGAACGCAACCCCGAGCTGCTGCAGCGCGTGAAGCTCACGCTGCTGCGCACGCTGGGCGACCCCGACGAGGTCTACAACGTCGGCGACGTCGTGCAGTTCCCCGGCCCGGACGGGCAGGGCGGCTATGCCGGCGTCGTGCGCGAACTGGGCGACGAGGCCTTGCTGTTCGACTTCAACCACCCGCTGGCCGGCCAGCCGGTGAGTTTCGAAGTCCAGGTGATCGGGGTGCTGTGATGGAAACCACCGTGAACCTGCAGGAAGTGTTGCTGGCCGAGCCGCGGGGCTTTTGCGCCGGCGTGGACCGCGCCATCGAGATCGTCGAGCGCGCGCTCGTCAAGTTCGGCGCGCCGATCTACGTGCGCCATGAGATCGTCCACAACACCTATGTCGTCAGCGACCTGAAGTCGCGCGGCGCGATCTTCATCGAGGACCTGGCCGAGGTGCCGGCCGGCGCGACGCTGGTGTTCAGCGCGCACGGCGTCAGCCAGGAGGTGCGCCGCGAGGCCAATGCGCGCGGCTTCCAGATCTTCGACGCGACCTGCCCGCTGGTCACCAAGGTCCACGTGGAGGTGGCCAAGCTGCACCGCGAGGGCTTCGAGTTCATCATGATCGGCCACAAAGGCCACCCCGAGGTCGAGGGCACGATGGGCCAGCTGTCCGAAGGCATCTTCCTGGTGGAAGACGTCGAGGACGTGGCCAAGGTCACCGTCAAGGATCAGTCCAAGCTCGCCGTCGTCACGCAAACGACGCTGAGCGTCGACGATGCCGCCGAGATCCTGGCCGAGGTCAAGCGCGTGTTCCCGGGCGTGCGCGAACCCAAGAAGCAGGACATCTGCTACGCCACGCAGAACCGCCAGGACGCCGTCAAGGTGCTGGCGCCGCAGGTGGACGTCGTCATCGTCGTCGGCAGCCCGACCAGCTCCAACAGCAACCGCCTGCGCGAGCTGGCCGAGCGCCTGGGCACGCCGGGCTACATGGTCGACGCTGCCGAGGATCTGAAGGCCGAGTGGCTGGAAGGCAGGCCGCGCGTGGGCCTGACGGCCGGCGCCTCCGCGCCCGACGTGCTCGTGCAGGCCGTCATCGACCGCCTGCGCGCGCTGGGCGCCACCACCGTGCGCAGCCTGCCCGGCGTGGAGGAGCATGTGCGCTTCCCGCTGCCCATGGGGCTGGGCGACAAGTCCATGGCCGAGGTGAGTGCGTCCCGATCTTGACGCCGGCGCTTCATGCACCCGGTGGCGCCTGACTTCGGCGCCGCTTTCGTATCCAGTTTCTGAAGGACATCCATGCTCGACATCACCCAGCTGCGCAAGGACCTCGACGCCGTCATCGAGCGCCTGAATGCGCGCAAGTCTCCGCAGCCTTTCCTCGACGTGGAGCGCTACAAGGCGCTCGAAGCCGAACGCAAGGACATCCAGGTCAAGACCGAAGCCTTCCAGGCCCGCCGCAACGCGCTGTCCAAGCAGATCGGCGCCGCCAAGGGCAAGGGCGAGGACGCCTCGGCGCTGATGGCCGAGGTGGGCGGCATTGCCGACGAACTCAAGGCCGGCGCGGAGCGGCTGGACGCCATCCAGCTCGAACTCAACCAGCTGCTGATGGGCGTGCCCAACCTGCCCGACACCAGCGTGCCCACCGGTGCGGACGAGACCGGCAACGTCGAGGTGCGCCGCTGGGGCACCCCGCGCACGTTCGACTTCGAGGTCAAGGACCACGTGGACCTCGGCGCGCCGATGGGCCTGGACTTCGAGACCGGCGCCAAGCTGTCGGGCTCGCGCTTCACGTTCCTGAAGGGGCCCGTGGCCCGGCTGCACCGCGCGCTTGCCCAGTTCATGCTGGACGTGCAGACCACCGAGCACGGCTACACCGAGTGCTACACGCCCTACATCGTCAACCGCGAAATCCTCGAAGGCACGGGCCAGTTGCCCAAGTTCAAGGAGGACATGTTCTGGGTGCTGCGCGGCGGCGACGACGAGCAGGTGGAGCAATACCTGATCTCCACGTCGGAAATCTCGCTGACCAACACCGTGCGCGAGAGCGTGCTCAAGGCGGAAGAGCTGCCCATCAAGCTGACGGCGCACAGCCCCTGCTTCCGCTCCGAGGCCGGCTCGGCCGGGCGTGACACGCGCGGCCTGATCCGCCAGCACCAGTTCGACAAGGTCGAGATGGTGCGCATCGAGCACCCCGAACACAGCATGGCCGCGCTCGAAGAGATGACGGGCCACGCCGAGGCCGTGCTGCAGAAGCTGGGCCTGCCGTACCGCACCATGCTGCTGTGCACGGGTGACATGGGCTTCGGCTCGACGAAGACCTACGACCTGGAAGTGTGGCTGCCGGCGCAGAACACCTTCCGCGAGATCAGCTCCTGCTCGAACATGGGCGCCTTCCAGGCTCGCCGCATGCAGGCGCGCTTCAAGAATGCCCAGGGCAAGAACGAGCTGGTGCACACGCTCAACGGCTCCGGCCTGGCGGTGGGCCGCACGTTGGTCGCCGTGCTGGAAAACTATCAGCGAGCCGACGGCACTGTTGAAGTGCCGGAGGTTCTCCGCCCATACATGGGCGGAGTGTCGGTGCTTGCACCGACGCGCTGAGAGTTTGGGCGCAGGCTAACTTCGCGCAGCGAAGTTAAGCGCAGCGGGCCGCAGCCAGAACTACCAGCAGGCCGACGGCAGCGTCACGGTGCCCGAGGCGCTGCGCCCCTACATGGGCGGTGTTGAGGTGTTGCGCGGCTGAATTTGCTCGGGGTGCAAAAAGCTGTCTATAATGATTGGCTTCGCACCAGCGCACACCGAATCAGGAGAGGTGGCAGAGTGGTCGAATGTACCTGACTCGAAATCAGGCGTACGGTATCCCCGTACCGAGGGTTCGAATCCCTCCCTCTCCGCCACGACAAGCCCGCCGGACTATCCGGCGGGCTTTTTCGTTTCTGGGCTCAGTGGTGGTCGTGATGGCCTTGCGGCTTGCGCACGTTCACATCGATGGCGGCAGGCGTGGTGGCGCCAGGCGCCGTCGGGGCTGCGGGTGCGTCGCCGACCTCGCGGGCCAGCGTGCCGGGCGGATGCTGGAACCAGCCCGGGTCGGTGTAGTCGCCGCGCGGCAGGCCGCGGCGCACTTTCAGCACACTGAACATGCCGCCCATGGCCACCGGGCCGAACGGGCCTTCGCCGGCCATCATCGGCGCGGTGTTGGCGGGCCCGGGCATCTGCATCTCCGTCATCTCGTGCATGCCTGACTGGCCCATGGCCATGTAGCCGGGCACGAGCTTGCGGATCTTGGCCTCCAGGTCGCTCGCATCCACGCCCAGCATGGTGGGCACGTTGTGGCCCATCGCGTTCATCGTGTGATGCGCCTTGTGGCAGTGGAAGGCCCAATCGCCTTCCTCGTCGGCCAGCAGTTCGATCTGGCGCATCTGGCCCACGGCGATGTCGGTGGTCACCTCCGGCCAGCGCGCCGAACGCGGCACGGGGCCGCCATCCGTGCCAGTCACCTCGAACTCATGGCCATGCAGATGGATGGGGTGGTTGGTCATCGTGAGGTTGCCCACGCGGATGCGCACGCGGTCGCCCTGGCGTGCCACCAGCGGCGCGATGCCCGGGAAGATGCGGCTGTTCCAGCTCCACAGGTTGAAGTCCAGCATCGTCATCACCTTCGGCACGGCGCTGCCAGGCTCGATGTCGTAGGCGTTGAGCAGGAAGGCATAGTCGCGGTCCACCTCGGCGATGTGCGGATGCCGGGTGCGCGGATGCGTGATCCACAGGCCCATCATGCCCATGGCCATCTGCACCATTTCGTCGGCGTGCGGGTGGTACATGAAGGTGCCGGGTCGGCGGGCGACGAACTCGTAGACCCAGGTCTTGCCGGGCGGAATGGCCGGCTGCGTGAGGCCCGACACGCCGTCCATGCCGTTGGGCAGCCGCTGGCCGTGCCAGTGCATGGTGGTGGGCTCGGGCAGGCGGTTGGTCACGTACAGGCGCACGCGGTCGCCTTCGACGACCTCGATGGTGGGCCCGGGGCTCTGGCCGTTATAACCCCACAGCCGGGCGGTGAAGCCGGGCGCCATCTCGCGCACGACGGGTTCGGCGACGAGATGGAATTCCTTGACGCCGTCTTTCATGCGCCAGGGGGCGGTCCAGCCGTTCAGCGTGACGACGGGGTTGTACGGGCGGCCCGTGGGCGGGATGAGCGGCGGCTGGGTCTCGGGCGAGGTCTGGCTGACGGGTTCAGGCAGCGCGGCCATGGCGACCTTGGAAACGGCGGCGAGCGAGGCTGCGCCGAGCAGGGAGCGTCGATTGAACATGGGAGGTCCTCGGAGATCAGTGGAAGGCGGGCGCGGCCAGCGGGCCGGCGAGTGCCTGGTCCAGGTCGGCCTGGGCGAGCCAGAAGTCGCGCAGCGCCTCCTGCGCGGCGCTGACGGCGGCGACCTGTGCGCGCGCGTCGGCCAGCAGCTCGAAGACCCCGATGAGCATGCCGTTGTAGCGCAGCAGCTGCTCGTCGGCGATGCGTGCGGCCAGCGGCATCAGCTCGTCGCGATGATGGCGCGCGACCTCGAAGGCGCTTCGGTACAGGCCGTGCGCCTCGCGCACCTCCGAGCGGGCGCGGATGGCCGTGTCGGCAGCCTCGTGCGCCGCCTGGCGCGCCAGCGCCTGCGCGCGCGGCAGCGGGCCGGGGCCGAACAGCGGCAGCTCCAGCGCCACCTCCCAGCCGCGCTGGGTCGGCTGCTCGTTGGACGAGTTGCGCACCGCGCCCAGCTCCAGCATGGACACGAAGCGCGTCGTCTGGGCGAGCTGGGCCTGGCGTGCCGCCTGCTCCAGTGACGAGCGCGCGGCCATGACGTCCAGTCGTTGCGTCAGCGCGCGGGTCTCGGCGTCGGCCAGCTCGCGCGGCGTGTCAGGCAAGGCCGGCAGTTGCGCGGGGAGTTGCAGCGCTGCGCCGTTCTCCAGCCCCAGCAGCCGCACCAGGCGTTCGCGCGCTTGCAGCTGCTGCTGACGGGCCAGGGCCAAGGCCAATCGGGCGTCGGCCTCGAAGGCCTGCTCACGCGCCTGGGCGAGCGCATTGAAATTGCCGGCGGCCTGCATGCGGCGGGCCAGCTCGGCGCCGGCCTCGGCGGCGTCCATGACCTGCTCGCGGTAGCGCAGCGTCTCCTCGGCCGACACCGCGCGCACCCAGGCGCGGCGGGTGTCGGCGGCGAGCGCCAGCACTTCGGCGGCGGTCTGCTGTTGCTCGGCCTGCAGGCGGCGCTGTTCGGCAGCGCGCACCAGCGGCAGCGTCAGCAGCCGTGCCAGGTCGAGCTGCCAGCCGCGCTCCAGCTCCACCTCGCTGCCCCGCGTGAGGCGGCTGAAACGAAAGCCCGGGTTGGGCAGCCGGGACGCATCGGCCACCTCGGCGGCAGACACGTCCAGCCGCGCCAGCCGGGCGAGCAGCGCGCGGTTGTTCTGCAGCGCGAGCTGCACGGCGCCGTCGGCGTCCAGCGGCACCTGCAGCCGCGCGGCGACCGCCTGCGGCGACAGCGGTGAGTCGCCGACGGGCTGGGCGAGATGGGGGTGCGTCAAGCGATTGACGTCGGCGAGCGGGGGCGCGGAGGACGCGCCAACGGGGGCCTGGAGATCGGTGCTGGCGCAGCCGGCCAGGGCCAGCAATACCAGCGGCCAGGCCGCACGGAAGAAGACAGGGGACATACAACAAGCCTCTCGAGGCAGGGCGAAAGCGAGCCGCCGGTCACCCGAGGCGGGGACGGCGGGGCAGCAGCGAAGAGAGTGTCAGGCCCGGGGTGGCGGGTCGGGGAGCGGCGGCACGACGCTGACCCAGGCTTCGGCCGGCGCAAGGCCAGCGCGGGTGGCCGGTGTGCAGGTGGCCGCATTCGTCGTCAGCGCCGGTGGCGGCGCGGCGGCCAGGCAGCACGGCGCGCAAAGCTTGCAGGCCTTGGCGGCGGTGGCGTGGGCCTGCCCGTGATCGCCATGGGCGCCATGATCGCCATGAGCGCCATGAGCGCCATGAGCGTCCGCATGGTGGGCATGCGGCGCATGCGTGGCCGGCGGCGGCTCACAGCCCAGATGCGCGGCCGCCAGCACGCCGCGCAAGGGCAGCAGCAGGAGCAGCAGGCAGAGGACGAACAAGCGGCCGGATCGACGCATGGCCCGGGACTTTAACTGCCGCTGCCGAAGTGCCCGCCCGGCCATCGCGCCGCCGCCTCGGCCAGCCATGGGCCGAGCGCGGGCGACACCGGCGGGGCGCTCAACCCCAGGCGTGCCATCGCTTCACGCAGCCGCTCTTGCGGGGCGCCGATGTCGATCGCCGCGGCGCCGTTCTGCTTCGACAGCTTGTGCCCGTCGGCCGCGAGCACCAACGGCGTGTGCAGATAGCGCGGCGTGGGCAGGCCCAGCGCGCGTTGCAGTGCGATCTGGCGCGGCGTGTTGTCGGCCAGGTCTTCGCCGCGCACGACGTCGGTGATGGCCTGCTCGGCATCGTCCACGACGACGGCGAGCTGGTAGGCCCACAGGCCGTCGGCGCGCTTGAGCACGAAGTCGCCGACCTCGGTGGCCAGGTCTTGCGAGTGCGCGCCGAGCCGGCGGTCCTGCCAGTCGATGCGGCCCTGCACGCGAAAGCGCCAGGCGCGCACCGGCCGGCCCTGGGTGCCGCCGTTCTCGGGCCGGCAGGTGCCGGGGTAGATCAGTTCGCCATGTTTCGCGCGCGGCCCCATCGCGGCGGCGATCTCGGCCCGCGTGCAGGCGCAGCCGTAGGCCAGGCCGGCCGCGATCAGCCGGTCCAGCGCGGCCTGGTAAAGGTCGCCCCGGCGGGACTGCCAGACGGGCGCCTCGTCCGGCACCAGGCCCAGCGCGGCGAGCTGGCCCAGGATGACGTCATCGGTGCCCGGCGGGCAGCGCGGGCCGTCGACGTCCTCGATGCGCACCAGCCATTGGCCGCCGTGGGCGCGGGCGTCGAGCCAGCTGGCCAGCGCGGCGACGAGCGAGCCGTCGTGCAGCGGCCCGGTCGGCGAGGGGGCGAAGCGGCCCCGGTAGCTCAAAGCACCAGCCCTTCGTGCTGCTCCAGCAGCGCGCGGCGCGTCGTGTCGTGGCGCAACCGCTCCAGCCACCAGGCCAGCGCGCGGCCGGGCGCGTGGCCGGTGTCGCGCCAGGCGTAGCTCATGACGCCGGTCCGGCGGCCCTCGTAGGTGGTCTTGCGCACGAGGCGGCCGGCTTCGAGGTGCCGCCGCACCATGCTGATGGGCAGTGAACCGCAGCCCAGGCCCCGCAGCATCGCTTCCAGCTTGGTGGCCATGGACGGCATGGTCAGCACGTCCTGCCCGGGCAGCAGGCCCACGGTGATGGGTTTGAGCGTGCGGGCGCTGTCGGCCACGGCAATGATGCGGTGGTCGGCGATCTGCGACGCCGTCAGCGGCTCGGGCAGGGCGGCCAGCGGGTGGTGGGGGGCGATGCAGAAGGCGAACTCCAGTTCGCCGGCCGGCTCGCAGTGAATGCTGCTGCTGGCCGACTGGGCCGGCACGCCCAGGGCGAGGTCGGCCTGGCCGTGCAGCAGCGCCTCCCAGGTGCCGGCCAGCACTTCCACGCGCAGCTTCAGCCGCGTGGGCGGTGGTGTGCCGTCCTCGCAGCGCTCGGCGTAGAAGGCTTCCATCAGGTCGAAGACGGCGCGGCGCGCCACGGCGTCGTCCATCACCAGCGTCAGCTCGCTCTCCCAGCCGGTGGCGATGCGCCGCACGCGGTTGGCCACGGCGTCCAGCTCCTGCAGCAGGCGCCGGCCTTCCACCAGCAGTTCCTGGCCGGCCGACGTCAGCACCGCCTGGCGGGAGCTGCGGTCGAACAGCAGCACGTCCAGCGCGTCTTCCAGCTGCCGCACGGAGTAGGTCAGCGCCGACGGCACGCGGCCCATCTCGCGCGCCGCCGCGGCAAAGCTGCCGGTGCGGGCGATGGTGTCCATCATGGTCAGGGCTTCGGGGGTCAGCGCGCGGCGCTTGTCTTGGGAGGTGGGCATCCTAGCTACGACGGTTGGGCGCGCCCGGGTGGGCGGCGATGGGGTGCGCGGGCCAGGCGCGACGACGCTGCGGGCTCATGCCCGCAAGGAGGCGCAACGCGGCCGGCGCATGCCGGCGCGGCGCCATCGGGCGTGCGGCGTTGCCGCCTGAGACGCGGCGGTGGTCGTTGGACCGGTTGGGGAGTGGGGCTGTCACTGGCAAGCGCTGGAAAGTGGTCGACCGTCGCATCTGGGATTTGTTCAGTCTATTTGAATGATGCCCTCAGAGCGCCTTGTCGATGGCGGGCGGCCTCGCTCCTACATTGACTGCATCGCAAGCAGAAAGAGGAGCCCCACATGGCAATGCAACTCATCAAGTCGGCCGACCGCGGCTATGCCGACCATGGCTGGCTGAAGTCCTTCCACAGCTTTTCGTTTGCCGACTACTACGACCCGGCTCGCATGGGCTTCGGCGCCCTGCGGGTCATCAACGAGGACAAGATCGCCCCGGGCACGGGCTTCGGCACGCACGGCCACCGCGACATGGAGATCATCAGCTATGTGCTGTCGGGTGAGCTGGCGCACAAGGACAGCATGGGCAACGGCGAGCAGGGCGCCGCGAACAGCGGTGTCGTGCGGCCGGGCGACGTGCAGCGCATGAGCGCCGGCACGGGCGTGATGCATAGCGAGTTCAACCACGCCAAGGACCAGACCACGCACTTCCTGCAGATCTGGATCCAGCCCGACCGCCGCGGCATCGCGCCGAGCTACGAGCAGAAGCATTTCGATGCCGGCTCCAAGCGCGGCAAGCTGCGCCTGGTGGCCGCCAACGACGGCGCCGGCGGCGCGGTCACCATCCATGCCGACGCGAAGCTGTACGCGGGCCTGTTCGACGGCGCCGAGGCCGCCGAGCTGGCGCTGGCGCCGGGGCGCATCGCCTACGTGCACCTGGTCCGCGGCGCGCTGACGGCCAACGGACAAGCCCTCACGGCAGGCGACGCGCTGCAGGTCCGCGACACTGCGCAGCTGACGCTGGCGGCCGGTCAGAACGCCGAAGTACTGGTCTTCGACCTGGCCGCCTGACCCGCAACCCCAGGCCCGGCACGCGGTGTGCCGGGCCTGATCTCACCCTACCTCACCCCACCCCGAAAGGACTTTTCATGAGCAAGATCGTCGTCGTCTACCACTCCGGCTACGGCCACACCCAGAAGATCGCCGAGGCGGTGGCCGCCGGAGCCGGCGCCCAGCTGGCCGCCATCAACGCCGAAGGCGTGCTGGCCGACGCGGACTGGGCGGCGCTCAACGCGGCCGACGCCATCGTGTTCGGTTCGCCCACCTACATGGGCAACGTCAGCTGGCAGTTCAAGCGCTTCGCCGACGCCACGTCCAAGCCCTGGTTCACGCGCGCCTGGCAGGACAAGCTGGCCGCCGGCTTCACGAACTCCGCCTCGCTGAACGGCGACAAGGCCGGCACGCTGAGCTATCTGCAGACGCTGTCCAACCAGCACGGCATGCTGTGGATCAGCCTGGGCATGCCGCCGGCCAACAGCAAGGCCGCCACCCGCGCCGACGTCAACAACCTCGGCGGCTCGGGCGGCCTGCTGGCGGCCACGCCGTCGGACGCCTCCACCGCCGAAATGGTGGACGGTGACCTGGCCACGGCCAAGGCCTTCGGCGAGCGCATCAAGGCGGCCGTGGAGCGCGTGGCCCGCTGAGCGGCCGCGTCAGAGCAGGCCGGCGTCCCGCGCGCTGGCGCCGGGGAACACGGTGGCCAGCTGCGCGTTGCTCAGGCCGTACATGCGCTTGAACAGCCCGCCGAACAGCGCGCGGTACTCGTTGAGCACCGGATAGTCGCGGTTCTGGAACAGCGTGGCGGCCTTGAGCTCCACCTGTTCGCCGGCAACGCGGCCGCCCCGCACGCCACCGCCCAGCACCCAATAGGTGCTGCCGTGGCCGTGGTCGGTGCCGCGGTTGCCGTTCTCGCGGAAGGTGCGGCCGAACTCGCTGACGACGACGACGACGGTGTTGGCCCACTGCGGCCCCATCTCGTCGGCGAACAGCGCCAGGCCGCGGCCCAGCTCGCCCAGCCGTGTGGCGAGCTGGCCGGTGGCGCCACCCTGGCCGACGTGGGTGTCCCAACCGCCCACGTCGATGAAGCCCAGCGTCACGCGTTCGCGCATCAGCCGCGCCACGCGGCGTGCCTCCAGCGCGAAGCCCTTGGTGGCGATGGCGCCGCGGCTGGCGGCCTCCATCTCGCCGGCCATCTCCCGCGACACCTCGTCGCGCACCTCGAAGCCGCCGCTGACCGTGCTGGCCAGCCGCGTGTTGGCGTACATGCCGGCAATGGCCTGCGCCTGCGCGGCGCTGAGGCCCGGCTTGCCCAGCTCGCGCAGCGCCTGGTTGCCCACGGGCAGCTTGCCGCGCAGGATCAGCGGCACCTGGTCGGTGAAGGCCATGGCCTCCAGGCGCGAGCCCGCGCCCAGCACGCCGGCCAGGCGGTTCATGAAGCCGCTGCGGAAGTCGCGCGAGCCGTCGTCGGCCTGGCCCAGCTCGATGTGGTCCTGCGTCTCGAAATGGCTGCGCGTCGTGTCGTGGGTGCCGGCGAAAGGCACGAAGGCCGCCTGCCGCTTCAGCCACAGCGGGTGAAGGCTGTCGCCCAGCGCCGGGGCCAGGCCCCAGCCGGCGTCCAGCGGCAAGGCGGCGTCGCGCGGGATCGCGATGTTGGGCCGGGCTTCGTAATAGAAGCTCGACGACGTGGGCACCAGCAGGTTGGCCGCGTCGTAGGCGCCGCGCAGGAAGACGACCAGCAGCCGTGGCTGTGCCGCCGACGCGGCGGGCGTGGCGGCCCAGAGGCGGGTGGGCAGCGCGGCTGTGCCAAGGCCGGCGAGGCTGGCCAGGCCGAGCGGGAGCAGAGTGCGGCGTTTCATGGCTTCACCTGTGCATGAAATCGGGGGAGGCGAGCAGGTAGGTGTTCCATTCCTGCGGCGAAGTGGCCGTGCCGAGCGCCTGCTGCGTGGGCGCCGCCAGCCGGGGCGCGATGCCGTCGTAATACAGCGGGTTGGCGATCTGCGGGAAGGCCGGCCGGTCCTTGGGCTCGCCTTCCACCTTGAACAGCCCGGCGCTGCCGCTGCCGATGGCGCGCGCGATCTCGAAGCGCGTGGTCATCTGCCCGGGGCCTGCCCAGGCGCTCTCGTCCATCGCGTAGCCGTCGGGCGTTTGGCGGTTGTAGGGCGCCTGGCCCAGGCGGTAGAGCCAGCCGATCATGGGGGCCGTGTTCAGCACCACCTTGTCGGCGTAGGCCAGCCGCACGGCGGAGACGACGTAATGCGTCGGGTCCTTGAACTTGCGGCCCAGCGAGGCCTCGAACTCCGGCGCGGCGATCATGGCGCGCAACACCTCGGCGATGCTGCCGTCGCTCTGCTGCCAGCGCTCGGCCATGCGCCTGACCAGCGCCGGCGGCGGCTCGTCGGCCACGAAATACTGCGCCAGCTTGTGCGAGACGAAGCGGGCCGTGCTCGGGTGCCGGGCGAGCCGGTCGAGCACCTCGTCCAGCTCCGCATAGCCGCGGCCCTTGACGGTGATGCCCAGCAGCGTCTTGTCGCCGAAGTCGTGGCGGGCCGGGTTGAACTCGGTGAGGCCGTCGCGGCGGTATTGCGCCTCCTGCGCGGGCTTGAGCTTGGGGCGGTTGTCGCCCAGGTTCACGCCCAGCCCGGTGAGCACGCGGGCCAGCTCCTGCACGTCGCGCTGGCTGTAGCCGCCGCCCACGCCCAGGGTGTGCAGCTCCAGCAGCTCGCGGGCGTAGTTCTCGTTGATGCGGTTGGCGGCGTTCTGCTCGTTGTCCAGGTAGCGCAGCATGGCCGGGTGGTGGGCCGTGTAGCCCAGCAGCTCGCGGAACGACCCCAGCGAGCGTTCGCGCAGGCCTTGCTCGTAGTCGCCCACCATCGCGCGCAGGTTGTGCTTGAACTGGTGCACGTTGAAGTGGTTGAACCAGAACCACGTCATCTGCTCCTGCAGCTGGCGTGGCGAATACAGCGCGTTCAGCAGCTGGCGCGCGGACGCCTCGCGGGCCAGCCGTGTCATGGCCTGCTGGTAGGCCTTCTGTGCCTCGGCCTTGGCGGCATCGTCGGTGATGGCGTCGGCGGCCTTGCGCTGCGCTTCCATCTGCTGCACCAGCGGTACCAGCGGTTGTTGCGACACCGTCATCGCCTGGATCTGGGCCTGGGCGGCCTCCGGCAGGGCGGCGGCGGTTCGCGGCGTCAATTGCTCGGTGAGCCAGGCCTCACGGCCCTGGCGCCGAACGGCAGCCAGATCGGCGCTGCCGGCGCCCCAGGTGAGGCGGTCCAGCCAGAGGGCGTCCTGCGCGGCGCTGGTGGCGGTGCTGCGGGCAGCCGGCGTCTGTTGGGGTGTGCTGTGGCAGGCCGCGAGCAGCAGCAGGGTCGCGTACAGCGCGGCGCGGGGCAGGGCTTTCATCGGACGGGGCCTTTCGGGCAGGGCACGGGGCCAACGGTTCCCCAGGGCCCGGCGTTGACGCTGGCAGGCTAGCAGAAACCCGCTCCCGCGCTTGTCGGCCGGCCTGCGCGGTGCCGATGCACGCCGGGCGGCGCAGCGGCATGTGTCTGCCCGACACATTCTGCAGACACGGGCGATACCGCCCGCTGCGACATTGCCTGCCTTTGCCCGGTGCGGCCCGGTATGGCTTTGGCCCTGCCGGCGCTCCCGACACCTGCCAGACCTCGCAAGGACGCCCGACATGGCCAAGCCTCCTCCCTCCCCGGCAACGGCCGGGTCTCTGCCGCCCACCGGGCGGCGCCGCTTGCTGGGGGCTGCCGGCGGGCTGGGCGCTGCGTCGCTGCTCGGCTGTGCCGGCACGGGGCCTTCACCGGGCATGACACCCACGCCTGCCGACAGCGACCTGGCGCGGCTGGACCGGCTGCTGGCCGGCGGCCTGCCAGCCTGCCGCGTCGCGCCCACGGAAACCGAGGGGCCGTTCCCGCTGCGCGCCGCGCTGGCCGGCGCGGCGCTGCTGCGCGCCGACATCACCGAGGGCTGCCCTGGCGTGCCGCTCACCTTGCGCGTCAGGCTGGTCGACGTGAACAACGGCTGCCGGCCCATCGCGGGCGCCTGGGTCTATGTCTGGCACTGCGACCGCGACGGCCGCTACTCCGGCTACGACGGCATGGGCAACCCGGGCCAGTCCGGCCGCAGCTTCCTGCGGGGCGTGCAGCGCAGCGGCGCCGACGGCACGGTCAGCTTCACGACCATCTACCCGGGCTGGTACGAGGGGCGCATCACGCACATCCACTGCATGGCCTTCCTGGCCAGCGGCGCGCTGAAGAACGACAGCCCGTCCATGGCGACGACGCAGTTCGCCTTCCCCGACCGCGTGAATGCGGCCGTGTACGCGAGCCCGCTCTACGGCAAGGGGCCGAACACCTCGGTGCTGCGGCTCGAAGACGACGGCGTGTTCAGCGACGGCGCGGAGGCCGAGATGCTGACGGTGTTCGGCAGCGTCGAGGCCGGCTATGCGGCGGGCATCGTGGTGGGCGTGGACCCCACCGTGTCCAACCCCGTCGAGGCCGGGCCTCCGGGTGGTCCTTTCGGCGGCCCTCCCGGCGGCCCGCAGGGAGGGCCACTGGGCGGCCCGGGCCGGCGCCCGCCCATGCCGGGCGGCGCCATGCCGCTGCGGGGCGGGCCCGGGCCACGCGGTGGGTCGGGTGGGCGCGGTGGCGCGGGCTGAAGCCGCCGGCTGACCGCGCCGGTAGAAGTGGCGGAACTTACTTCGCGCCGGGCGTGTAGATCTTGTCGAAGGTGCCGCCGTCGTCGAAGTGCGCCTTCTGCACCTGGCGCCAGCTGCCGAACAGCTCGTCGATGGTGAACAGCTTCACCGGGCCGAAGGTCTTGGCGTACTTGGCCGCGACCTGGGCGTCACGCGGGCGGTAGTAGTTCTGCGCCGCGATCTCCTGGCCTTCCGGGCTGTAGAGGTATTCCAGGTAGGCCTGCGCCTGCTTGCGCGTGCCGCGCTTGTCGACGACCTTGTCCACCACGGCCACCGGCGGCTCGGCCAGGATGGAGATGCTCGGCGTGACGATCTCGAACTTGTCCGGGCCCAGCTCCTTGACGGCGAGGTAGGCCTCGTTCTCCCACGCAATCAGCACGTCGCCGATGCCGCGCTCGACGAAGGTCGTCGTCGCGCCGCGCGCGCCCGAGTCCAGCACCTTGGTGTTGGCGTAGATCTTCTTGACGAAGTCCTGCGCGGCCGCAGGCGTGCCGCCGCTCTTGATCGAATAGCCCCAGGCGGCCAGGTAGTTCCAGCGCGCACCGCCGCTGGTCTTGGGGTTGGGCGTGATGACCTCCACACCGGGGCGGATCAGGTCCGGCCAGTCCTTGATCAGCTTGGGGTTGCCCTTGCGCACGAGGAACACGATGGTCGACGTGTAGGGCGTCGAGTTGTGGGGCAGCTTCTTCTGCCAGTCGAGCGGCAGCAGCTTGATGTCGGCCAGCGCGTCGATGTCGTAGGCCAGGGCCAGCGTCACGACGTCTGCCTGCAGCCCGTCGATGACGGAGCGGGCCTGCTTGCCCGAGCCGCCGTGCGATGCCTTGATGCTCAGTGCCTCGCCCGTCTTGGTCTTCCAGTTGGCGGCGAAGGCCTTGTTGAAGTCCTGGTAGAGCTCGCGCGTCGGGTCGTAGGACACGTTGAGCAGCGTGGTGTCGGCAAGGGCGCCGGCAGCGGCAACGGTGAAGGTGAGGGCAGTGAGAAGTCGGCGCATGGCTGGGTGGTCGTGGAGGGCAGGGCGGGAAAAGAGGGTGTCGGGAGGGTCTTGGATGGAGCGGGGCCCGGGTCAGGCGGCCTTGAACCAGGGCTGGGCCGGCTCATCGCCATCGGCGGGCGCGGCGACGGCCTCGTGGCGCGCGGCGTCCACCACCTCGCGCTTGAGCGGTGACGCGAAGGTCTGGATGAACTCGTACACGTAGTCGCGCAGGTAGGCGCTGCGGCGCACGGCCAGTCGGGTCATGTTGTCTTCGAACAGGTGGCGGGCGTCGATGGCGCGCAGGTGGCGGTCGCGGTCCTCGTCGAACGCGATCGCCGCGACGATGCCCACGCCGAGGCCCAGCTCCACGTAGGTCTTGATGACGTCGGCGTCCATCGCGCTGAGCACGATGTGCGGCTGCAGCTGGGCGGCCGCGAAGGCGGCGTCGATGTGCGAGCGGCCGGTGTAGCCAGGCTCGTACGTGATGATGGGGAACTGCGCCAGCCGGGCCAGCGTCAACGGCCCTTCCTGCAGCGGGTGGCCGGGTGTGACGACGACCGAATGCGTCCAGCGGTAGCAGGGCAGGGCGATGAGTTCGGGGTACTCTGCCAGCGCCTCGGTGGCGATGCCCACGTCGGCCTCGCCGTCCAGCAGCAGCCGCGCGATCTGCTGCGGCGAGCCCTGCTGCAGGTGCAGGCTCACGTCGGGGTGGTGGGCGCGAAAGTCCCGCACGGCCGGCGGCAGTGCGTAGCGCGCCTGGCTGTGTGTGGCGGCGATGCGCAGCCGGCCGCTGCCGGCCTGGGCGAAGTCGTCCGCCGCGCGCTTCAGGTTCTCGGCTTCCAGCAGCAGCCGCTCGATGACTGGCAGCACCTGCTCGCCCGGCTCGGTCAGCCCCGTGAGCCGCTTGCCGACGCGCACGAACAGCTCGATGCCCAGCTCCTCCTCCAGCTCACGGATCTGGCGGCTCACCCCGGGCTGAGACGTGTGCAGGGCCTGCGCCACCTCGGTCAGGTTGAAGCCGCGGCGCTGGGCCTCGCGAACGGAACGGAGCTGCTGGAAGTTCATGCGGAGCGATTCTGTGAAGTGCCGCCGCTTCTGTCGTCGAACGAATCGCGATATCGATATGCGGTTCCTGATGGGTAGGGCCCCTACAGTCGGCCAGTCCCCGCATAAGGAGCTTTGTGATGACGAATCCGCGTGACATCCCCGCGCAGGCCTGGCCGCTGTTCGACCGCTATGTGCACGGAGACCTCAGCCGCCGCGGCTTTCTGGAGCAGGCGGCCACCTTTGCCGGCGGGCCGGCCGGCGCCGCCGCACTGCTGGCCGCGCTGAGCCCCGATTTCGCAGCCGCCCAGCAGGTCAAGCCCGACGACGCGCGCCTGGTGACGCGGCGCCAGGCCTTCCCGTCACCCGACGGCAACGGCGAGGTCAAGGGCTATCTGGCGCGGCCGGCCGGCGCCACGGGCAAGCTGCCGGCCGTGCTGGTCATCCACGAGAACCGTGGCCTGAACCCGCACATCGAGGACATCGCGCGCCGCGTCGCGCTGGCCGGCTACCTGGCCTATGCCCCTGATGCGTTGACCCCGCTGGGCGGCTACCCGGGCGATGAGGACAAGGCACGCGAACTGTTCGGCAAGCTCGACCCCGCCAAGGCCCGCGCCGACATCGTCGCCGGCGCGCGCGGCCTGATGACGCTGCCCGAGGCCAACGGCAAGCTGGGCGCCGTGGGCTTCTGCTGGGGCGGCGCGCTGGCCAACCATGTGGCCACGCAACTGCCCGAACTCGCCGTGGCCGTGCCCTTCTACGGCGGCGCCCCGGCCGCCGTCGACGTGCCCCGCATCAAGGCGCGTCTGCTGCTGCACTACGCCGGCAACGACGAACGCGTCAACGCCAGCTGGCCTGCCTACGAGACCGCACTCAAGGCAGCCGGCGTTCGCTACGAGCAATTCGTCTACGCCGGCACGCAGCACGGCTTCAACAACGACACGACGCCGAGGTTCGATGCGGCGTCGGCCAAGCTGGCGTGGGAGAGGACGTTGGGGGCGTTCAGGCAGATGCTGGGGTAGCGACAACAAAAAAGCCGGCGCAGGGCCGGCTTCGTACGTTGCTCAAGGTGCCCGGTAGGCGTCCTTGGCTTGAGGGTCTGGGTTCACGGCGTCGGCGTGCATGTGAAGACCGCAATCCCCACGTAGCCCGAATCACCTGCGATGACTCGGAACGGCGAGACGATGCGCAGCTGGTTGTTGGCGCCCGTAGCCGTCCCGATGACCATGCCCGCGCCACTTCCCAGATAGGCGCCAGCGATGGTGTAGGCATCCGGCGTTTGGAGTGTGCGGCCGTTGTAGGTCAGCGTGCCGCGGCTGTTGCCCGCCGTGATCGAGATGGTCACGTCCACCGTGGCGACGCTGTTCGCGAAGCTCAGGTTGGCCGTGCCCGTCGCGTTGGCGAAATAGGTGGTCGAGGTGCCGCTGACTTGGCTTGGCGACGTGAACTTGCCTTCATCGCACTTGTAGGTGCCGCTTGCAGGAAATGCGGTCGGCCTGTTGTAGACGACGTAGTGATAGGCACCGTTGGAAAACGACTCCAGTTGGGAGCTGCCGCTCGACGTTGTTGCGGTTCCCTTTCTCCAGCGACCCAAGGCGAAGTCGGCATCCCCCGCGACATCGGCCACGGCGCGCGCGGTCCCGGTCAACTGGTACGAATTCACGGTCACCACGCTGCCGTCGGCCAACTGTTCGGCTGTTTTCAAGACGCCAAACGACTGTTCACTCACGCCGGCAATATGGTAGGCCGGCGAGGAACCTTGGGCATAAGCAGTTGCCACGGCAGACGGCGTTGAGCCGCCGGTGCCGGTGGTCGGGGTTGGCGTTGGGGTGTTCGTGCCGACGCTTGAGTTGTCAGACGGGCTGCTGTCGCTGCCTCCGCCACCGCAAGCAGCAAGTGCCACGACCAGAGGCAGAGCCACGAGTACCTTCGTCATTTCGATGCGCATTTATTTACCTAATTTGAATCCGTCAAAATTTCTTGCATTTGACGAATTTAAATTTTCAAGGTGAATGCAATGCGTCTCGCGGTAATTTTTGGCGATTTGCTGGGGTGTTGCGGGGAATTTTTACCAGCTGGTCAACATGGCTTCACCTAGCCAAGCCCAGCTCAGTGGTGCGATGTCCTGGAGAACTGCGTGCCGTGCATTCGACCAGGTTCGAGTGTAATTCTTTGGCCAAACGATCGTGGATCGTGTCGCATTGCTGGTGGTTTTACTTTGTGATTATTTTGATGTCATTTATTTTATTGAATGGCGGGTTGGACAAGATATTTGAGTGCGGTAGTCGGCCCGCCAGCCCGCAAATCGCGCCGAAGAAAATCTTTTGCCAATTAATGATTTGGGTGGCTTTTCTTGAGAGATCTTGTTTCGTGCTGTCCGCACTAAATTGCAAACGCCCACTCCCTGAACTCCGCATGCCGCGGCCGGTGCTCCGCCGCGTGGCGGGCGCGGGCGGCGTCGACCCAGCTCTTGGCTGCCGGTAGCGGGCCGAAGCCGGCCTCGGCGTTGATGTGGCCCACGGCCCCGAGGTTGCTGTAGCTGGCGCCCCAGCGGTGCGCCCAGCGGGCGGCGCTGGCGGCGCTCATCCAGGGGTCATTGCTGCTGGCCAGCAGGCGCGAGCGGCGTGGCAGGCGGTGGTGGGGCAAGGCCTCGGCGAGGCCGAACTTGTCGGGCTCGGCCGGGGCGACGAACAGCGCTTCGCGGATGGGCGAGTCGGCATGCTCGGCGAGGTGGCGGGCCAGGGCCAGGCAGCCGAAGCTGTGGGCCACGGCCAGCCATTCGCCGTCACCTGCCACTTCCAGCGTGCGCTGGATGCGCTCGGCCCAACGCTCCAGCTCGGGCTTGCTCGGGTCGCGCTGCGTGACGCGGCGGGCGTCACGGTACTGGCCCTGCAGCCAGGTCTGCCAGTGCGCCGGGCCGCTGTCGTGCAGGCCGGGAATGATGAGGACACGTGGAGGCTTGTAGCTCATGGCCCGGCCCTCACAGCGTGGCGATGGAGACTTCCGTCGACTTCACGAGGGCGACGACTTCGCGGCCCACTTCGAGGCCGAGGTCCTTGACCGAACGCGTCGTGATGACGGAGGTGACGACGTCGCCGCTGCGTGTGATGACGTCCACCTCGGACACGACCGGGCCTTCGATGATTTCCTTGATGGTGCCGCGGAACTGGTTGCGGACGTTGATGGCGGTGATGGTCATGCGGGGCTCCGGCTGGGATGGGGAACCCAGTGTGTGAGCCCGGCTTCAGTCGCGGAACGAAGCAATCCGCAGCAGCGCATGCCGGCGCCGCATATCAGCCTTCATGGCGCAGCGGGCGACGCTTAAACCTAGATCCGGCAGTTGACCGCTCGCTACGCACCGAAACGCTGGCGGCATCAACGCCTGGCGTCTCCTGCGACGTTCACCACGTCGATGAGCAGCGCTGCAGGCCCGCTGGGCTGGAGCTTCGTGCCGCTGGCCGCGTTGCTTCTCCTCGTGGGCACGAGCCCACTTCGTCGTCGCGCCTTGCCAGCGACCCGCCTCGCCCGCCCCTCGGGCGCGCCCAACTGCCGGATCTAGGTTGAACTTGTTCAGGGCCGTCGGGGCTTGGCGGGCGTTTGCAGCAGCAGCTGGCAGTCGATGATGGCGCCGTCGAACGAGGGCTGGTCGATGCAGGCGTCGTAGGCCGGGTTGCCGGAGGTGGAGCTGGCGGCGAGGCCTGCGGCCGGCGCGTCGAAGCGCAGCGGCTCCGAGCTGCGGGCCTGCAGCGCCGCCGCGAATTCGGGCGGTTCGGCGTTGCGGGCGGCCTGTCGGGCGGGGGAGTCGTCCTGCGGTGAGCGCGTCAGCTGATAGGCGCCCACCAGGGCGATCGCGACGGCGAGGAGCAGGCGCTGCGAGGCGGGAAGTGACATGCTGGTCTCCCTGGGCAGGCGCGCCGGCTGGGGTTGCCGGCAGGCGCCTGCTCATAAGACGTCAGATTGCCCCGCGCCGATAGGGCGGCCGCGCGACAGCCGCCCACAACTTTGAGGAGGATCAGATGCCGGCGCCGGCCTCGAACAGGCTCAGTCGCGCGGCGCTGAGCTTCACGCGCTGCCCGCCCTGCAGGCGCAGCGCCTCGGCCTGGTCGCGGGTGAGTTCGGCTTCGAGCGGCTGGCCGTCGGGGCCGATCAGCTCGACGCGCGCGCTGGCGCCGAAGGACAGCACGCGCTCCACCGTGGCGGTCAGGCCGGGCGCGGATTCGTCGGTGACGATCTGCAGCTCGTGCGGCCGCGCGTAGGCCTGCACCTCGCCGGCACCATGCTGGCCGGCGTGCGGCAGCTGGTGTTCGCCGATGTGCAGCACGCCGTCGCGGGCCTGGCCGACGAAGCGGTTGACGGCGCCGAGAAAGCCGTAGACGAAGGGCGTGGCCGGGCGCTCGTACACCTCCTGCGGCGTGCCGACCTGTTCCACGCGGCCGTGGTCCATCAGCACGATGCGGTCGGCCACTTCCAGCGCTTCGTCCTGGTCGTGCGTGACGAAGATGCTGGTGATGTGCAGCTCGTCGTGCAGGCGGCGCAGCCAGCGGCGCAGTTCCTTGCGCACCTTGGCGTCGAGTGCGCCGAAGGGCTCGTCCAGCAGCAGCACGCGGGGCTCGACGGCCAGTGCGCGGGCGAGCGCGATGCGCTGGCGCTGGCCGCCCGAGAGCTGCGGCGGGAAGCGGTCGCCCAGCCAGTCCAGCTGCACGAGCTTGAGCAGTTCGGTGACGCGCTTCTTGATCTCGGCTTCGGGCAGGCGCTGCTTGCGGGGCTTCACGCGCAGGCCGAACGCGACGTTGTCGAACACCGTCATGTGGCGGAACAGCGCGTAGTGCTGGAACACGAAGCCGACCTGGCGTTCGCGCACATGCGTGTCGGACGCGTCCTGGCCGTCCAGCAGTACACGGCCCGCGTCGGCCTGCTCCAGCCCCGCGATGATGCGCAGCAGCGTGGTCTTGCCGCAGCCCGACGGGCCCAGCAGCGCGACGAGCTCGCCGGTCGGGAAGTCGAGGGACACGTCGCCCAGCGCCGTGAAGTTGCCGAAGCGCTTGTGGATGTTTTGGACCTGGATGCCCATCTGTTTACCCCTCGACTGGCGAGTACGCCAGCCGATCCCCCGAGGGGATGCGGGCCGGCTCGGGAGCGGCCCGGCGCTCGGCCCGCTCGAATTGATGACTGCGTCGAATCACGACGCTTCCTTGACGTTCGACTGGCTGGCGCGCCATTCGATGAATTGCTTGATCACCAGCGTCACCAGCGCCAGAAGCGCCAGCACGGAGGCGACGGCGAAGGCGGCGGAGAACTGGTATTCGTTGTAGAGGATCTCGACGTGCAGCGGCAGCGTGTTGGTCATGCCGCGGATGTGGCCGGAGACGACGGACACGGCGCCGAACTCGCCCATGGCCCGCGCGTTGCACAGGATGACGCCGTACAGCAGGCCCCACTTGATGTTGGGCAGCGTGACGCGGCGGAAGGTCTGCCAGCCGCTGGCGCCGAGCACGGTGGCGGCTTCTTCCTCGTCGCGGCCCTGGGCCTGCATGAGCGGAATCAGCTCGCGGGCGACGAAGGGGAAGGTGACGAACACGGTGGCCAGCACGATGCCCGGCACGGCGAAGATGATCTTCAGGTCGTGCGCCTGCAGCCAGGGGCCGAGCCAGCCCTGGGCACCGAACAACAGCACATACATCAGCCCCGCCACGACGGGCGACACCGAGAACGGCAGGTCGATCAGCGTGATCAGCAACTGCTTGCCGCGGAACTCGTGCTTGGCGATGAGCCAGGCGGCGCTGACGCCGAACACGAGGTTCAGCGGCACGGCGATGAAGGCGGCCGTCAGCGTGAGCTGGATGGCGGAGATGGTTTCCTCGTCGGCCAGCGCCGAGAAATAGAGGTCCCAGCCCTTGCGCAGCGCCTCGGTGAACACGGCCACCAGCGGCAGCAGCAGGAAGATGGCGAAGAAGCCCAGGCCCAGCGCCAGCAGCGCGAAGCGCACGGCCGGCGACTCTCGCGTGGCGGGGTTGTCCTCGTACTTGGCGCGGGCGCGCGGCGGGGCGAAGTGCAGCGCGGTGCTCATGCGGCCTCCTGACGGGCCGTCTCAGCGCAGGCCGCGCGCGCCCTGATGGGGGCCGGGGTGAAACGAAGGTGGGGGTTCATCATTTGCGCGCTCCGCGTTGCGAGGCCCAGGCCTGCAGGCCGTTGATGACGAGCAGCAGCACGAAGCTGAAGATCAGCATCACGGCCGCTATTGCCGTGGCGCCCACATAGTCGTACTGCTCCAGCTTGGAGATGATCATCAGCGGCGTGATCTCGCTGACCAGCGGGATGTTGCCGGCGATGAAGATGACCGAGCCGTACTCGCCGACCGCGCGCGCGAAGGCCAGCGCGAAGCCGGTCAGCAGCGCCGGCAGCAGCGTGGGCAGCACCACGTAGCGGAAGGTCGTCCAGCGCCGTGCGCCCAGCGACGCGGCGGCTTCCTCCAGCTCGGTCTCCATGTCCTCCAGCACGGGCTGCACGGTGCGCACGATGAAGGGCAGGCCGATGAAGATCAGCGCCAGCAGCACGCCCACCGGCGTGAAGGCGATCTTGGCGCCGTCGGCACCGAACAGGAAGGCCAGCGCGCCGCCCGGCGCGAACAGCGAGCCGACCCAGCCGTTGGGCGCGTACAGCGCCGTCAGCGCAATGCCGGCCACGGCGGTGGGCAGCGCGAAGGGCAGGTCGATGAGCGCGTCCACCAGCTTCTTGCCGGGGAACTCGTAGCGCACGATGCACCAAGCCAGGATCAGCCCGAAGACCAGGTTGATGCCCGCCGCGAGCAGCGAGGCGCCGAAGCTGAGCTTGTACGACGCGACGACGCGCGGCGACGTGACGGCTGCCCAGAACGCGTCGAACCCATGGCCCGACGATTTCAGGAACACCGCCGCCAGCGGGATCAGCACGATCAGCGACAGGTAGAACAGCGTGAAGCCCAACGTCGGCGCAAAGCCGGGCAGGACACGGCGTCTACTCAGGGAGAAAGAAGTCATGTGGTTTTGGTGTTCTGGCAGTTCGGGCCGAGCGCCGGGCCGCCCCCAAGCCGGCCCGCTTAGGCGATGTGCGAGCGGCTCCATGCCGCGAGCATCGCCATCCCCTCGGGGGCTGAGGCCGGACACAGGGCGTCCAGTGGACGGCCTGTGCCTGCCGAAGCTCTGCGGCAATGCCGCAGAGCGGTCCCGACAAGAGGCTGTAGGTCAGCGTTTGATTGATGCCATCACCTGATCAAACGTGCCGCCATCGGCGAAATGCGTCTTGCCGACCTTGTCCCAGCCGCCCAGCGCCTTGTCGACGGTGAACAGCTTGATGTTGGCGAAACGCTGCGCGTGCTTCTTGAAGACGGCCGGGTCGCGCGGGCGGAAGTTGTTCTTCGCGATGATCTCCTGCGCCTCCGGGCTCCAGTGGAAGTCGAGGTAAGCCTTGGCCAGCGCGGCCGTGCCCTTCTTGGCGGCGACCTTGTCGACCAGTGCGACCGGTGCGTCGGTCTCGATGGAGATGCTGGGGTTGACCTGCTCGAACTGGCCCTTGCCGAACTCGTTCTCGATCAGCTCCACCTCGGCCTCGAAGGTGACGAGCACATCGCCGATGCCGCGCTGCGTGAACGTGGTGGTGGCGCCGCGGCCGCCGCCGTCCAGCACGGGCACGTTGGCGAAGACCTTGGAGACGAAGTCCTTGGCCTGGGCGTCGCTGCCGCCGGTGGCCACGACGCTGCCCCATGCGGCCAGGTAGCCGTAGCGGCCGTTGCCGGTGACCTTGGGGTTGGGAATGATGACCTGCACGCCGGGGCGGGCCAGGTCAGCCCAGTCCTTGATGCCCTTGGGGTTGCCCTTGCGCACCAGGAACAGCATGGTCGAGGAGTAGGGCGCCGAGGCGTTGGGGAAGCGGTTGCGCCAGTCGGCCGGCGTCAGGCCGGCGGAGGCCAGCTGGTCGACGTCGGTGGCTTGGTTCATCGTCACGACGTCGGCCTCCAGCCCGCTGATGACGGCGCCGATCTGCTTGCTGGAACCGCCATGGCTCTGGTTGACCGTCACGGCCTGGCCCTTGGCCTTCTGCGCGGCAACGAAGGCCGGGTTGATCTGCTTGTAGAGCTCGCGCGCCACGTCGTAGGAGACGTTCAGCAGCGTCGGGTCGGCTGCCAGTGCGGGCAGTGCCGTCGTGGAGGCGAACAAGGCCAGCAGGGCGCGGCGGGTGGTCAGGAAAGTGGGCATGGCGGGGCCGGGCGATGGAACGAAGGCGTGAGGGTGCCCAAAGTCGCTTATTCGCGGAACGACAGTTTTCTTATTTCCATATTCGGAAGCCGCCTTTGGATGGCATGGCGCTTGCTGCCGTCATGAGCGAGGGCCGGGCCCGCTTCTGCGAACTTGCCGCGCGCCCGCCCTTGCCATGCCACCCCTGCCGGAGTTCTCCATGCCGCTGAGCCGCCTCGACGTCACCGAAAAAATCATCGCCACCAAGGTGGCCAAGGGCCTGAAATGGGCGGATGTGGCGCAGGCCGTGGGCCTGAGCAAGGAGTGGGTCACGGCCGGCTGCCTGGGCCAGATGACCTTCAACGACGAGCAGGCCGCGACGCTGGCCGGCCTGTTCGACCTGACCGAGGCCGAGGCGCAGTGGCTCAAGGTGGTGCCCTACAAGGGCAGCCTCCCCACGGCGGTGCCGACCGACCCGCTGATCTACCGCTTCTACGAGCTGATCAGCGTCTACGGCACCACGTTCAAGGAGCTGATCCACGAGGAATTCGGCGACGGCATCATGAGCGCCATCGACTTCAAGATGGACTTGCATCGGGAGCCCCACCCGGCGGGTGACCGGGTGAGCATCGTCATGAGCGGCAAGTTCCTGCCGTACAAGACGTACTGACACCGCTACCGAGCGGTGCCGCGAGAGTCGCCGCGAGAGGCGCGCTTGCGCAGATGCAAAGGGCGCCCCGGCGAGGCTTCGCGGTACATTGCCGCCCGCATTCACAGACAGGGCGCTGCAGCGCGGGAGACAACCATGAGCACTGAACACCACCCCCAGGACATCGCGGTCCGCTTCACGGCCGCCCGCGCCGCCGGCCAGTCGTTGCCGGCCTACCCGGGCACGCTGCCGGCCACGCTGGCCGAGGCCTACGCCACCCAGGCGGCGGCCATTGCCCGCTGGCCTGACGCCGTGGCCGGCTGGAAGGTCGCCCGCGTGAACCCGGCCTTCGCCACGCAGTTCCCCGAGGAGCGTCTCATCGGCCCCGCGTTCGCGCCCAATGTGCACCGCGTGGCCGCCGGTGGCACGGCGACCTGCCCGGTGTTCGAGGGCGGCTTCGCGGCCGTGGAGGCCGAGGTGGTCATCGTCGTCGCGCAGGACGCACCCGCCGGCAAGGCCGACTGGACGGCCGACACCGTGCTGCCGTTCGTCAAGTCCATGCACATCGGCGTGGAAGTGGCCAGCAGCCCGCTCGCGACGCTGAACGACCTCGGCCCCGGCGCGGTCATCTCCGACTTCGGCAACAACTGGGGTGTCGTCGTCGGCGCCGAGATCGCCAACTGGCGCGAGCTGGAAACCATCGATGTCGAGACCTTCATCGACGGTCAGTCGGTGGGCACCGGCAAGGTCGCCATCAAGCCCGGCCCGCTGGGCGCGCTGGCCTTCACGCTGAACAAGCGCGCGCAGCAAGGCACGATCCTGAAGGCCGGCGACGTGATCTCCACCGGCATGATCACCGGCGTGCACGACATCCGCGCCGGCCAGCAGTCGCGCCACGTGTTCGCGGGCGCGGGCGAGGTGAATGTGCGCATCACCAAGGCGGGCGCGGCGGCCGCCTGAGCGGCAGCCACCGCCGGTGGCGCCCTGATGCGCGGGCGCTCAGGCCCGCACCGCCAGCATCACCGCATAGGCCTTGAACACGGCGGTGGCCGGCTGGCCCACGGCGAGGTTGAGCCCGTCCACGGCATCGTTGGTGACGCTGGCCGTCACGACGGTGCCGCCCGGCAGCGTCAGCCCGATCAGCGACGACACGGCGCCGCGCTCCACGCGCGAGACGGTGCCGGCCAGCTGATTGCGGGCGGACAGCCGGTAGCCGCCGAAGTCGGTGACCAGCAACACCTCGCTGGCCTTCACGAGCGCCAGCGCCTCCTTGCCGGTCTGCACCTGCAGCTCCTGCGCGGCCTGCGTGGTCAGCGACGCGGTGACCTCCTGGCCGCCGTCCAGCGTGACGCGCACGGTGGTGGTCGAGGGGCCCGGGTTCACGCCGGCGATGCGGCCGTGGAACTGGTTGCGGGCGGTGGTCTTCATGGACATCCTCTTCAGCAGCGCGTCGAGCGCGGGTTGGGTGGCCAGCCAGCTGGCCTGTTCGTGCAGAAAGGCGGCATGCCGGACCTGCAGTTCGCGCCAGGCGGCCAGCAGCGCCAGGCCGTCGGCGGTGAGCCGCGTGCCGCCGCCGCCCGTGCCGCCCGTGGCGGTTTCGAGCAGCGGCGCGTGGGTCAGCGCGGCGGCGGCGTCCAGCACGAGCCAGGCGCCTTTGTAGCTGTAGCCGGCGGCGCGGGCGGCCTTCTGCAGCGAGCCGGTCAGCGCGAGGGCGGCCAGCAGGTCGAAGAAGCGGCCGTCGAGCCGGCCGGCCAGGCGCAGCTCGCCTTGCAGCAGCGGGTGATCAGTGGGCAGCAGGCTCAAGGGAAAGGGTGGGCGGTGGCGGGGCGCCATCATCGCCTGTGCCCGTGGACGAGGGCGGTCGTCGGCGTGAAGGCGGATGTGCCGGCGCCGGTGGCCGCCGCGTCAAGCCAGCTCGGCCTTCAGCAAGGCCAGGCGCCGCTGCTCGTCGGCGCTGGGCGCGGGGAGGTCGTCCAGCGCGGCGTGGCCCTGGCCGGCGGCGAGGTCCACCGTGCGGGTGATGCGGCCGCCGTCGACGACGTAGGCACGCTGCGCCAGCGCGGCGACGTCGTCGAGGTCGTGCGTGATCATGACGGCCGGGATGCCCCAGCGCTCGCGCACGGCGCGCAGCTCGTCGCGCAACTGGCGGCGCAGCAGCGGGTTCAGCGCGGTGAAGGGTTCGTCCAGCAGCAGCACCTGCGGGTTGCTGGCCAGCGCGCGAGCGAGGGCCACGCGTTGCTGCTGGCCGCCGGACAGCGTGGCCGGCCGGCTGCGCGCCATGGCCGTGAGGCCGAAGGCCTCGATCAACTCGTCCACCCGCGCGGCATCGGCCGGCTTGAGGCGGCGCCGCCAGTCGGTCAGCCCGAAGGCGATGTTGTCGCGCACGCTGAGGTGGGGAAACAGCGCGTAGTGCTGGAACAGATAGCCCACGCCGCGCGCCTCGGGCGGCAGGTTGATGCCGGCGGCGGTGTCGAGCAGCGCGCGCCCGTTCAGCCGCACGTGGCCGGCGCCCACCGGCAGCAGTCCGGCCATGGCCTGCAGCGTCAGCGACTTGCCGGCGCCCGACGGCCCGTACAGCGCAACGAAGGGCGCGTCGGTGGCGAAGGCGATGTCCAGGTCGAAGCGGCGCCGGGCGTCGCTGACCGAGAGCTGGAGTGCGACGTCGATCACCGGGGCTGCGGCCCGCAGGCCGGTTGTGCGCGCACCGCCCCGGCCGCGCGGGGCCGAGAAGAGGGGCGGGGTGGCGGTTGAAACGGCATGGCGATCAGGGCTGCGGCCGGCCGAAGCCGTAGCGCGCCAGGATGGCCTGCGCCTCGGTGCTGGCGAGGTAGGCGACGAAATCCCGCGCGAGTGCCGGCTGCTTGCTGTCGGCGACGATGGCGGCCGGGTAGGTGACCGGCGCATGGCCGCCCACCGTCATCGCGATGCTGACCTTGCCCTTGGCGAGCTCGGCGTCGGTGCGGTAGACGAAGGCGGCCTCGACCTCGCCGCGCGACACGTAGTCCAGCACCTGGCGCACGTTGTCGGCGAAGACGATCTTGGGCTGCAGTGCCGCCCACAGCTGGGCCCCTTCCAGCGCTTGCTGCGTGTAACGCCCCACCGGCACGGTGGCGACCTTGCCGACGGCGACGCGCTTCACCTCGGACTTGCCCAGGTCGGCCAGCGCCGCCACGGCGGGCGCGCCCTGGGCTGGCGTGATCAGCACCAGCGAGTTGGCGGCGAAGTCGCGGCGCGAGTCGGCGGCCACGAGCTTTTGCTCCACGCCGCGGTTCATCGTTTCCTGGTCGGCGCTGGCGAACACATCGGCCGGTGCGCCCTGTGCGATCTGCTGCAGCAGCACGCCCGAGGCCGCGAAATTGAAGCGCACGCTGGCACCGGGCCGCGCGGCCTCGAACTTGGGGCCGATCTCCTTGAACGCATCCGTCAGGCTGGCGGCGGCCGAGACGGTGAGCTGCTGCGCCGAGGCCAGCAGGGGAAGGGCGAGGGACAGCGCGAGCAGCAGGCGTTTCATGACGTGGAGCGTTGCAGGTAGCGGTTGGACAGGACGAGGATGGCGACGGACACGGCGGAGACGACCAGCGCCAGCATCAGCGCCAGCTCGTCGTGGCCGGCCTGGACGGCGTCGTAGATGGCCATGGAGGCGGTCTGGGTCTGGCCGGGAATGGAGCCGGCCACCATCAGCGAGGCGCCGAACTCGCCCATCGCGCGGGCGAAGGCCAGCAGCGTGCCGGCGAGGATGCCGGGCCAGGCCAGCGGCAGCGTGACGCGCACAAAGGTGCTCCAGCGCGACTGCCGCAGCGTGCGCGCTGCGGCCTCCAACTGGCCGTCCACCTGCGCGAACGCGCTGCTCGCCGCCTTGAGCACCAGCGGCAGCGCCACCAGCGTGGAGGCCAGCACGGCGCCGTGCCAGTGGAAGATGACCGTGTAGTCGAAGTGCTCGCGCAGCCAGGCGCCCAGCGCGCTGCGCCGGCCCATCAGCACCAGGATGCCGTAGCCCAGCACCGTGGGCGGCAGCACCAGCGGCAGCATGCAGATGGCCTCCAGCAGGCCGCGCCCCGGCAGCCGGGTGCGGGCGAACACCCAGCCCAGCGCCACGCCCAGCAGCAGCGCCAGGACGGTGGCGACCAGGGCCACGCGCAGCGTCAGCGTCAGTGGCGCGGCGTCGAACTGGGTCCAGAGATCGGTGGGCATGGCTTCGTACTGTAGTTCAGTACATTGCGAAGGCCGGAGCGCCCTCGCCGCAGCGAAGGGCTTGTGGCCGCGGCTATGCTCGCCGCCCCACCCGTCATGGACTACCTGACCGATCTCTTCGCCCACCACGGCTTGCTGGCCGTGGCGCTCGCCGTGCTGCTGGAGCAGCTCGGTGCGCCGCTGCCGTCCACGCCGGTGCTGCTGCTGGCGGGCGTCGCGTCGGCCCACCATGCCGGTTTCGCGCTGCAGGCCTTCGCCACGGCGACGCTGGCGGCCATGGCGGCCAACGCGCTGTGGTTCGCCGCCGGGCGGCGGCTCGGGCGGCGCGTGCTCACCACGCTGTGCCGCATCTCCATCTCGCCGGACAGCTGCGTGCGCCAGAACGAGGCCAGCTTCGCCCGCCGCGGCGTGCTGACGCTGGTCATCGCCAAGTTCGTGCCGGGGCTGTCCATCCTGGCGCCGCCGCTGGCTGGCGCCTTGGGCATGCCGGCGCGGCGTTTCCTGGGCTGGAACCTGCTCGGCTCGGCGCTGTGGGCCGGCGCGTCGATTGCGGTCGGCAGCGTCTTCCACACGCAGATCGGCGCGCTGTTGCGGGCACTCAGCCAGCTGGGCAGCCTGGCGCTGGCCATCGGCGGCGTGGTGGTGCTGGCCTATCTGGGCTGGCGGCTGTGGCGCCGTGCGCAGCTGCGCCGTGAGCTGGATCGTTTCGAGCGCCTGGCGCCGGCCGAGGCGCTGGCGCTGCGCGACGGGCGTGCCGACATCGTCTTCGTCGATGTGCGCGCCCGGGCGCCCGGCCTGCCGCTGCCCACGCGCATCCCCGGCGCGCGTCACCTGGATCTCGGCGCCCTGGGCGACACGGCGCTGGCCGGCTGGCCGGTGGCGTCCGAGTTCATCACCTATTGCGCCTGCCCCAACGATGCCTCGGCCGTGCGTGCGGCGCAGTGGCTCAAGACCCAGGGGCGGCAGGCCCGCGTGCTGCACGGCGGCATCGACGCCTGGGTGCAGGCCGGCCTCGCGCTCGAGACGGCCTGAGCCGCGACGGCCGCGGCGTCGGCACCGTCCGACAGGCCACTGCGACGGCGGCCGATGGGGCGCCGGACCCTGGCCGGCCACAGTTGCTGCATGGCCGAGCGACGCAGGCAGCGCGGCGACGGCGATGCCGGCAGCAACGACACCGGCCGCAGCCGAACTGCCTGTTTAAGCGGCGCTTGTGCAGGTCGCCCCCAGGCCTGTTGACCCCGCATGAAGGAGACGGAGATGAGTTTCAGAGACGTCTTTTCCCGAGACGACCGCGAAGTGCGGTCGCTGATCACGCCCGACGGCAACCTGCGCGTGGCGCCCGACGCCAAGCCGGTGCCGACACCGGCCCCCCGCGTGCTGCTGCGCCGCCCGGCGCCACGCCCCCGGGCGCGCGTGCTGCCCTGGGTGCTCGCCATCGCGGCCGGTGCGGCCGCCGCGCTGATCGGCATGGCCGTGATGCAGGACTCGCGCTCGGTCGGCACCCAGCTGGACGACGCGGTGGCCGGCGTGCGCAACGCGGGCGATCAGGCCGGCCAGGCCGTGTCTGATTCGCAGACGGCGGCCGTGCAGGCCTCGCGCGACGCGCTGATGGGCGTGGGTGCTGCCATCGACGACGCCGGCATCACCGCCAAGGTGAAGGCCGCGCTGGCCGTCGACCCGGCGCTCAGCGCGGCGCGCATCGAGGTGAGCACCGAACGCGGCATCGTGCGCCTGGACGGCCCCGCGCCCGACGCCACCGCGCGCGAGCGCGCCGGCGTGTTGGCGGCGGCACCTGCGGGCGTGCGCGTGGTGGACAACCGGCTGACGGTGCCGGCCGCACCCGGCGTGAGCGTGGCCGCCGCGCCGCGCTGATCGCCCCGGCCGGGCCTGGCGCCCGGTCGTCAGGCCGCGCCGGGTGTGGCGGCCAGCACGCGCAGCGCGTGCCGCGCCGCCACCCATTCCTCGTTCGCCGGCTCCACGGCCACGCGCACGGTGCTCTGAGCCGCCGAGATGACCGGCGCATGCGCGGCGTTGGCGGCGGCGTCGAGGCTGGCGCCGAGGAAGCCCAGCCCCTGGACGACGCGCTCGCGGATCTCCGCCTGGTGCTCGCCGATGCCGGCGGTGAACACCAGCAGGTCCAGCCCGCCCAGCACCGCCACGAGGGCGCCGATCTCGCGCACGATGCGGCGCACGAACAGCGCCAGCGCCGCCGCGCAGCGCGGGTCGTCGGCCTCGTGGGCCAGCAGCTCGCGCGGCTCGGCGGAGCGGCCCGAGACGCCCAGCAGGCCGGACTGGTGATAGAGCAGCTGGCCCACGTCGTGCAGGCTCAGGCCCTCGATCTCCATCAGGTAGAGCACGGCGCCGGGGTCCAGCGCGCCGCAGCGCGTGCCCATCATCAGGCCGTCGAGGGCCGAGAAGCCCATCGTCGTGGCCACACTGCGCAGGCCCTGCAGCGCGCACAGGCTGGCGCCGCTGCCGAGGTGGGCCACGATGCAGCGGCCGCTGGCCTGGGCGCCATGCCGCTCCGGCAGCACCAGCGACTGGTATTCGTACGACAGGCCATGAAAGCCATAGCGCCGCAGGCCGCGTTCCCAGGCCGAGTAGGGCAGCGGCAGCATCTGCTCGACTTGCGGCAGGCTGCGATGGAAGGCGGTGTCGAAGCAGGCCACCTGCGGCAGCGTGGGGTGCAGTTGCAGCAGCGCCTCCATGGCCTCCAGCGCGAAGGGCTGGTGCAGCGGCGCCAGCGGGATGTAGCTGCGCAACTCGGCCAGCACGCCGGCGTCCACGCGCACCGGCTCGGCATGCGCGGCGCCGCCGTGCACGACGCGGTGGGCCACGGCCTGCAGCGGCGTGCTGCCCAGGCGCTCGCGCAGCGCCGCCAGGATGGCCGCCAGCGCGTCGTGATACGGCGCGGCGTCGCCCAGCGGCAGCGGGCGGTCGGTGCCGTCCTGCGTCTGCAGCCGAGGCGCTGGGCCGCCGATGCCCAGCACCTTGCCGCCCCACCAGGGCCGGCGCGGCAGCGCCTGCAGGCCGGCACTGGCGTCGAACAGCGCGAACTTGATGCTGGACGAGCCGCAGTTCAGTACGGCGACGACGAGGTCGGGCGCGGTGTCGCTCACGGCGGCGTGCTCCGGTAGTGGTGGGCCAGCAGCACGGCCAGCGCGCAGGAGGCGATGCGCGACTCGGCGCTGTCGGCGCGGCTCGTCAGCACCACGGGCACGCGGGTGCCCAGCACGATGCCGGCGCTGGCCGCGCCGCCCAGGTACTCCAGCTGCTTGGCCAGCATGTTGCCGCTCTCCAGGTCGGGCACCACCAGCACGTCGGCCTGGCCGGCCACGTCGGACTGGATGCCTTTGATGCGCGCCGCGGCGATGGAGACGGCGTTGTCGAAGGCGAGCGGCCCGTCCAGGTCGGCGCCGGCGATCTGGCCGCGGTCGGCCATCTTGCACAGCGCGGCGGCGTCCAGCGTGGCCGGCATGCGCGGGTTCACGGTCTCCACGGCGGCCAGGATGGCGACCTTGGGCCGGGCCACGCCGATGGCCTGGGCCAGCTCGATGGCGTTGCGCACGATGTCGGCCTTCTGCTCCAGCGACGGCGTGATGTTGAGCGCGGCGTCGGTGATGATGAAGGGGCGCGGGTAGGCCGGCGTCTGCATCAGGAAGCAGTGGCTCGCGCGGCGCTTGGTGCGCAGCCCGGCGGCGGGGTCCAGCACGGCGGACATGAGCTCGTCGGTGTGCAGACTGCCTTTCATCAGCGCCTGCACGTCGCCCCGGGCGGCCATCGCGGCGGCGTGTTCGGCGGCGGCGTGGCTGTGCTCCACGTCTTCCACCTGCAGGCCGGTGAGGTCCCAGCCACGCGCGTCGGCCACGGCCTGCAGCCGTGCGCGCGGCGCCACCAGCACCGGCTCGATGAGGCCGGCCGCGCGCGCCTGCAGCGCCGCTTCGAGGCTGACGTCGTCGCAGGGGTGGACGACGGCCACCTTCAGCGCGCCCAGCGAGCGCACGGCCGCCAGCAGCCGGGCCTGGCCGTCCGGCCCTGCGCTGAGCCGCACCTCGGGCAGCTGGTGGGCGCGCCATTCGATGCGCTCGGTGGGCGCCATCACCTGGGCCTCGCCGTCGATGACGAGCTTGCCGTCCTGGTTCAGGCAGCGGCAGGCCAGCGTCAGGCGGTGGTGGTTCGCTTCCTTGGTGCTGACGGTGACGCTGACGCGCAGCACGTCGCCGATGTGCACCGGGGCAAGGAACTTCAGCGTCTGGCCGAGGTAGATGGTGCCGGGCCCGGGCAGGCGTGTGCCCAGCACGGCCGAGATCAACGCGCCGCCGAACATGCCGTGGGCGATGACGCCCTGAAAGCGGGTGGAGGCGGCGAACTGTGCGTCCAGGTGCTGGGGGTTCAGGTCGCCGGAGAGCACGGCGAAGAGTTGCAGGTCCGCTGCGGTGACGGTGCGTTCGAGCGTGGCGGTCTCGCCGACGGCGATCTCGTCGAACGTGCGGTTGCGCAGCAGGTCCAGGGCCGGGGTGTTCATGGGTCTCCTAGGGGCGGGGCGGCGGTGCGGGTTCAGGCCATCAGGCTGATGGTCTTGCGAAAGCGTGACAGCGCGGCGATGAAGAGCACGCTGCCGATGGCGAGCACGGCCAGCAGTTGCGGCCACACGACGGCCAGCCCCGCGCCGCGGTACAAGATGGCCTGCGATGCGGCGACGAAATGCGTCGTCGGTGCTGCCTGCATGATCCAGCGCACCATGTCGGGCATGCTCTCCTGCGGCGTGACGCCACCGGACAGCATCTGCAGCGGCAGCAGCACCAGCACCAGCAGCATGCCGAACTGCGGCATGGAGCGCGCCAGCGTGGCCAGGAAGATGCCCAGCGACGTGGTGGCGAACAGGTGCAGCGCCGCGGCCACGCCGAACAGCGCCACCGAGCCCTGCACCGGCACGCCCAGTGCGCCCTGCACGACGAAGGTCAGCGACGCCATCGCGGCGAGCAGCACCACCAGGCCCATGGACCAGACCTTGGCCAGCATGATCTCGCCCGGCGTCACGGGCATCACGAGCAGGTGCTCCACGGTGCCGTGTTCACGCTCGCGGATCAGCGCTGCGCCGGTCAGGATGATGGAGAGCATGGTCACGTTGTTGATGATCTCCATCAGCGAGCCGAACCAGCTGTGCTCCATGTTGGGGTTGAAGCGCATGCGCAGCGCCAGGTCCACCGGCGGCGCGGTGCTGCCGCTGTGGCGCTGCACGAAGCCGGCCACCTCCGCTGCCACGATCTGCTGCACGTAGCCGCCGCCGGTGAAGGCCTGGCTCATGCGCGTGGCGTCGACGTTGAGCTGCAGCGCTGGCGCGCGGCCGGCCAGCACGTCGCGCTGGAAGCCCGGCGGGATGACCAGCACGAAGGTGTAATCGCCGCGGTCCATGCCGGCGTCGATCTCGCGCGCCGTGATCATGTCGGGACTGCGAAAGCGCGGCGGATAGAAGCTCGCGATCAGCCGGGCCGACAGCGGCGATCCGTCTTCGTCGACGACGGCGATGGCCGCGTGGCGCAGGCTCTCGGGCATGGCCGTGGCCGCCGTGTAGATGGACAGGCTGAAGGTGTAGACGATGAGCACCAGCATCATCGGGTCGCGCCACAGGCTCCACAGCTCCTTGACGCCGAGGCGGTAGACATGCGCGAGGTTCAGCCGTCGGCGCATGCCGGGGCGCCTTGCGGAGCCGGCGCCAGGCGCCGCGCCTGCACTGGGGTTCTCGCTCATCTCAGGTCTCCTGCTTGCGCAACAGCGCCATGGCCAGGCCCAGGATGACCGGCACGGCCACGGCCAGCGGCCACAGGCTGGTCGCCAGGTCCTGCAGGCCCAGCGCCTTGTTGAACACGCCGCGGCTCATGGTCAGGAAATGCGCAGCCGGATAGACCTTGCCGACGAGCGCGCCCACGCCTTCCAGCGACGACACGGGGTCGATGAGGCCGGCGAACTGCACGCAGGGGACGACGGTGCCGATCATCGTGATGAACAGCGCGGCGATCTGGCTGCGTGTGAACGTCGAGGCCAGCAGCCCGAGCCCGGTGGCTGCGGTGACGTACAGCAGCGCGGCCAGGCTCAGGGCCGCCAGGCTGCCCTTCAGCGGCACGTCAAACAGCGTCACCGCCAGGCCGACCAGCATGAAGAAGTTCAGCATGGCCAGCAGCACATAGGGCAGCTGCTTGCCGAGCAGGAATTCGCTGCGGCGCACCGGCGTCACGTAGAGGTTGAGGATGGAGCCGAGCTCCTTCTCGCGCACCACCGACAGCGCGGTCAGCATGGCCGGGATCATCATCAACAGCATCGGGATGACCGCCGGCACCATGGCCTGCAGGCTCTTCACGTCGGGGTTGTAGCGGTAGCGCAGCTCCACGCTGCTGAGGCTGGCCGGCGTGGCGCCCAGCCGCTCGCGCGCCATCTCGACCAGCCACAGCTGATGCATGGCCATGGCGTAGCCGCGCGCCGTCTCGCCGCGCGACGGCATGGCGCCGTCGACCCACACGCCGATCTGGGCGGCGCGGCCGCGCGCCACGTCGCGCGCGAAGCCGTGCGGGATCTCCACCGCCACGGCCAGCTCGCCGGCCCGCATGCGCCGGTCGAGCTCGGCGTGGTCGTGCAGCGGTGGCTGCTCGAGAAAGTAGCGGGAGCCGGCCAGGCGCTGCGTGTAGCTCTGGCTCAGGCCGGTCTGGTCCTGGTCCAGCACGGCATAGCGCAGGTTCTCGACGTCCATGCTGATGCCGTAGCCCATGATGAACATCAGGATGGCCGTGCCCAGCAGCGCCAGCGTGGCGCGTACCGGGTCGCGGCGCAGCTCCAGCGCCTCGCGCAGGCTGTAGCTCCAGGCGCGCGTGAGGCTGAAGCGGCGCGAAGGCGCCACGGGCGTCACCGCCTCCGCCGGCGCCTGGGCGGCGGGCGCGTGGGGGGCTGGCGCCTCGGCGCCGGCGGCTTCCTGCAGGTAGGCGATGAAGGCCTGCTCCAGGCTGGCCGCACCGCGCGAGGCCTGGATGGCGGCCGGGGTGTCGCTGACGAGCACGCGGCCGGCGTGCATCAGCGACACGCGGTCGCAGCGCAAGGCCTCGTTCATGAAGTGCGTGGAGATGAAGATGGTCACACCATCGCGGCGGGCCAACTCCACCATCAGCTGCCAGAACATGTCGCGCGCCACCGGGTCGACACCCGAGGTCGGCTCATCCAGGATGAGCAGCTCCGGCCGGTGCACCATGGCCACGGCCAGCGACAGCCGTTGGCGCAAGCCCAGCGGCAGCGTCTCGGGCAGGCTGTGCTGCACCTCGACCAGGTCGAAGCGCGCCAGCATCTCGTCCACGCGCGGCTCGATGTCGCTCACCTCGAACAGCCGGGCATGCAGCACCAGGTTCTGCCGCACGGTCAGCTCGCCGTAGAGCGAGAAGGCCTGCGTCATGTAGCCGACGCGGCCGCGCGTCTGCAGGTCGCGCGGGTCCACCTCGCGGCCGAACAGCCAGGCCTGCCCCTCGCTGGCGCTGAGCAGGCCGGTCAGCATCTTCATCGTCGTCGACTTGCCGCAGCCATTGGAGCCGAGGAAGCCGAAGATCTCGCCGCGGCGGATGCGGAAGTCGACATGGTCCACGGCCGTGAAGTCGCCGAAGCGCATCGTCAGCCCGCGGGCCTCGATGGCGATCTGTGCATCGGCGTCGGCCGCCAGCGGCGGCACCACGACCTCGCGGTGCCCGCGCCGCCGCTCTTCGGGCAGCAGCGCGATGAAGGCCTGCTCCAGCGCGGCATGCGTGCCGCGCAGCTCGGCGGGTGTGCCGGTGGCCAGCACGCGGCCGGCGTCCATGGCGACCAGCCAGTCGAAGCCCTCGGCCTCGTCCATGTAGGCCGTTGCCACGACGACGCTCATGCCGGGCCGCTGCGCGCGGATGCGCGCGATCAGCTGCCAGAACTGCGCGCGCGACAGCGGGTCCACGCCGGTGGTGGGCTCGTCGAGGATGAGCAGGTCGGGGTCGTGGATGAGCGCGCAGCACAGCCCGAGCTTTTGCTTCATGCCGCCCGACAGCTTGCCCGCAGGCCGGGCGAGGAAGGGCAGCAGCCCGGTGCTGCCGCACAGCTCGTCGATGCGCCGCCGCCGCTCCGGCGCGCTGTGGCCGAACAGGCGGCCGAAGAACTGCAGGTTCTCCTCGACCGACAGCGTCGGGTAGAGGTTGCGGCCCAGCCCCTGCGGCATGTAGGCGATGCAGGGGCAGACGGCTTCGCGGTGCGCGCGCGAGGCCATGTCGCCGCCCAGCACCTCCAGCTGCCCGTCTTGCAGCGCGCGTGCGCCGGCCATCAGCGACAGCAGGCTGGACTTGCCGACGCCGTCGGGCCCGATGAGGCCCAGCATGCGCCCGGCCGGCAGCGTCAGCGAGACGTCGTCCAGTGCCCGGGTCTTGCCGTAGTGCAGGCGCAAGCCCTGCAGGCGCGCCAGGGGTGTCGGGTCGGTCATCGCCGTTGTCTGCTATGGGCGCGGGGGAGGGCAGGCTTCATTGGTCGACCAGCTTGGCCAGCGAGGCAGGCCAGGCCTGCTGCGCGTCCAGCCGCACCCAGGCGACGCCGGGCAGGCCGGTCTTGACCTGGTCGGCATGCCGCTGCAGCAGCGCCGGGTCGATCTGGGCCCGCACGCGGAACATCAGCTTCTGGCGTTCGCTGGCCGTCTCCACGGTCTTGGGCGTGAACTGGGCGGTGCTGGAGACGAACGACACCTTCGCCGGGATGACCAGCCCGGGGGCGGCGTCCAGCACGAGGCGCACCTCGCTGCCCAGCGCCAGCCGGCCGGCGACGGCCTCGGGCACGAAGAAGCTCATGTAGACATCGCTGAGGTCCACGAGGTTGAGCACCTTGCCGCCGGCGCCCAGCACCTCGCCGGCCTCGGCGATGCGGTATTGCACGCGGCCCGCGCGTGGTGCCGTCAGCAGCGCGTCGTCGAGGTCGGCCTTGACGCGGTCCACCGTGGCGCTGCCGGCCTTGACGGTGGCCTTGGTGCCGACGGCCTGCGTGCGTGCGGCCTCGATGGCGGCCGTGGCGGCGGCCACCTGGGCCTGCGCCGCGCTCAGTGCGGCCTCCACGCTGCGCACGCGGGCGCGGTCGTCGTCCAGCTCCTGCTCGGACGACGCGCCCTCCTGGGCCAGCGCCTGCGAGCGCGACAGGCGGCGGCGGGCGGCGTCCAGCTCGGCCTCGCGCTGCGCAACGACGGCCTGCGCGGCGCGGCGGTCGCTTTCGCGCACGGCGATCTGGGCCTGCGCGCTGTCGACGGTGGACTCGGCCTGCCGCAGCCGTGCCTGGGCCTCGGCGTATTGCGCCTCCAGGCTCTGCACCTGCAGCCGGGCGAGCGGCTGGCCGGCGCGCACGAAGTCGCCCTCGCCCACCATGACGTCCTGCAAGCGACCGGGCAGCTTGGTGGCGATGTCGATCTCGGTCGCCTCGATGCGGCCGTTGCCCTGCACGAAGGCGTCGCCCGGGGTGGGGGCGTGCCAGCGTGTCCAGGCCCAGGCGGCGAGTGCGAGCACGGCCACGGCGCCCGCAGCGGGGATCAGCAGGGCTCGGAGGGCGGGCTTGGCGGTCGGGGCGGTCATGGCTGGCTTCCCAGGAGGGCGGGTTGGGCAGTGGTTGTGGAGGAGGGCAGCGGGCCGCCACCGAGTGCGGCGTACAGGCTGGCCTGGCTGGCCAGCAGCGCGCGTCGCACCTGGACCTGCTGCTGCTCGGCCGCGAGCAGGTCGCGCTGGGCGTCGAGCACCTGCAGGAAGTCGGCGGCGCCGGTGTCGTAGCGGCGCTGGGCCAGGTGGGCGCGGTCGGCCTGGGTGGCCAGCGTCTGATCGGCAATGGCGAGCTGTTCGGCCAGGTGCTGGCGGGCCGACAACGCGTCGTTGACGTCGCGCAGCGCCTGTTGAACCGCGCGCTCATAACTCAGCAGTGCCTGGCGGCGGCGGGCTTGCTGCACGGCCAGGTTCTGCTCGCGGCGGCCGCCGTCGAGCAGCGGTAGCGCCACGTCGGGGGTCAGGCTCCAGGCGCTGCTGCCCGGTTTCAGCAAGCCGGACAGCTCCGCGCTGGCACTGCCGAAGGCGGCGGTCAGGCTGATGCGCGGCAGGTAGGCGGCGCGTGCGGCTTCGATGTTGGCATCGGCCGCGAGCAGCTGGTGTTCGGCGGCGATCAGGTCGGGCCGTTGGCGCAGCAGATCTGCCGGCAGGCCGGCCTGCAGCGGTGGCAGTTCGGCCAGCCGGGGCTCGGCCGAGGCCGGCGTGCCACCGACCAGCAGCGACAGCGCCTGCCACTGCGCCTCGCGCTGCTGCT
Source organism: Pelomonas nitida (assembly GCF_043555975.1). Lineage (NCBI taxonomy): Bacteria > Pseudomonadati > Pseudomonadota > Betaproteobacteria > Burkholderiales > Sphaerotilaceae > Roseateles > Pelomonas nitida. Next base: position 286,940 of record NZ_JBIGIA010000003.1, on the reverse strand, counting down.
GCAGCTGCGACACCAGCGCGGCGGCCTGCGTCTGCAGCAGCTGCACCTGCGTCAGCGCCAGGCGCGATGTGGCGCCCAGTTCGACGCGGCGCTTGAAGATGCGCAGCGACTCCTCACGGCTGTCCAGCGTGCGCCGGGCGAGCCGCAGGCGCTCGTCCAGCTCGGCCAGCTGCAGCCAGGTCTGGGCCACCTGTTGCACCAGGGACAGCGTGACCGCCTGCGCGGCCGAATCGCTGGCGAGCCAGGCCTCGCGCGCAGCGTCGTCGAGCCGCGCGAGGCGGCCCCACAGATCCAGCTCCCAACTGGCCAGCCCCAGTCCCAGCTGGAACTGCTCGCCGAGTAGCGGGCGCCGCGTGATGCTCAGGTCTGCCGGCACGCGGCTGCGCTGCGCCTGGGCGTCGAGGGCGACCTGTGGGCGGCGCTGGCTGGCCTGCACGCCGGCGAGCGCCTGTGCCTCGTCGAGCCGTGCGAGTGCGAGCGCGCGGTCGCGGTTGTTGGCCAGCGCCTGCCGGATCACGGCCTGCAGCGCCGGGTCGGTGAAGTAATCGCCCCAGGCCGGCGGCGTGGCGGCCGGTTGGCTGGGGGCGCCGGCGTAGTGCGGGGGCAGGTCGTGCGCGGGCGTCGGATGGGGTGTCAGGGGCGCGCAGCCAGCGAGCATGGCGGCCACCAGGGCCGTCGGAAGGGTCCGGTTCATCAGGTCATCCCAGGATGTGCAGGCCGGCATCGACGTAGAGCACGTTGCCGGTGAGGGCGCGGCCGGGTTCGCTGGCCAGGAAGCGGCACAGCGCGCCCACTTCGTCGATGTCCACCAGCCGGCGCAGCGGTGCGCGTTCGCGCGAACGCTCGAGCAGTTCGTCGAAATGCGGCAGCCCGGAGGCGGCGCGCGTGGCCATGGGCCCGGGCGACACCGCGTTCACGCTGATGCCCTTGGGGCCCAGCTCGGCGGCCAGATAGCGCACGCTGGATTCCAGCGCCGCCTTGACCGGCCCCATGAGGCCGTAGTTGGCCACCACCTCCTCGGCGCCGAGGTAGCTCATCGTGACCAGGCTGCCGCCCTGGGTCATCAGCGGTTCGGCCAGGCGCGCCATGCGCAGGAAGGAGTGGCAGGAGATGTCCATGGCCCGCGCGAAGCCGGCCGCGCTGCTGTCGACGACGCGGCCCTGCAGGTCGGCCTTGGGCGCGAACGCGATGGAGTGCACGAGGAAATCCAGCCCGCCCCAGGTGTTGTCGATGGCGGCGAACACGGCCTCCAGCTCGTCGGGGCGCTCCACGTCCAGCGGCAGGCGCAGCGTGGCACCGAGCTGGTCGGCCAGCGGCTCGACATGCGGCCGCGCCTTGTCGTTGAGCCAGGTCAGCGCGAGCTCGGCGCCTGCGGCCCGGCAGGCGCGGGCACAACCCCAGGCGATGCTCTGGTCGTTGGCGATGCCGACGATGAGGCCGCGGCGGCCTTGCAGTTCGCCACTCATGTCAGCGCTCCATCACGTACAGGCCCGGCGCGTCGCCCAGCGGCGGTGCCGTCTTGGCGCCCAGCCGGGGCGGTTTCACCAGGGGGCCGCTGCGGGCCTGCAGCCAGGCGGCCCAGTCGGGCCACCACGAGCCTTCCTGCGCGGGTGTGGCGGCCAGCCAGTCATTGGGGGCGACATAGGGCTGACCGGGCGCGGCGGTGGCGGCGCGGTAATGGCGGTGGCCGTCGCCCGGCGGGTTGACGACGCCGGCGTTGTGGCCGCCGCTGGTCAGCGCAAAGCGGATCTCGGCCGGGCACAGGTGATGCAGCTTGTAGACCGAACGCCACGGCGCGACGTGGTCGGTCTCGGTGCCGACAAGATAGAGCGGCAGGTGCAGGCTGCTGAGCGCGACGGCGTGGCCGCCGACCTCGTAGCGGCCTTCGGCGAGGTCGTTGCGCAGGAACAGCTGGCGCAGGTAGTCGCTGTGCATGCGGGCAGGCATGCGCGTGGAGTCGGCATTCCAGGCCATCAGCGCATTCAGCCGTGTGCGGTCGCCCAGCAGGTAGTCCTGCACCAGGCGCGACCACAGCAGGTCGTAGGAGCGCAGCATCTGGAAGGCGCCGGCCATCTGCTCGGCGCGCAGATAGCCGGTCTCCTTCATCTGCGCCTCCAGCATGCCCAGCTGGCTTTCGTCGATGAACAGGCTCAGCTCGCCGGGTTCGCTGAAGTCCGTCTGCGCGGCGAACAGCGTCAGCGAGGCCAGCCGCGCATCGCCGTCGCGGGCCATGGCCGTGGCGGCCAGCGCCAGCAGCGTGCCGCCCAGGCAATAACCCACCGCATGCACGGGCTGGCGAGGCACGACGGCGTTGATGACACGCAGCGCCTCGGCGATGCCCAGCTGCAGGTAGTCCTCCATGCCCAGCTCGCGCTGCTCGGCGCCCGGGTTCTTCCAGGAGATCGCGAACACGGTGTGGCCCTGGCGCACGAGGTACTCGATCAGCGAGCTGCCGGGCGCCAGGTCGAGGATGTAGTACTTCATGATCCAGGCCGGCACGATGAGCAGCGGCTCGGCGTGCACCTGTTCTGTCTGCGGCGTGTACTGGATCAGCTCCATCAGCTCGTTGCGCCAGACGACCTGGCCGGGCGTCATCGCGAGGTTGCGGCCGGCGGCGAAGGCCTCGGTGCCGGCGGGCGGCGCGCCGCTTTGCAGGCGCTGTGCGTCGTCCAGCCAGTCCTGCAGACCGCGCAGGAAGTTCTGGCCACCCTGTTCGGCCGCGCGGCGCAGCACCAGCGGGTTGGTCCAGGGCAGGTTGGCCGGCGAGCCCACGTCCAGCCACTGGCGGGTCCAGAAGCTCATCAAGTCGGTGTGGTGCTTCTCGACACCCCAGACCGGCCCCGTCGCCTGTGCCCACCAGGCCTCCTGCAGCACGAAGGCCTGCTGCATCACATTGAAGGGCCAGCGCTGCCAATCCGGTGCCGCAAAGCGCCGGTCGGCCAGCGGCGCCTCGGGCGGGCTGGCCGTCTCCGAACCGGGCAGTTGCAGCGTGGCCGCAGCGCTCTGCAGCGCATAGTCGGCCCAGGCGCGGGCCTGCTGCTGGGCTAGCGTGCCGAGCTCGGCACAGCGGCCCGGCGACAGCGCCAGGTGCGTGGCCCAGTCGGCCAGCGCCAGGCCCGGTGCGATGAGCGACAGTGAGCGCGTGCCCCGCGCCAGCGTCGCGTGAAACAGATCGTCCAGGCGTTCGGTGGGTGAGCGGGCTAGCGTGTCGGTCATGCGGACTCCCTGTGTCGCCTGGCTCGCCGCGAGCCAGGCGTTGCCAATGTAGGCGGCCCGACGCGCACACCATTTGACGCAGGTTAAGTCACCGACCGATCAGTTGGTTTTCATTCGTGGTCATCAAGCAGACATGAACATGCCGGCGAGCATCACTGCTGGCCGGCATCTGGCATCAGCACGCCGCGAGGCTCAGGGTGTGCAAATGCCGGTGTTGGTGGTGGAGCCGTCCCACAGGCGCTTGAGGTTGTTGTATTTGCCGGTGTTCACCGTGAGCCAGTCGTCCTGCAGGATGCCGCCGGTGTCGCCGCTGTTGGGGTTCCACGACCAGTAGAAGAAGTTGCGGACGCCCTTGCACTTGAGCCAGTCGACGAAGCGGGTCTGCCAAACCTGGTCGGCACCGCCGAACCTGCCGCCGAACTCGCCCAGCACGACCGCGTAGCTGCCCATGAAGCGGCCAAATTGCTGCTGCCAGATGCCCGGCATGTTGTCCGGGAACCCCGCCGACGCCTGGAAGTACGCCTGCGCGGCGACGTCCGGCCCGTAGATGTGTGGCGACAGCACGAGCTTGCTGCGGGGCACTTTGGCTGCGTCGATGGGGTAGCACTCCACCGGCTCGATGTTGCCGCCCCACCAGTGGCCGTAGGTCGACTCGCAGATGCCGCCGTTGTCCGAGATGCCCTCCACGAAGATGAGGGCCTTCGGGTTTGCGGCCAGCACGGCGGCCCCGGCGCGCTCGGCGGCGAGCTTCCAGTCGGTGGCGATGTCGCCGTTGCCCCAGTGCGCCCCGTGCCCGTAGTCGGCGTGGGGCTCGTTCTTCAGGTCGATGCCGATGACGTTGGCGACATTCTTGTAGCGCGTGGCGACGAAGACGAGATCGTTGACCCAGTCGTCCAGCGAGTAGCCGGGGATCTGCGGCGTGGTGGAGATGGCATTGCAGTCGGGGCGGTGGTGGTCGAGCAGCACGTACATGCCGCGGCTGGCCATCTCGCCGATGAGCCGGTCCATGGCCTGCAGCGGCGTCTTGCCCTTCAGGTCGGGGTTCAGCGAGGACTCCACGCTGCCGGTGTAGGAGGTGGCATGCAGCGCCTTCGGGCAGAACGGCAGCCGCACGGCGTTGAAGCCCAGGGTCTGCATCTGCTGGATCATGTCCTTGTAGCCGCGCGACCACAGCCCGTGGGCGATGTTGTCGGGCGTCTCGAAGCCGAACCAGTTCACGCCGCGCATCGACACGGTGGCGCCGTTGGCGTCGACGATCTTGTTGCCGCTGACGCTGAAAGGCGGCTTGAAGTCGCCCTTGGGGCCGATGTTGAGGTCGTCGGTCGGTGTGGTGCCGCCCCCACCTCCGCCGCCGGAGCTGGCGCCCTCTTCGGTCAGATTGAACGCCGTGGTCAGCGGTGCGGTGCCGTTGCCACAGAAGCCCACCTCGAACTGCTGGTTGGCCTGCGGCGGCGAGTTCCAGCTCAGCCCCTTGGCGGTGTACGTGCTGCCGCTGTTGGTGAAGACGGCATTCCAGCTGCTGGTGACCTGGCCGCCGGGCAGGTCGAAGGTCAGCGTCCAAGCCCCGCCGGGGGCGTTGCTGGTGTTGGCGATCATGGCCGAGACGCAGAAGCCGCCGCTCCAGGCGTTGATCTTGGGCGTGAGCGTGAGGGCCGCATGGGCCGTCGGCATGAGCAGGGCACAGCCGAAGCCAGCCGCAGCCAGCGTGCGCAGGCGGGCGATGAATCGCTTCATTGAGGGTCTCCTTGCGTGGAGGAAGAGGGGCGTCAGCGGCCAGCGTCGGCGTAGCGAACGAAATCCGGCCGCTCCTCGTATCCGAGCAGCCTGGCGGCCAGACCGCGCGGCAGGTGCTGGATGCCTTCGTTGTAGGCCGCCAGTGCCTGGCGGTAGCGTTCGCGGGCGCTGTCTACCGTGGCCTGGCCCTGCGTCAGGGACCGGCCCAGCGCCTGCACGTGGCTGTCTGCGGCTAGCGGCGGGGCGTCGCGCAGCGCGGCCAGCAGCCGGAACAGCCCGCCGGTGCACTCGGCGCGCACCTGTTTGTAGAGATCGAAGCGCCGCGCGTCGTCGATGACGGGGCCGCCGCTGTCGAACTGGGCGAGCAGGTTGCAGCGCGAGCGGGCGTTGGTGCGCACCGCCGCGTCGAGTGCGGGCTGCGCGTCGGCCAGCGCGAGGACGGCGGGCATCTCGGCGAACTGCGCCTGCTCGGCGCGGTGCAGCTCGGTCCAGCGGCTGAGGACATCTTGTTCGCGCCGGTCCAGGTCGCGTGCGGTCAGCACGGCGAAGCCGCCGGCAGCCGCGGCGGCGAGCAGTGCCAGCGTGAGGAGGGTCTTGTTCATGGATGTGGCCTTTGCGCGAAGGCCGGGGCGGCGGTGTGCCGCCCCGGGGAGGCTTACTTCACGGTGATGTCGCAGCTCAGGCCGGCCCAGCTCAGGCCGGTCGGCACGGGCTTGGCGCCCGAGTAGGTCAGCTGCATGCCCAGGTCCACCGAGCTGTTGGGCCCGATGGTGCCGTTCCACGGCGCCGGCGTGATCGTGATGGTGCGCCCGTTCACGGCGAAGGTGCCGCTCCAGGAGTTCGCCAGCGTGAACGCGTTGCTCTCGGTGAAGCTGACCGACCAGCCGGACAGCGGCGTCGTGCCCAGGTTGCTGAGCTTGATCGTCGGCACCTGGCCGCTACCCCAGTCGTTGGTGGTGTCGAAGAGGACGGCGCAGGTCTTCACGTCGTTGTCCACCTCCGTGGCCGTGACCGTGCGCGTGGCCGCGTTGGCCGCGCTGACGCTGACGGTGGCGGTGCCGTTGGCGGAGTCGGCGTCCTTGGCGGCCGCCAGCGTCACGGTCTGGGCGGTGGACCAGTTGGCCGGCGTGAAGGTCAGGCTGCTGCCGCCGGACACCGAGATGTCGGTGTCGCCCGCCGTGCGTGCCACCATGACCGCGACGTTGGCCGTGGGTGCTGCGCCCAGTTTCACGGTGAAGGTCTGCGTGCCGGTCTCGGGGACGGACACGGCCGTGGCCGAGACGATCAGGTCCACCGGCACGACGATGTCCGCGTCCTTCTCGGTGGCGACCACGCTGGCGCCGGTCTGGCCCGCTGCGCTCAGCGTGAACGTGGCGCTGCCGTTGAGCGCATCGGCATCGGTCGCGGCGGACACGCTGACGAGTTGCGGGGTGGCGTAGTTGGCTGGCGTGAAGACGAGGGTGCTGGTGCCGGCGGTCAGGTCCGCGTCACCGCCGGCGGCCTTGGCGACCGCCACGGTCACGTTGGCCGTCGGCGCTTCGGACAGCGACACACCGAAGCTGGCCGAGCCGCCCTCGGGCACCGTCAGCGCGCTGGACGACACGACGATGGCCGGGCCCGTCGCCGGGAAGAGGCGGCCGTAGTCGGCCTGGGCCAGCGCGATGTCGGCTTGCGCCCAGAAGCGGTGGTAGGTCCAGGTGGGTTCCGCACCGCCGGCGAGGTAGGTGTTGAGCTTGGCGAAGTCGGGGTCTTGCTGATACTTGGGCCGGATGCTGAGGAAGGTGGCGTTGCTGTCCAGCGTCGCGCCCTGGGCGTTGGTGCCGGTCCAGCCCGGCGGGATGTAGACGCCGTCGCCGGTGGCGGCGTTGTAGGCGTCGTCGAAGCGCAGGTAGTCCTTGCGCTTCTCCCCCACGGCCACGCCCTTGGTGTCCTGGTACTTGGCCCACATGCGGTCCAGCAGTTCGCGGGCGGTCGTCTTGGCCGCGGCGTTGCCCGACTTGGCGGCGTAGTAGCTCAGCGTGCGCGCATAGGCGGCGGCGGTGCCGACGTCGTTGGTGAACTCGGTCACCGTCACGCGCAGGTTGGCGTTGGCGCCGGGGTTGGCGGGGTTCCACGTGTCGGGCTTGCCCGACCATTGCAGCGACGAGGGGATCTCGTAGCTGCCGTCGGCGAGCAGGCGGGTGTTGGCGATGGCCCAGGGCACCCACTTGTCGAGCAGTGCCTTGGCCTGGGCGTCGTTGCTCACGTGGTAGAGCTCGGCCACGCGCTCCATGGACCAGACCTGGAAGCCGAACCAGGTGTTGGAGGCCGGGTCGCGGTAGACCGGTGCCTCGTCGTAGAACATGCCGTAGAAGGTGGGCGTGCCGGCCGGCGGCTGTTCATGGTTGCCGTTCCAGCTGTTGGTGGCACCGCCGGCAATGGCGCCGTCGGCGGACTGCAGCCAGCGATAGAACTCCATCTGCCGCGTGAAGCTCTTGCCCCAGTCGCCTGCGGCCGACGGTGACAGTGGCTTGAAGGCGGTCTGGGTGGACAGCGTCCAGGCGACGAACGGGTTCTGGTAGCCGAAGTGGTTGTGCGACGAGCTGATGCGCCAGGCCCAGCCGGCTGAGGAGTCCGTGGCGCCGCCCCAGGCGTAGTACCAGGACATCAGGTAGTGCTGGTTGTCGCGCAGGCCGTTGCCGTCGGCAGCACCCGTGCCGCCCGGGCAGGTGGTGGGGCCCACGCAGTTGCCGATGCGTTTGAAGTATTTGTCGAACATCGCGTAGCGCAGGAAGTCGCCCATCTTGGCGGCCTTCTTGACGAGGTCGGCCACGGCGGCGCCCTTGCCTTGTTCGGTGGCCCAGATGTTGGCCCAGTAGATGGCCTGGATGGCGCGGCCGTCGGCGTCAGGTGCGTTGGTGTAACGCCATTGCTTGGCGTAGTTGGAATCGCCCGTGAACAGGCTCAGGAAGCCCTGAGTGCCGCCGGTGCGGCCCCACTTGAAGGTCTCGCAGGACGGATGGGGCACGGTCTCCCACACGGACTCCTGTGCGCCACGCTGGAAGGTGTTGATGTAGGCGGGCTTGGTGACGCCGTCGCCGCAGAAACCGTAGCCGTACCAGTTGTCGACGTCGATCAGCCAGTGCATGCCGTAGATGTCGCGGCTGCCGTAGGTGGAAGCCAGTTCATTGCCGATCGGGTCTTGCCCGACGGGGGTGCTGAACTCCAGTGGCGAGGGGTAGTTCTTGGGCAGCGCGTACTCGCCGGCGTAGGAGGCGGGCTTGGTGGCGTTGTAGAAGCTGTTGGTGGGCTGGTCTTTGGTGCCCGGGATGATGTACTTCTCCATGTTGGCCCAGGCAGCATTCAGCGGGCCCCAGTCGCCGGTGACGCGGCCGTACTGGGCTTCGAGCCAGAGCCAGAAGCTGTAGGCCTCGGAGGTGGTCTCGTGACCGTGGTCGGGTGCCTCGACGATCAGTGTCTCGACGGAGTGGTACGGAACCCCTTCGGCACTGAAGTAGCCGTTAGCGGGGTTCTTGATCTTGTTGTACTGCGTCAAGAAGCGCTGGTTGTAGTCGGTCTGCGCCTGGGCGCTGAAGGCGCAGGCGAGGGCAGCGGCCAGGGCGGCCTTGCGAAGGAAGCTGGACATGGTGGTCTCCGGTTGCCCGTCAAAACGCGGGCGTGAGTTGCCCCGCCCGCGCGGTCGGCGGGCTTTGGGGGGGATGGGAAGGCTTACTTGATGACGACGCTGCAGCTGGCGCCCGTCATCGTGACGGCGCCGGGCACGGGCTTGGCGCCGCTGTAGGTGAGCTGCATGCCGGCGTCGATGTTGCCGCCGGCCGGCACGCTCGCGTTCCAGCTGGCGGGCGTGTAGCTCACCTGGGTGCCGGTGACGGTGAAGGTGCCGCTCCAGCTGTTCGTTGACGTGAAGGGGTTGCTCTCCGTGAAGCTGAAGCCCCAGCCGGTGATGGCCGTCGTGCCGGTGTTGCTGAGCAATACACGCAACACCTGGCCGCTGCCCCAGTCGTTGGTCGAATCCAGCGTCAGCGTGCAGTTGCTGCTGCCGCCACCGCCGCCACCACCACCGCTGGGCGTGGCGGAGACAGGGTCGGAGAGCGTGACTCCGGCCGTGTTTCTTGCGCCCACCTTGTAGAAGTAGGTGCTGCCGTTGGTGAGGCCGCTGTCCACGTAGGTCAGCACGCTGAGGCCGCTGGCGAGCGAGGCGTAGCTGCCGGTGGCGCTGGTGGCGCGCGAGATTTCATAGCTGGCGGCGCCGGCGACGGTGGCCCAGTTGAGCGTCACCGTGGCGTTACCGGCCGTGGCCGTTGGCGCGGGTGCGGCCGGTGGGCCGACCGGTGTGGTGGCCCAGACCGGGTCGCTGGCGGCGCTCTCGCCCGAGTCGTTGCGTGCGCTGACCGTGTAGTAGTAGCGCGTGTTGCCGGCCAGGCCACTGTCCACGTAGCTCGTGCCCGTGGGCGAGGCGAGCAGCGCGAAGCTGCCGGCCGTGCCCGTGGTGGAGCGCTTGAGCGTGTAGCCGGTGGCGTTGGTGGCGGCCGACCAGCTCAGGCTGATGCTGCCCACCCCGGCCGCAGCCGCGAGGCCGGTCGGCGTTGCCGGCACCGGCAGCACCACGCCGCCGCAAGCCGCAGGTTCGTTGCCCCAGATCTTGCGGCCATCGTCGTAGAGCGTGATGTTCGCGACCTTGACGGCCGTGCTGCCGGGCGCGCCCAGCCCTGTGTAGGACGGGTCGTTGACGGGGTTCCAGAAGGTGGTGCTGTCGGGCGCGGCGATGCGGATCTGGATCTCCTTTTTGTAGGCAGACTGGCCGCCGGGATAGATCTTGGTGCCGCTGAAGTCGCCGCTGGCGTAGTAGAGGTTGCTGGTGCCGCAGCGCACCAGGCCGCGCGCCACGCCGCCATCGGCGTAGTTGGACGACACCTTGATGTCGGCCGCACTGCGGCCGGCGGCGATGACTTCGCTCAGGTCCACGTAGTAGCGCAGGCTGAGCTTGTCGGTCACGCGGGCGGGCCAGCCGCTGCGGTTGTTGGCCAGCGCCTTCACTTCGGTGTAGGTCGTGCCCGTGCTGTTCAGCGATGCCTCGACGAAGTATTCGTCCTCGGACGCCACCTCGGCCTGCGGGAAGTTCGCCAACGGTACGCTGCCCGGGAAGAGCTGCTGCGCGGCGGCGAGCACGCCGACGATGGAGGCGTTGTAGTCGATGGCGACCTCGTTGGAGACGTAGTCGGAGATCGAGTCGGTGTAGGCGTCGCTGGCATTGGGGCCGCCCACCAGCGCGCCGTACAGCACGTGGCGGTGGTTGGTCGGTACGCTCTGGCTGTCGGCCCAGGAGCCGTGCGCCGTGCGGTGGTGCGGGTGCTGCGGCGGGTTGGCGCCGAAGCCGATCAGGTAGCTGCTGTTGCGCGGGTTGCTGCCCAGCGCGTAGTTCAGCTGCTGCATCGCGAAGTCGCGGTAACGCTGCTGCTTGGTGGCGTCGGCCACGTCCTTGGCGTAGACCAGCGCGATGAAGGATTCATTGAGCGCATAGCGCAGCGAACCCCACGATGACAGCCAGGCCAGGCCGCCGGGCGTGTAGGTCACGCGCTCACCCTCGGGCGTGCCCGTCGTCCAGTACGCCAGGTTGCGCTCCATCGCGTCCTTGTACTTCTGCTTGCCGGTCAGGCGCGCCAGCAGCAGGTAGCTGCCGTAGTGCTTGCTGTCCCAGTCCTGCGTCCACTTGTAAGGCAGGAAGGAGGTCTGCCCCTCGGTGCCGAAACTGCCGACGAAGCCCTCGGCCTTGTCCAGGTAGGCCGCCTCGCCGGTGGCGCGGTAGAGCCAGATGGCGCTCCAGGCGAGCTCGTCGTTGTAGCCCGACCAGGAGTTGTAGAAGCCCTGCGCGTCGGTGATGCACTCCACGTACTTCTGACGCTTGGTGTCGGCCAGCGTGAAGAGCTGGCGAGCGTGCGTCAGCAGGGTGGCGGAGTAGGTCGGATCGCTGGTCTTGAACACCATGGAGGCGGCTGCCAGTGACGCGGCGGTTTCGCCTGCGAGGTCCGAGCCACCGCAGGTAGCGTCGATCTTGTAGGCCGGCGCGGCCTTGGGATAGACCTCCACCGGGCCCCACCAGCTGTGGTCGGTGCTGCCGTTGCCCACCTGGCCGTAGAACACATTGGCGCTCGGGTGGGCCTTGATGAAGTAGTCGTTGATCCAGCGCAGGTTGCGCAGCAGCGCGTCGTGCTGGCCGGCATCCTTGTGTCCGGCTTCGAACTCCAGCGCGCCCCAGGCGAGCTGTGTCGCCGTCCACGCGGCGGGGAAGCCGAACTTCACGTGGTCACCGGCGTCGTACCAGCCACCGGAGAGGTCCAGGCCCACGTCGCTGCCGTCGGTCAGCCGGGAGTCACCACGCCAGCTGACGCGGCTCCAGTCGGGCTTCTTGCCCGACTGCTGCGCCTCGTAGAAGAGGATGGCCTTCTGCAAGGCCTCCGCGTAGTTGTAGGCCGGGGCTGCGGCCGCTGGCGTCACGGCCATCGCCTTGGCCATGCCGCCTGTGCTCGCGTCCATCGCCGAAGCGGCCGGGCGGGAGGTGTCGCCGCCACCGCAGGCGGCCAGGGCCAAAGCCAGCATGGGGGCGGCCCAGCGCGCCTGCGGGCGGCGGCCTTGCTTGATCGTGCTCATACGGTTTGTCTCCGGGTTTTGTTGCTGGACTTCCGGCTGCCAGACATCCATGCAGCCGCTCGCCCGGCTGCTTTTCCAGCCGCTCCGGGCTTTACTGCCGCCCCCCGATAACTACTGCCAGATCTTCTCGTTATGGACAACGCTGTCACCAAGGTTTCAAAAAAAGCCCAACCGTCTTGGACCTTCAACCTCGCGTTGTTGCAATCAACCGCTGATGCCTGCGCAGCAGACGCGGCCATCAGCGCCAAGAGAACCGGCTCGGGAATCTCGACCCAGGCGGGTTCCCGAGATTGATTCCGCCTGTACCGGCCGTGAATCAATGGCCTGCATGCTCGTCCGATTACAGACGAGCGTCAACCACCGACCCCCTATAAAACAAACGGGTTCATGCCGGGATTTTCGCGTCCCCTGGATCGGGTTCTTCGTAACCCGGGAGGGCTTGCGGAATCTCCCGGTCGCGAGTATTTGGCAGCGCCAGACAAAATATTTCTTGAGCGGCGTCGCGCAGATACCCCGCCTCCGCTGGCGGGGTATCGCGCATGGCCCGCCCATGCCTTGCGAGCCGGCGGCAATGGTGCTGCCGAGATGGCGCATCACGGCCTCGTTAGTGATTGTTGGTGCTTGTCAAGGTGGCGTTAGTGGCTTGCCGTCGCCGTCAGGCGCAGGCTGCGCGCTGCCTCCACCATGCGTGCAAGCGCCGCCTCGGTCTCGGGCCAGGCGCGCGTCTTGAGACCGCAGTCGGGGTTGACCCACAGCCGCTCTGCCGGAATGACCTCGGCGGCCTTCGTCAGCAGCCGCAGCATCTCGGCCGTTTCGGGCACGCGTGGCGAGTGGATGTCGTACACGCCCGGGCCGATCTCGTTGGGGTACTGAAACTGTCCGAAACCGCGCAGCAGTTCCATGTCGGAACGGCTCGTCTCGATGGTGATGACGTCGGCATCCATGGTGGCGATCTCGGGCAGGATGTCGTTGAACTCCGAATAGCACATGTGGGTGTGGATCTGCGTGTCGTCGCGCACCGCGCTGGCGGACACGCGGAAGGCCCGCGTCGCCCAATGGAGGTACTCGGGCCACGCCGCACGGCGCAGTGGCAGGCCTTCGCGGATGGCCGGTTCGTCGATCTGGATGACGGCGATCCCGGCGGCTTCCAGGTCCTCCACCTCGTCGCGGATGGCCAGCGCGATCTGCAGCGCCGTGTCGGCGCGTGGCTGGTCGTCACGCACGAACGACCACTGCAGGATGGTGATGGGGCCGGTCAGCATGCCCTTCATCGGCTTGCGCGTGAGGTTCTGGGCGAACACGGTCCAGTCCACCGTCATGGCCTTGGGGCGGGATACATCGCCGAACAGCACGGGTGGTTTCACGCAGCGTGAGCCGTAGCTTTGCACCCAGCCGTTGGCGGTGAAGGCGAAGCCCGAGAGCTGTTCGCCGAAGTACTCCACCATGTCGTTGCGCTCAGCTTCGCCGTGTACCAGCACGTCCAGGCCTAACGCCTCCTGCTTGCTGACGGCGAGCCGGATTTCCCGCTGCATGGCGTCGCGGTAGGCCGCCTCGGCGAGTGTGCCGCGCTTGAAGGCGGCGCGTGCGGCGCGGATCTCGGACGTTTGCGGGAAGGAGCCGATCGTGGTGGTGGGAAACGCGGGCAACGTCAGGCGCTCACGTTGCGCTGCCTGGCGGGCAGGGAAGGGCGAGCGGCGCTGATCGGCACCGGCCGGCAGCGCGGCGAGGCGGGCGGCAACGCTGGCATTGCGCACGCGCCGGCTGCTGACGCGGTTAGCGCGCGCGATGCGTGCCTCGGCCAGCTCGTGGGCCACGCCGGTTTCGTCGCCCCACAGCGCCCGCTTGAGCACGCGGAGTTCTTCGAGCTTTTCCACCGCGCCGGCGAGCCAGCTCTGCAGCTCCGCATCCAGCGCCTTGTCGTGGCGCAGGCTGAACGGCACGTGCAGCAGCGAGCACGATGGCGCCACCCACAGGCGGCCGCCGCGCAGTGCCTGCACCTGGTGCAGCTGCACCAGCGCCGCGTCGAGGTCGGCGCGCCAGATGTTGCGCCCGTCGATGATGCCCACCGACAGCTCGCGGTCCAGCGGCAGGCGGCGGGCCACGGGCAGCAATTCCTGCGGTGCGCGCACGGCGTCCACGTGCAGGCCAGCCACTGGCAGCTCGCAGGCCAGGTCGAGGTTGTCGGCCAGCGGCGAGAAGTAGGTCGCCAGCAGCAGCGGCTGGCCGACGACGCCCAGGCGCGCATAGGCCTGGCGCAGCGCGTCCTGCCAGGCTGGGCCCAGGTCCAGCCCGAGGATGGGTTCGTCCAGTTGCACCCAGGTCACGCCGCGCGCGGCCAGGCGGGTCAGCAGCTGTTCATAGACGGGCAGCAGGCGCGTGAGCAGCGCGAGTCGGTCGAAGCCGTCCTCCTTGCTCTTGCCCAGGTACAGGAAGCTGACCGGGCCCAGCAGCGCCACCTTGGGGCTGGCGGGCAGGGCGATGGCTTCGTCCACCTCCGCCAGCAGCCGGTCGGCGTTCAGCTGGAAGGCCGTCGCGCTGTCGAACTCGGGCACGAGGTAGTGGTAGTTCGTGTCGAACCATTTCGTCATCTCCAGCGCCGGTGTGCCGTCGCCGCTGGTGGCCCCGCAGCCGCAGCTCGATGTGTGAGCGTGGATCGCCGTACCGCGTGCCATGGCGAAATAGCGCTGCAGCGGGGTTTCCTGGCCGGTGAAGCCGAACCGCCGCGGCTCGCAGCCCAACAGCTGGATCAGGTGGGCCACGTGGTCGTAGAGCGCGAAGTCGCCCACGGTGACGTGATCCAGCCCAGTTTGCAGTTGCAGCGCCCAGTGCCTGGCGCGCAAGGCGGCCGCCTGCGCTTCCAGCTCGTCGGCGGTGATGTCGCCACGCCAGTGGCTCTCCAGCGCCGTCTTGAGCTCGCGCTGTTCGCCCATGCGTGGGAAGCCGAGAATATGAGTCTTGATCATGATGAATCTGGTCATGCTGAAACTGATTCGTGATGATCGGCAGTTCTTGTCTATGATTCAAACGAAACTTTTTCTGGATCGTCACAAGTTCTATTCATGCAAACGCCGCTGGAGCTGCGTCATCTGCGAACCCTGCTGGCGCTGCGCGAGGCCGGCAACCTGTCGCGCGCGGCGCAGTTGCTGAACCTGACGCAGTCCGCGCTGTCCCACCAGCTCAAGGGGTTGGAGGAGCATTACGGCGCCGAGCTGTTCGCGCGCAAAAGCAACCCGCTGGTGTTCGGGGCCGTGGGGCAGCGGCTGCTGAAACTGGCCGACGCCGTGCTGCCGCAGGTGGACGAGGCCGAGCGCGATGCGCGCCGGCTGGTGGACGGCTCCGCAGGCCAACTGCGCATCGCCGTGGAATGCCACACCTGTTTCGACTGGCTGATGCCGGCGATGGACGCGTTTCGCGAGCGGTGGCCGGAGGTGGAGCTGGACATCGTGTCCGGCTTTCAGGCCGACCCCGTGGGGCTGCTGCATCAGGACCGTGCCGAGCTGGCCATCGTGTCGGATGTGGATGCCGATGAGACCGGCGTTGCCGTGCACCCGCTCTTCAGCTTCGAGATCGTCGCGCTGCTGCCCAAGGGTCATGCCTTGCTCGCCAAGCCCTGGCTGGCGGCGGCGGATTTCGCCGACCAGACGCTCATCACCTACCCCGTCCCCGACGAGATGCTCGACCTCGTGCGCCGCGTGTTGCAGCCGGCCGGCATCGTGCCGCCGCGCCGCACCAGCGAGCTGACGGTGGCCATGCTGCAACTCGTCGCCAGCGGGCGCGGCGTGGCGGCGTTGCCGTTGTGGGCCGTGGAGGGCTACCTGGCGCGCGGCTATGTGGCGCGCCAGCGCATCGGGGAGGGTGGGCTCACGGGGCGGCTGTACGCCGTCAGCACCGCCGGGCTGGCGGCCAAGCCGTTTCTGGCGGACTTCGTTCGCCTGATGCGCGAGACCTCGCTGCTGAACCTTGCGGGCGTCAGCCTGCTGTGAGCCCGAGTGCCGAGTGCCGCGTGTCGTCCTACAGCGGCACGCGACGCGCGCGGCCCGTGGCGGGCCCTGCCGCCTACAGCCCGGCCCGCAGCGCAGCGGCACATTGGGCTCGTGTTGTCGTCACGCTCGATGGAGGTCACGATGTTCGCCAAGCCCGATACCGCCCCGGCAGAGGCCACCCACCTGCTGCACTTCGAGCCGCTGAGCGCCGGCGATGCCGGCCTGGACATCCCCTGCGATCCGACCGGCCGCGTCGGGCTGGATGCGCTGGGCGAGAAGCTGCGCAACGACTATTTCTTCGCGCGCACCCTCATCGGGCGGTTGTTCGCGCGGCCCACCGTGCGGCTGGTGCGGCCGCTGGGCGCGGGCTGAGTCGGCCTCGTCCTACAGGCGCCCGGCAGCGCGCCCGATGGCAACTGTCACATGCCGTTTGCATGATGCTCGCCATGTTGAAGAATTTCTCTCCCGAAGCGCCGGTGCTGCACCCGCTGCCGGTGGCCGACGACGACATCGTCGCGGCGGATCTCGATCTGTGCCTGAGCACGCCCTCGACGGTGGTCGTGAACGCGCGGCTGGAAGTTGAAGCGCCGGACGCCGGTGGCGCCAGCAGCCTGGATCTCGCGCTCGTCATCCCGCGCTCGCAATGCCGTGGCGAGCGCCCCACGCTGCCGGCGCTGCTGCAGGCCGCGCAGGCCGCCGTGGCCCGGGCCACCCGTGCCGGCACCACGCCGCTGCTGCATCTGCCTCGCCGTGTGGTCACGCTCGTGGCCGGCCGCCCGCACCTGATCCCTGTCTTCTGAGGAGACGCGCGCCCGAGAGCGCCGCGCCCCTCAAGTCAGCAGGCCCGGCTGATCCGGCTTCTTCGCCGGCACGACCAGCCCGAAGGTTCGGCCGTCCTCGACCACCACGCTCAGGTTCACCACCTCGGGGATCTTGACCCCGAGGAAGGTTTCCAGCGTCTGGCGCGGGCGCATGGCGAGGTTGCGGGCGAACACCGAGTCGGCGTGAGCCTTCTCGACGATGCGCTGCTGGACCGACTCCCGTCCCTCGCGCTCGATGAGCTTGCCCAGCGTGCGCCCTTCCTTCATGGCCCGCAGGTAGCCCACCGAGAGCTGTGTCGCCGCCACCGGGATGCCGCCCGACGGCACGATTTGCGTCTTGTGGGTGATGCCCAGGTTGTTGAAGACGTCGTTGCGATAGAACAGCCCGTGGGCGTTGATGACCTGGCCGCCGCAGCTGTCGATGAACAGATAGGCGCAGGCGGCATTGCTCATCGAGCCGTCGCTGAAAAATCCGGCCCCCGTGCCGATGTTGTATTCCTGGATTTCCCAGCCGTTGGTGTCACCGCAGCCGGAGCTGTTGTGCCAGTTCCAGCCGACGCTGTAGGCCGGGTTGACGGCAATGAAGCCCTGCGCCCATGAGACCGGCGGGTTGTTCTGTTCGCCCGGAAAGATCACTGGCTGCCCGTCCCAGAAGGTCACGACGTAGTTCTTCTGCATGACCGTCTTCCAGATCTGCTGGTCGAGGGCGAAGATGCCCGCCGCTGCCAGCGGCTGGAAGGCCGTGTCGTGCTCGGTGGGCACCGTCATCGTCGCGAGATCGGAGAGCGTGCCCGTCTTGCCGTTGAAGCTGAACGACGTGTTCCAGTTGCCGGCGACGTTGTTGTAGTAGACGGCCATCTGAGCGTCGAAGGCCTGGAACGTCGCACTGATGCGGTTGATCATGTCCGAGAACGTCGTGTTCAGGCTTGGCGGCGTGTTGGCGCTGGACGCCCAGTACGACACCATGCCCGAGCCGAACGAGGCCAGGAAGTTGCCGACCGGGCCGAACTCCGAGCCGACGGCCCAGAAAACGCCTTCCAGGATGTTCAGGCCGATATTGAGCCCGAGGTCGCTGTTGTCCTGCTCGGAGAGCAGCAGATAGGCGTTGAGGATCTTGTTCTGACCGTAGGTGTAGACGTAGTCATTGAGCGCCTGCAGGTTCTTGATGTTCTCCTGAACCTGGGCGATCTGGGCCGGTGTGGGGGAGCCTGGCATGGTTGCTTTCCTTCGCGCTGGACATGGTGGGAACGTCGACGAATCAGGAATGCTGGCGGCCGCATGGCGCGGCAACAGCGGGGCAGTGCAACACGCGACCTAATGGGCTGTCAACGCGAATCTAGGTGTCTGGCCCGGCGGTGCGCTTGCTCGCGCCAAGCCGTGCGAAGCGCTTGCGCTGCCATCGCGGGCCTCGGTGACGAGGGCGCGAAGCGGCGAAAAAAAAGGCCTGCATCGCAGGCCTTCGGGTGTCCAGCGCGCAGCGCTTGGCTGATCACCAGATGATGACGCGCTTGTCGTCAGGGCGCACCATGGCGTCGCCTGCCTTGCAGCTGTAGGCCTTGGCGAAGGCCGGCATGTTGGACGGCGCGGCGTTGGTGCGGAAGGCGGCGGGCGCGTGGGGGTCGGTGTTCAGGCGCACCAGTTGGGCCTCGGGCCGGATGGCGCCGGCCCAGACCTTGGCCCAGTTCATGAAGAAGCGCTGGTCGCGGCTCAGGCCGTCGAGCATGGGGTCGGGCTGGCCGGCCGTGGCCGCCAGCATCGCGTCGTAGGCCATGTTCAGGCCGCCGAGGTCGCCGATGTTCTCGCCCAGCGTCAGCCGGCCGTTGGCGTGCTTGTCGGGGTACTGGGGCAGGGGCGCGAACTCGTCGGCCTGGGCCACGAGCTTGTTGGCGCGCTCTTCAAAGCGCTGGCGGTCTTCGGCCGTCCACCAGTTGGCGTTGTTGCCTTCACCGTCGAACTGACTGCCCTGGTCGTCGAAGCCGTGGCCGGCTTCGTGGCCGATCACGGCGCCGATGCCGCCGTAGTTGATGGCGTCGTCACCCTTGGCGTAGAAGAACGGCGGCTGCAGGATGGCAGCGGGGAAGTTGATCGTGTTGGTGGACGGGCTGTAGTAGGCGTTGACGGTCTGCGGCGTCATGCCCCACTCGTAGCGGTCGGTGGCCTTGCCGATCTTGGCCAGCTGGTAGCGCTGGTTGAACGCGCGGGCGGCGCGCAGGTTGGCGTAGTGGCTGTCGGCCGAGACGGTGAGGCCGCCCCAGTCACGCCAGGTGTCGGGGTAGCCGATCTTGGGCAGGAAGGTCTGCCACTTGGCGATGGCCTTGGCCTTGGTCTCGGCGCTCATCCAGTCGAGCTTCTCGATGCGGGCCTTCAGCGCGTTGCGCACGTTGTCCACCAGCACCTGCATGCGTGCCTTGGACTCGGGCGGGAAATAGGCCTTCACGTACAGCTGGCCCAGCGCCTGCCCCATGCTGCCGTTGACGGCGGCGAGTGCGCGCTTCCAGCGCAGCTCCTGCTCTGGCGTGCCGTTGATCGTCTTGCCGTAGAAGGCGAAGTTCTCGTCCTGGAAGGCCTTGGAGAGCGCCGGGGAGGCGCTGTCGATGGCATGGAAGGCGAAGTAGGCCTGCCACTGCGCCACGGGTGCTTCGGCCAGCAGCGTGTCGAGCGCGGCGAAGAACTTGGGCTGCGACAGCGAGAAGCCGCCAGCGCTCTTGATGCCGGCGTCCACCTTCATGACCTTGAAGTACTGCGCCCAGTTCCAGTGCGGGGTGATCTTGTTGGCCTCGTCGAGGGTGACGAAGTGATATTGGTTCTCGGGCTTGCGCAACTCGACGCGCAGGAACGACGCTGCGGCCAGTTGCGTTTCCAGGGCCATCACGGCGCTGGCGCGCGACGCGGCCTCGTCGGCCGGCGTGCCGGTCAGCTCGAACAGCTTGGTAATGTGGGCCACGTAGGCGGCGCGCAGCTTGGCGTATTCGTCCTTGCTGTAGTACTCGGGGCCGGGCAGGCCCAGGCCACCCTGGCCGGCGAACGCGATCTGGCGTTTGGCGTTCTTGTAGTCGGCGCTGACGCCGAAGCTGAAGGCGCGTGTCTCGGCGCGGGCGTGGGCGTGCTGCAGCCAGGTGACGACGTCGGCGCGCGTCTTCAGCGCAGCGATGGCGGCGAGGTCTTTCTTGATGGGATCGAACCCGGCGCGCTCGATGGCGGCCTCATCCATGGCGGCGCGGTAGATCCAGCCGATCTTCTGCTCGATGGAGCCTTGCTTGGCGGCGTCGGCGTTCTTGGCCGCATCTTCCACCAGCCCGCGCTGCGCATTCAGGCTCTTCTCGGCCAGCGCGTCGAAGCTGCCCCAGCGGCTCTTGTCGGCGGGGATGGGGTTGGCCTTGATCCAGCGGTTGTTGGCCCAGGCGTTGAAGTCGGTGCAGGCCGACTGGTCGGTGTCCATGTCGGGGACGAAGTCGGGAATGGCGGCGGCGTGGGCGATGCCGGCGCAGCACAGGGCGGCAGCCAGGCCGATGGCGCGAAGGTTCAAGCGAGAGCTCCGTACGGGAAAAAACGAAGCGCGCACCATAGCCGCGCGGCTGCGGGGGCAGCCATGCCGGAAGTCACCGTGCGCGGAAATCGCACGTAAATCTGTACCCCCGTCGCGACGGGGGGGCGAACGCTCAGCGTCGATGCGGGTCGTTGGGGCGGTGGTCGGCGCCGTTGGGCACGCCGTCCTGGTCGGCGTCGCCGCGCGCCCAGTTGCCGCGGTGCAGTTCCCAGTGGCCGTCACGTTCCACCCAGTTCGGCTGCACGTACGAATAGCCGCGGCGTTCCTTGACCCAGACGCCGGATTGCCACACGTGGCGATGGCCGTTCCAGTTCCAGTAGCCCGGCACCCAGACGTAGCCGCGGCGCGGAGCCGGTACCGCCTCGTACCTGGGCGCCGGCGGCGCCGTGCGGATGGACACGGACACCTGGGCCGCAGCGGTCGTGTGCACGGCGGCCGTGCCGATGGCGACGCTGGCGGCCAGGCAGGTGGCGAGGAAGGTCTTGTTGAGCATGCAGATCTCCATAGTGGGGGTGTTCATTGCACGCCCAGGGCCGGCGCGGCCCGGTCGGAAACCAGCCCGTCGGCCTGTCGGCTGTGGCCGCCCTCGGGCCGGGTCTTGCGCGCGGTGCCGCCAGCCGGTGCTCTCCGTGTTGGGGAGGCCCTGGATCCAGGGACAGGCCAGCCCCCGTTGCTGACGGCGCGTGGTCGCCCGAGCATCGGCGCGCTCGCTGTTGACGCTGTCGGCGGGCGCGCGTTCGGGACCTTGTTCAGTGCCCGGCGGCCATGAACCGGCCGGGCCGGGGTTCCGAGTTCATCCACCCTGATCGGGAATCCTCCATGCGTTTCCAACCCAAGCCCCTGGCCGTGGCCGGCCTGCTGGCTCTATGTTCCGTCGCCCATGCGGGCGACAAAGTCTGGATCAGCCTGGGCGACGCCGCCCTTGCGCAACTGCAGAAGCACGCCACCGTGGCGCCCAGCGCCAGCGCGGTGCCCACGGCGCAGCTGGCAGGCGTGGCGGCCTCGGCCGCAGCGGCGGTAGCCGGCCGCACCGAGAGCATCCATCTCGTGCAGGTGGATGAGGACGACCTGCTGCAGCTGTCGGCCGCCGTGCACCGCGAGCTGCGCCGTTGCGGTGGCTTCATGTTCCACACCAGCGAGGCCGAGGGCCTGGCCACGCTGCAGCGCCATGCCGGCAACGCGAAGCTGGCGGCGGCGGCGCTGGCCGTGACGCGGCCCAGCTACGTCATCGACCAGCAGAGCGTCGTCACGCCCATGCTCTCGCAGATGCAGGCGAGCAACATCGGCCAGACCATCGTCGATCTGTCGGCCAACGTGAACCGCTACTACCAGACGGCTGCCGGCGTGACGGCGTCGGACTGGCTCAAGCAGCGCTGGACGACGCTGGCCGCCGGCCGCAGCGACATCACGGTGGAGCAGTTCACCCACGCGAGCTGGAAGCAGAAGTCCGTCATCGCCACCATCAAGGGCACCGACAACGCCAGCCAGGTGGTGGTGCTGGGTGGCCACCTGGACTCCATCAATCAGGCCGGCACGAGCGAAACCACGCGTGCGCCGGGCGCTGACGACGATGCCTCGGGCATCGCCAGCCTCACCGAGGTGTTCCGCACGCTGGTGGCCAACGGCTACAAGCCGCGCCGCACGCTGAAGTTCATGGCCTATGCCGCCGAGGAGGTGGGGCTGCGTGGGTCGCAGGAAATCGCCACCAGCTTTGCCAACGCCGGCACCAACGTCGTGGGCGTCATGCAGCTGGACATGACCAACTACAAGGGTTCGGCCAACGACATCTACATCTACACCGACTACACCGACAGCGCGCAGAACACCTTCGTCACCAACCTCATCAAGACCTATCTGCCGACGCTGAAGGTGGGCACGGACAAGTGCGGCTACGCCTGCTCGGACCACGCCTCCTGGACGGCCAAGGGCTACTACGCCACCATGCCGTTCGAGGCGGCGATGGGCGAGGACGACCCCTACATCCACACGGCCAACGACACCTATGCCAACACCGGCAGCCAGGCCGACCACGCACTGAAGTTCGCGCGCATGGCGCTGGCCTACATGGTGGAGCTGGGCAGCGATGGCAGCAGTGGCGGTGGCGGTGGCACGACCCCGGACAAGACCGAGACCTTCACCGGCAGCCTGACGCTCAACCAGACGCGCAGCTTCGGCCCGTTCAAGGCGGGCGTGGGCACGTTCAAGGCCAGCACCACCGGCACGGGCGACATCGACCTCTATGCCCGGCGCACGGCGGTGCCCACCACCAGCACCTACGACTGCAAGTCCACGGGCAGCACGGCGACCGAGAGCTGCAGCATCAGCGTCACGGCCAATGGCGACGCCTACGTGCTGCTGAAGGGCTACAGCGCGGGCAGCTACACGCTGACGGTGACGTACAAGCCGCAATGAGCGCAATGAGGCGCTGAGCGCACGGCCGCCCACCCCCTGCGCGGGGTGGGCGGCTGGCCGGCGGCACCGTCACTTCGGTCAGCCGCCCAAGAGTTGGCGACACTGCGGGGTTTTGGACCACCGCTACGCCTTCTCCATGAAGACACTGCCTCTTTCCCGCGCCGTCGCGCTGAGCCTGGCCACCGCACTGGCCCTGGCGGCTCCGGCCGCCGTGCGCGCCGAGCCGCTGCCCACCACCTGGAACCTGAGCCCCCTGTTCGCCACGCCGGCCGATTGGGAATCGGCCCGCAAGGCGCTGCTGGCCGACCTGCCCAAGCTCACGGCCCTGAAGGGCAGCCTGGGTAAGAGTGCCAAGAGCCTGCGCACGGGCCTGGACGCCATCAGCGCGGCCAACCTGCGCTTCGAGCGTCTGCGCGTGTATGCCAGCATGACGCAGAGCACCGACAACCGTGACGCTGCCAACCAGCAGCGCAGCAACCTCGCCGGCCAGCTCGACGGCGAATACCACAGCGCCATCGCCTGGCTGGAGCCCGAGATCCAGTCGCTGGGCGAAGCCAAGGTGGCCGCCTTCCTGAAGGCCGAGCCGGGCCTGAAGAAGCATGCCGAGCACCTGCGCAACAGCCTGCGCCAGGCCCGCCACACGCTGAGCGCCGAGACCGAAGGCGCGCTGGCCGCGCTGGGCCCGGTGCGCAGCGCCACCGGCGATGTGCGCACGCTGCTGTTCAACGCCGACACCAAGTGGCCCGAGCTGACCGTGGACGGCAAGGCCGAGCGCCTGGACAGCACCAAGTACGGCCTGCTGCGCCAGCACCCCGACCGCGCGGTGCGCAAGCAGGTGTTCGACGCCTTCTTCGGTGCCATCGGCCAGTACGAGAACACCTACGGCGTGACGCTGGGCAACGTGGTGCAGGACGACACCACGATGGCCAAGCTGCGCCACTACCCGAGCGCCGTGGCCATGAGCCTGGGCGCGGAGGAAATTCCCGAAGCCGTCTACCGCACGCTGGTGGCCGAGGCGCACAAGGGCCTGCCCACGCTGCACCGCTACTTCAAGCTGCGCCAGAAGATGCTGGGCCTGCCGGACCTGCACTACTACGACATCTACCCCGCGCTGGTCACGCAGAACAAGGCCTACAGCCTGGACGATGCCGCCGCGCTGACGCTGGCGGCCACGAAGCCGCTGGGCGAGGACTACCAGGCGCTGCTGAAGACCACGCTGAAGGCGGGCACCATGCACGCCATGCCCGCGCCGGGCAAGAGCGGCGGGGCCTATCAAGACGGCGTCTACGGCGCGCCGCCCTTCGTGTTCCTGAACCACCAGGGCGAGTTCGAGTCGGTCAGCACCTTCGCGCACGAGTGGGGCCATGCGATGCACACGGCCATCGCCAACCGCGCGCAGCCGTACGAGACGGCGGGCTATTCGCTGTTCATCGCCGAGATCGCGTCCACGGCCAACGAGGTGCTGCTGAGCCAGTACATGCAAGGCCAGGCCGCGACGAAGGAGGAGAAGCTCTACCAGCTGGGCTACGCGCTGGAGCGCCTGCGCGGCACGTTCTTCCGCCAGGCCATGTTCGGCGAGTTCGAGCTGAACACGCATGACGCCGCCGCCAAGGGCGAGGCGCTGAACGGCAAGCGCATGACCGAGCTGTATTGCCAGCTGCTCAAGGACTATCACGGCGACGCGGCGGGCGTCATGAAGATCGACCCGGCCTACTGCCAGGAGTGGGCCTTCATCCCGCACTTCTACCGGCCGTTCTACGTGTACCAGTACGCCACGTCCATCACCGCGGCGCTGCACTTCGCCGAGGACATCCTGGCCGCCAAGCCCGGCGCGCGCGACAACTACCTGAAGCTACTGGCCAGCGGCGGCTCGGTGGCGCCGTACCAGGCGCTGAAGAACGCGGGGCTGGACATGGCGACACCGGCGCCTTACCAGGCGGTCATCCACCGCATGGACGCCATCATGGACGAGATGGAGAAGCTGCTGGCCGCCCGGTGAGTTCGTGGCGATGGCTTGACGGGCCAGGTTCCCGTCGGGCCTGGGCAGGGCTCGGTGCCTGCCGGCGCCTTCCCGTGGGGCGCAGCGGCAGGTTGTCGTCCGCTGCCTACACGTCTTGTGCGCCGTCGCCGGTGCGGGCCGGCGCGCATGCACCCTAGACTGCGCCGCGTCGCAGCTGCGGGTGTGCCGCGAGCGGCGTGGTCGAGCGCAAAAGGGAGGCGTGATGAGCGTGCAGAGGGCAGGGGCGAGGTGGCGTCCGGCGGCGCTGGTGGCGATGTCGGCGCAGGTGACCCTGGGGGCATGGGCCCAAGGGGCCGCACCGGAAGCGGCCGCGTTGGACAAATGCGTGGACATCGGCCCGCCAGCGGACCGGTTGGCTTGCTACGACAAGGCGATGGGCCGCGCCATCGCGCCCGCCGCGCCGCCGGCCTATGTGGACAACCCCACGGGTGGAGCGCCGACGGTAGTGCCCGCATCGACCTCGTTGCTGGCGCCCAAAGGCGAGGTCGTGGCGGTCGCTGCGGAGCGGCAGGAGCCGCCCAGCCTGATGTCCAAGTTCTGGGAGCTGGACCCGCAGGACAAGCGCGGTGTCTTCAACTTCGTCGGCTACCGCGCCAACTACGTGCTGCCGCTGCACCGCACCAGCCGCATCAACCGCGCGCCGCAGTCGCCCAGCCAGGCGATGGTGGAACAGCCCAACTACAAGCGCGAGGAGGCCAAGTTCCAGCTGTCGCTGCGCACCAAGCTCGCTCAGGACGTGGGGCTGCCCGGCGCCGACCTGTGGGCGGGCTTCACGCAGCAGGCCATGTGGCAGATCTGGAACGGCAAGGATTCCAAGCCCTTTCGCAACAGCGACTACGAGCCCGAGCTGATGTACGTCGTGCCCACGCCTGAGTCGTGGCGGCAGTTGCCGCTGGGCTGGCAGTGGCGCTATGCGCAGCTGGGGCTGACGCACCAGTCCAACGGTCAATCGGACCCGCTGTCGCGCAGCTGGAACCGCGTCAACGTCGTGGCCGGCTTCGAGCGCGGCGACTGGTCGGTCGTGGCGCGGCTGCTCAAGCGGCTCAACGAAGACGCGGCCACCGACAACAATCCCGACCTCGTCGGTTTCCGCGGCCGGGGTGAGTTCCAGGTCAACTGGGCGCACCAGAAGCACACCGCGCAGCTGACCTACCGCACGACGCTGAAGGACGCCAAGTACGGCGCGCTGCAGTTCGAGTGGACCTACCCGGTGTTCCGCGACCAGCCCAACGGCCTGCGCTGGTATGTGCAGCTGTTCCGGGGCTACGGCGAGACGCTGACCGACTACAACTTTCGCCAGACCAGCGTGGGCGCCGGCTTCAGCTTCCTGCAGTTCTGAGCCGCTTGCCCTGGCGGGGTGAGCCAGGGCGTTCCCGCTGATTGACCACCGGCATGGTTGCCGGTGGCGCCATGCTTCAGCTCGTCAGCTGAACGCAGCGGTCAGCGCCTGCAGGCCCACCTGCGGATCGTGCAGGCCGTGATAGATCGGCGGGATGGGCTTGTTCACGCCGAACAGCTGATAGACCGCGTGCATGGCGCAATGCACGGAGTATTCGACGGTGTAGACCGTGTCCTCCGGCAGCTCCACGTGCTGGCCCAGGAAGGCGAAGTTCGCCGCCCCCTCCGGCAGCACGCGCGGGCGGTCGGTCGGCTTGCGCGGCGCGAACATCGCGGAGGCGTAGGGCAGCATGACCGGCGTGACGTCGGTGCTGGCCAGCGCTGCCGCGCGGATGTCGTCGAACCCGAGGTGCTGCAGCAACTCGTCCAGGATTTCGCGGCCGCCGCAGGCCGCCATCGGCTTGTCGACGAAGTTGCCCGGCGCGTCGACGAACAGGCCATAGCCCCAGGCCGTGTAGGTGTCGGCGGGCATGTCGGGGAAGTGCGGTTGGTGCGGCACAACCAGCGACATCAACCAGTTGGAGTCCACCAGCGTCATCAGCGCGCCGGTGCCTGGCTCGTTGCCGCTGAAGCTGATGATGCGGTCCAGCAGCGTACGGCCGTGCATGGTCAGCGTGAAGGACGTCCACTTGTTGTCGTCCACATTGAAGAAGGTGTGCGGGCGGCCGAAGTCGTCGGCCTTGCGGGCCAGCGTCTCCCACAGCGACCACGCGCCATCGCGCCGGTCGCGGATGAGCTCCGCCGGCTCGGTGTTGCTGCCGTAGGTGGCGTCGGCGGTGATGGAGCCCAGCGTCACGAAGCAGGCGTCGCCGTCGCCGAGGGCGATGGCCTGCGGGCCCTGGGCGGTGAGCACATGCAGCTGGGTCGCGCGTCGCCGCGTGCGGTCGTGCTGGTCGAAATCGATGTCGGTCACGCGGTGGCCGAAGCGCACGTCCACGCCCTGGGCCAGCAGCCAGCGCTGCAGCGGCACGGCGATGGAGTCGTACTGGTTGTAGGGCGTGCGCCGCACGCCGGCCAGCGTGTGCATGCGCGGGAACTCCTGCAGGAAGCGCAGGAAGTAGCGCCGCAGCTCGATGGCGCTGTGCCAGTTCTGGAAGGCGAACGTGGTGCGCCACATCTGCCAGAAGTTGCTGGCGAAGAAGGACGGCGAGAAGAGTTCGTCGATGCGACGGGCGCCCAGCAGCGCCTCGGGCGTGGCGAGCAGGCGCGTCAGCTCGGCGCGGTCACGGCCGTTGAGGCCGTACTGCTGGGCATCGAGGATGCGCGGCCCGTGCCCGATCAGGCGGGCATGCGCGTCGGTGTGCACCTGCTCGTTGAACGCCACGATTTCCTGCCGGACGGAGAGGCCGGGTTTCTCCAGCGACGGGATGCCCTCCAGCAGGTTCCACAGGCACTGGTAGACCTCTTCGCACAGCATGCGGCCGCCGCGCGTCACGTAGCCGGGCTGGGTGGGCGAGCTGCTGCCGTCGAGCGAGCCGCCGGCAAGGCCCAGTTCCTCGAGGATGTGGATGCGGTGGCCCGGCAGGCCGGCGTCGCGGATCAGGAAGGTGGCTGCGGCCATCGAGGCGATGCCGCCGCCGACCAGCCAGACGTGTGCATTCTTGGAATCGAGCATGGAGAGAAGGGGCGGCGCGGGCCGCCGCAAGCAGGCGATGCACCACTCTAGGCACGGTGCATGCGGGCGACACTGACGCAAGTCAACCCCGCAACAGAAGGGCCTCGATACCAGCCTTTGAAGGAGGGACTTGGCGGCCAGCAATGCAGCGTTCACGTGGTGTGCGGATGATCGCCCGCTTCTCATTGGCGTGTGCGTCGGTTGCTTCCCGACCTCTTTCTTCATGAACTTCCCCACCGTGTCGCGCGCCTGGGCCACACCGTTGCTGCTGGCCTGCTTTGCGCTGATGGCCGGCACCGGCGTGCTGATGTTTCTCCACCGCCATTCGCCGCTGCAGGAAGAGATCCATGCCTGGTTGGGCTGGGGCGTGCTGGCGGCGGCGGTCCTGCATGTGGCGGGCAACTTCACGTTGTTCAAGCGCCATTTCGCCGGCCGGCGCCCGGCGGTGGCGCTGTTGACTTTTGCGCTGGCGCTGCTGGTGGGCACGTCGCTGCTGCGTCCGGTGAGCGGCGAGCCGTCGGTGCCGGCCTTGGCCGTGCAGACGCTGGCGCGTGCGCCGCTGCGCACGCTGGCTCCGGTGTTCGGGCTGTCGGTGGCCGAGGCGCGGCAGGTGCTGGACAACGCCGGTCTGGCCATGGCCGACGACGACACCAGCCTCGACGCTGCCGCGCAAGGCCGTCGTGATCAGATCGGCAACGGCTTGAAGGCGCTGGCGGCCGCCGCGCGGCCGTCGCCGCGTTGACCGTCAGCGGGCCGCGGCCAGCACTGCGGCGCTGAAGCATCCGCGCGAGGCCCAGACATCGGGGCGGCCTGCGCGCTGTGTCAGCCGGCCGGTTGATACAGCATGGCCCGACGCCGTGCTTGCTGTGCCTTGGCGGCGCCAGAGCCGGTATCTATCGTGACGCTCTCTGCCACGAACGAACCCGCCATGCTTCGCACCGCCCGCCGGCCCCTGATCATCGCCATCCCGTTGCCGCGCCGGCGCTTCGGTGCGTGGCTGCGGGGTGTGTGCGCCTGGTGGGCGGCGGGCGACGACGAACGCTTCCTGCACGATGCTGTAGACATCGCCGACCTGGAGCGGCGGCTGCGGCAGCTCGAGCGCGGGCGTGACGATCGCTTCGGGCCGCTTCCGTCAGGGTCTTGATCGCGATCTACGGGGCAGCACGGCGCCTGAACACACGCATGTGCCAGCGGGTGCTGGCACTGGCGAGCACGGCGTCGTTGACGTCGGCCCGTTCGGTGGTCAGGCCCAGCTCGCCGAGCAAGGCCTCGACGAGGGCGGGCGCGTGGTTGTGGAAGCGCCGGCCGTCGGCGTCCCGGTCGTCTTGCAGCTGGGCCGCGTCCATCTCGGGGAGCGACAAGGCCAACGCCGGGCGAAGGTGCGCCGGCTCCTGGTGGCGCGGCGGCCGCAGCTGATGCGCCAGCGCGGTCAGTGCGGCGGCGAGTGATGCCGGCGCCACGTGCATCAGCACGGCGCTGCACACCACGGCGTCGAAGCCCTGCGGGTAGCGGTCAGAGAACGGGCGGCCCAGCGCGGGCAGGCTGGCGTCGGCCAGGCAGCCGGCCAGGGCGGGGCGAAGCCGCAGTGCCGTGTCGCGCATGGCCGGGTTGGGTTCCACGCCGAAGGCGTCAAAGCCTAGGTCCCGCAGCGCTGCCACGTCCCGGCCCGAGCCGGCGCCCACATCCAGCACGCTGGCACCGGGCGGCAGCGTGGCCGCCAGCAGCCCCAGCATCGCGCTGCGGCTGGCCTCGGTGGCTTCCAGCTGGGTGGCGTAGCCGTCGTAGAAGGCCGCCGTGCCGGCGTCCACGTCCATCATCTCAATCCCTGAACGACGGCGCGGCATCTTTGCCGGCCATCATGGCCTTCTGCAGGTCCTCGCTCATCAGCATCGCCGCGTTCCAGGTGGCGATGTGGTTGAGGCCGTCGGCCACGGAGTGGTCGCGGGCGTAGTTCAGCTGCTCTTTGGTGCCGCGGATGGACAGCGGCGACTTGGCGGCGATCGTCGCGGCGATCCCGCGCACACCGGCCTGCAGTGCCTCGCGGCTGTCGAACACGCGGTTGACGAGCCCGATCTCGCGCGCCTCGGCGGCTTCCACGCGACGGCCGGTGTAGGCCAGCTCGCGCACCAGGCCCTGCGAGCCCAGCAGCTTGGGCAGGCGCTGCAGCGTGCCGACGTCGGCCACCATGCCGATGTCGATCTCCTTGATGGAGAAGTAGGCGTCGGCGCTGCAATACCGCATGTCGGCGGCGCTGACGAGGTCGATGCCGCCGCCCACGCAGGCGCCGTGGATGGCCGCGAGCACCGGCTTGCGGCAGCGCTCCAGGCTGGTCAGCGTGTCCTGCATGTCCAGGATCACGCGCCGCAGCTTCTCGCGCATGCGGCCGTCGCAGGCGTCCTCGATCATGGGGGCGATGCCCATCATCATCTGCAGGTCGAGGCCGGCCGTGAAATGCCGGCCCTCGCCCTCCAGCACCACGACGCGGGCCTCAGGTTGGGCGTCGAGGCCGTCGAAGGCGCGGCGGATGTCCTGCCACATGGTGGCGTTCATCGCGTTGGCTTTGTCGGGGCGGTTCAGGCGCACCGTGGCGATGTGGTCCTGGAGTGAGACGGTCAGCGTTTCGAGGTTCATGGCGGTCACCGGGCGAGGCGAGGCCTGCGGGGCGCGTGCCGGGCTGGCGCGTTCCCTAGGCGGCGGCAATGCTATCGGCCCGGGCCGTACCGATGACGCATCGTTTGCACGGAGCGGCCGGCGTGGTCGGCCTTGTCAGGCCAGTGCGTCAAGCACCTGCGCGGCGGCGTCGAAGTCGAGGTCGGCGAGATGGCGCTGCAACTGCTCGAAGCGCTCGGCGGGCAGCTGCCGGCGCAGGGAAGGCTTCAACTGCTCCAGCTGCTGCAACGCGGCCAGGTCGTTGTCGGCCAGCAGCGCCCGCAGCTGGCGCATGGCGGCATCGTCCAGGGGCGCCGGTGCGGGCGTGGCGTCATCGGCGGGCGCCGCCGTGTCGTCGGCCGGCGCGAGGAACTCGCGCGTCGTGTCTCGCAGCGCCCGCAGCTCGGTGGCGACCTTGGCCAGCTGCTGCCGGGCCGTCTCGGCGTCGTTTGCCAGGCAGGCTGTTTCGGCCGCCGTGGCCATGCGCGCGAGCACGGGGCTGCCCAGCGTGCCGGCGGCCGCCTTGAGCTTGTGCAGGCGCCGCGCCAACGTGGGTAGTGCATGGTCGCTGGGTGCGCCGGCGGGCTGCGTTTCCAGATCGGCGTTCTCATCCAGCATGCGCGCCAGCAGCGACCGGAACAGCGCGAGGTCGCCGCCGAGTCGGCGCTGGACGTCGGTCAGCTCCAGCCCCGTCAAGGTGGGCCAGGCCGGCGTGCCGGGCCGAGCGGGTTGAGCGGGTTGTGAGGCCTGAGCCACGGAGGCGGAGGTTGCAGGCGAAGCCGGCGCAGCAGGCGCGCTGGCCGCGCCCGTGCGTGGCTTGTCTCCCACGTGGCGCAGGATGCAGGCAACGAGGCCTTCGGGCTCGAAGGGCTTGCCCAGCACGTCATTCATGCCGGCCGCCGTGGCGCGCTGTTGTTCGCCCACGGTGACGCCGGCCGTCAACGCGATGATGGGCAAGTCCGTGAGGCCCAGGCCGCTGCGGATGCGCCGCGTGGCGTCGTGACCGTCCAGCACGGGCATCTGCATGTCCATCAGCACGAGGTCGTAGCCGGTGGGGGCGTCGATGAGGCGGTCCACGGCCTGTTGCCCGTTCTCGGCCAGCGACACGCGGGCGCCTTCGAGTTCCAGGATGCGGCGCGCCACCTCGAGGTTCAGCTCGCTGTCGTCCACGACGAGGATGTGCAGGCCGGCCAGGCTCTGCCGATCCGGCGTGGGCTGCGCGTGGTCGGCGGCCAAGGTCCAGTCATGCGCGCGCGGCAGCGCCAGCATGACGACGAACTCGCTGCCCACGCCCGGTTCGCTGGAGGCCTGCACCGCGCCGCCCATCATGGTGGCGAGCTGGCGGACGATGGACAGGCCCAGGCCCGTACCACCGTAGCGCCGCGTGGTGGACGCGTCGGCCTGCGCGAACGGCTGGAAGATGCGCTCCAGCGCCTCGGGCGGGATGCCGATGCCGGTGTCGCGCACGGCGAAACGCAGTGCCACCGGCGCCTGCTCGTCGTCCGGCAACTGCTGTTCCACGGTCAGGCGCACCTCGCCCTGGCTCGTGAACTTGATGGCGTTGCTGAGCAGGTTGGTGAGGATCTGGCGCAGTCGCGTGGCGTCGCCCTCCAGCGTGGGCACGAGGTCGTCGGGCCGCACGACGGTGAAACCGATCTTCTTGGTTTCGGCCTGCAGCGCCATCAGTTCGCCGAGCTCGTCGATGAGCGACGGCAGCGCGAAGGGTGCGCGCTCGATGTGCATCTCGCCGGCCTCGATCTTGGAGAGGTCGAGTACGTCGTTGATGATGCCCAGCAGCGATTTGCTCGCGAACTTGATCTTGGCGACGAAGCCGCTCTGCTCGGGCGTCAGCGGCGTGTGGCCGAGCAGGTAGGTCAGGCCGATGACGCCATTCATCGGCGTGCGGATCTCGTGGCTCATGTTGGCCAGGAATTCGCTCTTGGCCTGGTTGGCCTGGTTGGCGCGGTGCATGGCCTCGCGCAGGCTCTTCTCGATCTCGCGGCGGGCGCTGACGTCGTGGGCGATGCCCAGCAGGCCGACCAGGTTGCCGGTGTCGTCGCGCACCTGCGTGACGGCCAGCGACACCGGCACACGGCTGCCGTCCTTGCGGCGGTAGGTCCACTCGGAGGACTGGCCGAGGTGGTCGGTGTCGATGAACACCTGGTTGCGGCTCACCGGCCTGGCCAGCTGCTGCTCCATGGTCAGCCGGCGCTCTTCGACCTCGCCGGGGTCGTGCAGCAGGTCCAGCACGCGGTGGCCCAGGGCTTCGGCCGAGGCATAGCCGGTGAGCTTCTCGGCGCCGCGGTTGAACAGCGTGATGACGCCGTCGAGATCCACGCTGAGGATGGACACCTGCGTGGCCGAATCTAGCACGGCGCGCAGCGTCGTCAGCGTGCGCCGCAGCTCCGCCTCGGCGCGCTTGCGCACGGAGATGTCGGTCGCGACGGAGTAGTAGCCGCGCACGTCGCCTTCGCGGATGTCGGGCACCAGTCGCACCTCATAGTCGGCCAGGCCGCCTTGCGCGGTGGGCATCTGCGCCTCATAGGTGCGGGCCTCGCCGCCCAGCACGGCATCGAAGTCGTCCGCCAGATGCGCGGGGGGGCGGCCATCGAAGAAGAGCTGCGGCAGAAGCCCGATCAGCTCCTCGCGGGGCAGGTCGTAGGCCTGGCATTGCGCGGCGTTGACGAAGCGGTAGCGGTGCTCTCGGTCCAGGTAGGCGATGCGCAGCGGCAGCCGGTCCGTCACCTGCTGCAGGAAGCGGTTGGCTTCCTCGGCGGCCTGGCGGGCGCGCTCGGCCTCCTGCTGCAGGCCCTTGATGAGCGTGACGTCGGCGCTGATGGAGATGAACTTCTCGATGCGGCCGTCGCTGTCGCGCACCGGGGCGATGATGCTGTCGATCCAGTACAGCTGGCCATCGCGGGCGCGGTTGCACACCTCGCCACGCCAGGTCTGGCCGCGGGTGAGCTGGGCCCACATGTCGTCCAGGAAGTCGGTGCTCTGGTCTCCGGTGGCCAGCACCTGGTGGTTGCGGCCGATCAGCTCGTCGCTGCTGAAGCCCGATACGCGGCAGAAGCGCGAGTTCACCTCGGTGATGCGGCCCTCGTGATCCGCCACGGCGACCATGGCGAAGCGGTCCAGCGTCTGCAGCAGCGCCGTGTTGTCGCGCAGTGCCTTGACGAGTTCGCTGGTGCGGGCGGCCACCTGTTCTTCGAGGCTGGTGTTCAGCGCGGCCAGCTCGGCCCGCGCGCGCTGGGCCTCGCGCATGTCGCGCAGCGTCTTGGCCATGCCCACGCAAGTGCCCTGCGCATCGAGGATGGGGCTGGCGGACAGCGAGACCGCGATCAGATGCCCGTCGCGGTGGCGGCGCAGCGTGTCGAACGGTGGCACCCGTTTGCCGCTGGCGATGGTGGCGCGGAACTTGGCCTCGTCGGCCAGGCAGTCGTCGGGCAATAGCAATGCTTCGGCGGTGGCGCCCAGTGCTTCTTCGGGCGTGTAGCCGAACAGCCGCTGCGCACCGCGGTTCCATTCGGTGATGACGCCCTGCAGCGTCGCCGCGATGATGGCGTCCTCGGAGCCGTCGACGATGGCGGCCCGGCGCGCGACCTCCAGCCGTTCGCGCTGCGCCCGGGCGCTGGCGGTCGCCCAGAAGAACACCAGTGACGCGAGCAGCAGGCCGGTGCCGCTGGTGGTCAGCGCGACGGCCTGCGGGTCGTTCAGGTGCAGGCTGTCGACGAAGGCCGGTGTCGCACGATAGGCGGCCAGCCAGCGCCGCCCATACATGTCGAATTCGGCCTCATGGGTCAGGGGCTGCGTGCCGCTTGGCTGCGTGTCACCCCGGCCGTAGAACTGCTGCGGTGTGCCGGTGCCGTCCTGCGGCAGGTCGAACAGCGCGAGCGTGTAGAGCTGATGCTGGCCTTGCAGGCCGATCAGTACCTCGTCGATGACCAGCACGGCATAGGTCCAGCCCATGGCGGCGGCCTCGCGTTGCTCCGGCGTGTCCAGCGGCCGGCCCGGCTGGTAGATCGGCAAGGCCAGCAGCAGGCTGCCGTTGCCGGCTTCCGTGGCGATGCGCAGCGTGATGGGCGGGCTGAGCGCCGATTCGCCGCTGCGCGCCGCCTTCGTCGTGGTCTCGTCGCGAGACGGCTCCGAGGCGAGGTCCAGCCCCAGCGCATGGTGGTTGCGAGACGTCGGCTCGGCGAATGCGACCAGCTTGCGCGGGCCGTCGTGCGGGCTGTACTGCTGGACGGCGTAGTCGTTGTCGTTGTCGGCGCGGCGCCTGGCGATGAAGGCGGCCTCCTCTGCGCGCGTCACCTTCCAGACGACGCCGAAGCCGGCCGCGCCTGGGAACTCGCGCTCGAAGTCGCGGCTGTCGATGTAGGCGCGGATCTGATCACCGCGGATGTTGCGTTCGCCCGCCGCCATGACGGCGCCGCGCAGCCCGCGCAGACCGGCGTCGTAGCGGGTCAGCCGCGCGACGACCTCCGTCACCGACTGCTGGGCCAGTTTCCCCAGGGCTTCCACCATGACGCCTTCGTTGCGGCGGGTTTGCCACAGGCCGGCCGCCACGCCGGCCAGCAGCGCCAGCACCGCGATGAACAGCGCGGCCGGTGTCGCGGCGATCGCGGCGCCGGGGCGGCGGCTTCTCATGGCGCGGCTCCGGGCCCGTCAGCGGTGGCAGCGTGGGCATCAGGCACGTCCTGGTGGGCGCTGCGTGCGCGGCCGGCGGCCTTGGCCGCATACAGCGCGCTGTCGGCAGCCTTCACCAACGAGGCGGGGTCGGGGTTGGCGAGATCGGCCTGCCAGCCCAGCGCCCGGGGGCCGAAGGTGCCGATGCCGATGGAGACCGTGACCTGGGGCGCCGTCTGCGAGGCCTGGTGCGGCAGGGCCAGCGCGTGCAGCTGGCCGTGGATGGCGGTCGCCACGCCGTGAGCGCCGGGCGTGTCCGTTTCGGGCAGCAGCGCGGCGAACTCCTCGCCGCCGTAGCGGGCGACCATGTCGGTGCGGCGCTGCATGCTGGCTTGCAGGCATTGGGCGACCTGGCGCAGGCAGTCGTCGCCGGCTGGGTGGCCGTAGTGGTCGTTGTAGGCCTTGAAGTGGTCCACATCGAGCATCAGCAGTGCCAGCGGGCGGCCCGAGCGCTGCGCGCGGGCCCATTCACGCTGCAACGCCTCGTCGAATGCGCGCCGGTTGGACAGACCGGTCAGTCCGTCGGTGGCGGCGACTTCGCGCAGCTGGTCGGTCAGCGCCTTGACGCGCAGCTGCGTGCGGGTGCGGGCGATCAGCAGCGGCTCGCTGATGGGCTTGGTGATGAAGTCCGACGCGCCGACCTCCAGCCCGTGCAGTTCCTCGGCGGTGCTGCTCATGCCGGTGACGAAGATGACCGGGATGTCCTGCAGCGCCGGGTCGGCCTTCATGCGCCGGCAGACCTCGAAGCCATCCATCTCCGGCATGTCGCCGTCCAGCAGCACGAGATCGGGTGGCAACTCGGCCATCTTCTGCAGCGCCAGCGGGCCGGACGTGGCGAAGCGCAGGCGGCCGATGCCATGGAGCACCTTGGCCATGACCTGGATCATCGCGGGATCGTCGTCCACCAGCAGAAGTTCGGGCGTGCGCATCGCGGAGAGCCTTCCGTGAAGTCCATCGTCGGCCCACAACCACTCCCGGTGGGGGCGGCGAAGGCAGTTCAAGCCTGCGTGTCAGCGTCGCGTGAAGCGCTGCTCATCGTCAAGGTGCGCTGCACTGCGCGGCCAGCTCGTTCGCGGTTTTCACGACATAACTGGCGTGCAGGTGCGGGGCGGTCAACAGGGTCTTGCCAGGCTGGCCCGGCACGGGCATGCGTTCGGCCGCATGCGCAGGCAGCAGCGCCACGAGGCGCTGCACGCGCAGGGCGAGCCGGCCAGCCGTGCCTTCCATCAGGGCCAGCAGCGGGCCGGTGGCGTCGGCGGCCAGCTGGTGGATGGGGTATTGCCTGCCTTGCCACGCGATCTGCGCGACGTTGAGCTGGCCGTCGTCGATGATGGTCAGCACGTCGGCCAGCGGCATCGCGAAGCTGGTGCCGGCCTGCAGCACCAGATGCGGCTGCTCATTGGTGGCCGTGGCGGCGCGGGCGGCCGGTGGGGCGCCCGCAGCCAGGCGAGACTCGGGCAGCGCGTCCAGCAAGGCCGGCACGTCCAGCGGCTGCACGAGCGTGCCGTCGTGCGCCCAAGGGGCGCCGCGCCACGCCGGCCCGGCGCTGTGGATGCTGCCGGCAGGCGGCTGCGGCACGGTGCCCAGCAGCGCATCCACGCCCAGCAGGATCTGACGGCCGGTGGCATCGCCGAGGGCCACCGCCAGCGCCGGCAGCGCCGCACCGGCCGGCTGATCGAGCAGCCAGGGCGCGTCGACGACCGGCGTCATGCGGCCGCGCCAGGCGGCGAAGCCCCGCGTGGCGCCGCGGCTGCCCAGCACGGAGCCCAGCGCCGGCATGGGCAACAACTCATGCACATGGGCTGGTGAGATGGCCAGCACCGCGCCGGCCACGCGGAACAGCGCGACCTCCGGGGCGGTCGCCTGCGGCGCTGGCGCGGCGCCGGTTGCCGCTGTGGCGGCATCGAGGCCGGCGGCCTCGGCCCACAGCGCGATGAGGTCCATCAGACGGCCCGGCTCCAGCACGACGGCCGGCGCGGAGCCGTCGCGCGGTTGCAGCACGCCGTCGAACAGTTCGTCCGGGTCGGGGCGTTGGTGCAGCCGGCTCAGCTCGGTGGCCGACGCGCGGCGCACGCCCAGCAGTTCGTCCACCCGCACGCCGATGCGGCGCTGCTGCCGGCGCAGGATCAGCACCTCCTGGCGCGCCGCGCTCGCCGGTGCCGCAGCAGCATCGTCTGGCTCGGGCATCTGCACCCAGGCCGGCAGGTCGACGACGGGCACGACGCCGGCGTCGGTGGCGAGCAGGCCAGCGAGCGGCCCGCGATGGCGGGGCAGGGGCAGCAGCGGCGCGGCGGGCTGCTGCGCCCCTTCCACGGCATCGGCCGGGATGGCCAGCCGCCAGCCGCCCAGCCGGGCCAGCACCCAGGCGTCGGACGTGCCGGCCATGGTCACTCGCGGTTCTCGACGGCCGAGGCCGCGAGCTGCACCAGCAGGTCGGCGGCGCGGCGCGTGGCGGCCGACTGTGCCTGCGTCGCACCGTTGATGTCGTGGATGAGATGGCCGGTGCTGTCCAGGGCGCCGACGATGGCGGTGAAGGCCGCCTCGGCGTTGCGCGTCAAGCGGCTGCCATCATCCACGCGCGTGGTGGACGAGGCGACCGCCATCGCGATCTGGCGCGCCGCGCTGGCCGACTTCTCGGCGAGCTTGCGCACCTCGTCGGCGACGACGGAGAACCCCAGGCCGTGCTCGCCGGCCCGTGCGGCCTCGATGGCGGCGTTGAAGGCGAGCAGGTGGGTCTGGCCGGCGAGCTGGCCGATGGTCTCGACCAACTGCTGCACCTCCACGGCATTGCGCTGGATCTCGTCGATGACTTCGCGGGCCCGCGTCAGCACGGCGGCACCGGTGCGGGCCTCGGTCAGCGCGGCGCCGGCCTGGCGGTTGGCGTCGTCGGCATGGCGGGCGATGCCTTCGATGGAGCCGCTCAACTGGCCCAATTCCTGCGTCATCGCGTTGATCTTGTCGGAGACCGCCGTCTCGCGCAGCACGCGCTCGGTCACGTCGATGGCGAGCTTCATGACCTGCACCGGCCGGCCGGCGTGATCCAGGATGGGGTTGTAGGAGGCCTCGATCCACACGGCGGCGCCGTGCTTGCCCTGGCGCTGGAAACGGCCGGTCACGAAGCGGCCCTCGTTCAGGTCGGCCCAGAAGTTGCGGTACTCCTGCGACTGCGCGTGCCCGGCGTCGCAGAACATGCTGTGGTGGCGGCCCTGGATTTCCTCCAGCGTGTAGCCCATCGTGCGCAGGAAGTTGGGGTTGGCCGTCAGCACGTGGCCCTGCAGGTCGAAGGAGATCAGCGCGGCCGAGCGGCTGATGGCCTTCAGGTTGCCCTCGGCGATGGCGGTGCGGCGTTTCTGCTCGGTCACGTCATGAGCGAACTTGACGATCTTGTAGGGGCGACCGTGCACGTCCAGCATCGGGTTGTAGGTCGCCTGAATCCACACCTCGCTGCTCTCGCGCCCGACGCGCTGGAATTCGCCCGAACGGAATTCGCCTCGTCGCAGCGCTTCCCAAAACGCCAGGTACTCCGCCGATTGCGCATGTTCTGGTGTGCAGAACATGCAGTGATGGCGACCGACGATGTCCTCGGCGTCGTAGCCCATGGCTTCGAGGAAGTTGCTGTTGGCGCGCAGCACGCGACCCCGAAGGTCGAATTCGATGACCGCCTGGGAGCGCTCCAGTGCGGTGTCGCGCGCCTTCAGCTCCGCCGTCTCGACGCGTGCGGGGCGCGGGTCCAGCGCGATTTCTAGCCAGGCCTTGGGCAGACCGTCAGGGCCCGGCACCGGGACGTGGGCCAGTTGCGGCCACACCGACGTACCGTCGGCGCGCATACGACGGTTCGATTGCGGGCTTTCGTTGCTGGCGCTGCCGCGGCGCCAGGCCGGCCTGAAGGCCTCCGGGGCGAGGTCTTCCTCGGGGCACAGCATGGCGTGCTGCTGCCCGACGAGCATCTCCCGGTTGTAGCCCAGCAGATGCAGCATCTCGGGGCTGGCGTCGACGATGAAACCCGCCGCATCGACGGTGAGCGTGGACAGACGCGGCACGGGCGTGTCGGCAAGCGGAACGACCATGGAACCCTCGACATCGTGTGGCGTCAGCAACGGCAGATCGGACTTCATGCGGGCATCCCGTCTTTATTTGATGATTTTGATGCTATTGCATGTGTCAAAAATATCAATTGGACCGGATGAAAGCCGTTCGGCCAGGTGTGGAATAGTTGGAACTGGGCGCGTTGGCGGGAGCCGATCGCGCCGGCCGGGGTGCCCGTTCGCGAATTCCGTCATCTGCGGTGCGCCGATACTTCGCGCCATGATTCACGCGACCAAACGCATTGCCGGCGGTAACGGCCTGGCCCCTGTCCTCGTCAAGCGCGCGCCGCTGCTGGAACTCGACTGGGACACCCGCAGCAAGAGCCGCTTTGCCGCCGTGGACTCGGCCGGCCGGGACATCGGCGTCGTGCTGCCGCGCGGCACCACGCTGCGCGGCGGCGACGTGCTGGTGGCCGAAGACGGCGGCCTGCTACGCGTGGCCGCTGCCGCGCAGCCGGTGCTGCAGGTGCGCTTCTGCCCGGAGCATGGCTCGCCGTTCGACCTCGTCCGCGCGGCCTACCACCTCGGCAACCGTCATGTGCCGCTGGAACTGCGCCCCGAGCTGCTGCAGTTCGAGCCGGACGCCGTGCTGGCCGACATGCTGCGCCGCCAGCATCTGATCGTCACCGAAGCCCAAGCCGCCTTCGAGCCCGAAGGCGGCGCCTATGGCGAGGGCGCCGGGCATCACGGTCATGACCACGGCCACGCGCACGAGCATGGGCATGCGCACGACCATGGCAGCGCGGAGCCGGCCGCGCCCACGCGCCGCCCGCTGGCCATTCCGGTGAAGGCGCACGACGCCGGTCACGTGCACGGCCCGGGCTGCGGGCATGACCATGGCCATGGCGCGGGCCAGGCTCACGTGCACGGCCCCGGTTGCGGCCACGACCACTGAACGCCGGCTGCTGTTGCGGCGCCGAGCGTGAATCCTCACGGCGGCGCGGGCACCGTCGTGCGCTTTCGCAGCGTGGCCGTGCCGTTAGCATCGCGCCCGGCGCCGACGGCTCTCGCTCGATCGAAGCGGGGCGGCGGGGCCCGTGCAACCCAGGGAGTCCAAGTCTTGAGAACCATCCGTCGCGTTGTGGCCTTGCTGGCCGCCATCCTGCCGGCCGCCGCCATGGCGCAGGCGCCCCAGGCGAACACGGCCTACCTCAGTGCCGAGATCGGCAACGGCAAGGTCGGGCTGCGCTGCCCGGCCGTTGACTACTGCAGCCGGGAGGCTCGCCATTGGGCTTTGCGGGCGGGCTACCGCGTTGATGCGTCATGGGCTGTTGAAGTGAAAGGCGCATCGATTGGCACAGGTTTTTCTGGGTGGCCAACGACGACCGAATACACCGGCGTCGGGCTGGGCGCGGCTTACACGCTGCCGTTGTCGCCGCAGGTCCACACGTTGCTGCGGTTCGGCGGTGCCTTCAACCGGGTGGAATACCAGCCTGACTGGAACATGTTTTTTGATAGCGAACCCGACAGCGTCACGACCCGCTCCGTGAAGCCCTATGTCGGTCTCGGCTTGTCATGGCAGTTCGCCCGCCACTGGAGCACCAGCCTGAACGCCGATTGGACCTGGGCCGACATGCGCTACGTGGCCAACGGACCCAAGGAGCGAGTCGGTGTGCGCACGCTGGGGGCTGGCATCGCCTTCCACTTTTGAGTGTCGGCCCAACACGGCGGCCCGCAGTGTGGCCGTGCCGTTAGCATGACAGTTGGTGCCGCCTACGCTTGAGCGAAGCAGCCGGCCCGCGCAACCCAGGGAGCTTGAGTCTTGAGAACCATCCGTCGCGTTGTGGCCTTGCTGGCCGCCATCCTGCCTGCCGCCGCCATGGCGCAGGCGCCCCAGGCGAACACGGCCTACCTCAGTGCCGAGATCGGCAACGGCAAGGTCGGGCTGCGCTGCCCGGCCGATGTCTACTGCAGCCGCGTGGATTCCAGCGGCGTCCTGCGCGCCGGCTATCGCCTTGACCCGTCTTGGGCCGCCGAGCTGAGCTACCGACATGTCGAGGCGGACTGGGGCATCTGGGGGTATGAGTATTCCGCCGAGGTGACGGGCGTCGGCCTCGGTGCAGCCTATACCGCGCGGCTGTCGACCAATGTCAGCGCCGTGGCGCGCCTTGGTATCGTCGCCAACAAGCTCGAACTGCAGCCGGCCGTGGACGTGCTGTCAAAGAACCCCGGCACGCTCCCGACCCGCTCGGTCAAGCCCTATGTCGGCGCGTCGCTGTCGTGGCAGTTCGCGCGCCGTTGGAGCACCAGCCTCAACGCTGACTGGACTCGCGCCGACCTGCGCGAGGTGGCCAACGGCCCGAAGCAGACCGTCACGGTGCGCACGCTGGGCGCCGGCATCGCCTTCCACTTCTGACCGCGCTGGGCCGGGCGGCGCCCGCTTCGCGGTGAGAATCGGCCGCATGCCCCTGGATCTCGCCCGCCCCGCCGACACCGCCTCGCCGCTGCTGCACCTGCTTTGGCTCGCCTCGCCGGCGCTGCCCGTGGGTGGCTTCAGCTACTCCGAGGGGCTGGAAGCGGCCGTTGACGCCGGCCTCGTGCATGACGAGATCAGTGCCGGCGACTGGCTGCTGAACCAGCTCCAGCTCGTGCAGGCGCGCGCCGAATTGCCCGTCGCCGCTGCGGCGCACGCCGCCACGCTGGCGCTGGACGGCCAGCGCCTCGCAGGCCTCAACGCCTGGACGCTGCAGACCCGCGAGACCAGCGAGAGCCTGCAGCAGG
Organism: Pelomonas nitida; assembly: GCF_043555975.1. Lineage (NCBI taxonomy): Bacteria > Pseudomonadati > Pseudomonadota > Betaproteobacteria > Burkholderiales > Sphaerotilaceae > Roseateles > Pelomonas nitida. Next base: position 245,405 of record NZ_JBIGIA010000003.1, on the reverse strand, counting down.
TGCAGCAGATGGGCCGCAGCCTGCTCGCCTGGATGCAGGGCCTGGTGCCGGAGGCGCCGGTGCTGCCGCTGCTGCAGCAATTGCGCCCGGCGCCCACCTGGCCCGTCGTCATGGGCGCTGCCGCTGCGTCACGCGGCGCGCCGCTGGAGGCGGCGCTGCAGGCCATCGCCTTCGGCTGGGCCGAGAACCTGATGCAGGCGGCCGTGCGCTGCGTGCCGTTGGGGCAGACCTCGGGCCAGCGCCTGCTGGCACGCCTCGTGCAAGCCATTCCGCAAGCCGTGGCGACCGCGCTGGCTGCTCCCAAGCCGATGGCGTTCGCGCCGCTGCTGGGCATCCATGGCGCCCGCCATGAAATCCAATACTCGCGACTGTTCCGCTCATGAATCTCTTGATGCTCACCACTGCCCGACCGGCCGGGCGCCGGGCCGCCCCAAGCCGACTCGCCATGCCCTCGGGGGATCGTTCGGCGCCTCTGGCGAACGAGGGGCGCGCATGATGCACGCCATTGCGAATCGCACCAAGAAGCTGCCGCCGCTGCGTGTGGGCGTCGGCGGCCCGGTGGGCTCCGGCAAGACCACGCTCGTGGAAATGCTGTGCAAGACGATGCGCGAGCGCTGGGATCTGGTGGTCGTCACCAACGACATCTACACCAAGGAAGACCAGCGCCTGCTGACCGTGGCCGGTGCGCTGGCGCCGGAGCGCATCATGGGCGTGGAGACCGGTGGCTGCCCGCACACCGCCATCCGCGAGGACTGCTCCATCAACCTCGAGGCCGTGGACCGCATGCTGGAGAAGTTCCCGGACGCGGACATCGTGTTCGTGGAAAGCGGCGGCGACAACCTCGCGGCCACTTTCAGCCCCGAGTTGAGCGACCTGACGATCTACGTCATCGACGTGGCGGCCGGCGAAAAGATCCCGCGCAAGGGCGGGCCCGGCATCACGAAGAGCGACCTCTTCGTCATCAACAAGACCGACCTGGCGCCCCACGTGGGCGCCGACCTGGACGTCATGCGCAGCGACACCGCCCGCATGCGCCCCGTGAAGCCCTGGGTCATGACCAACCTCAAGACGCGCGAGGGCCTGGCCGAGGTGGTGAGCTTCATCGAGAAGAAGGGCCTGCTCGTTGATTGAGCCGGCGCAGGGCGCGGCCGGCGGCGTGCGCTGGCCGGCGCGGCTGACGCTGAGCGCCGCACGCGACGATGCCGGGGCGACGCGCGTGCAGGCGCGGCATGACGGGCCGCTGCGGCTGCTCAAGACGCTGTACCCGGAGTCCCTCGCCATCGCGCACGCGGTGCTGGTGCATCCGCCGGGCGGCCTCGTGGGCGGTGACCGGCTGGACATCGGGCTGGACGTTCAGCCCGGTGCGCACCTGCTGGTCACGACGCCGGCCGCCACGCGCTTTTACCGCAGCAATGCCGGCGAGGCCGCGCAGGTGGTGCATGCCCGCGTGGGCGAGGGCGGGCGGCTGGAGTGGCTGCCACAGGAGACGCTGGCCTACCCCGGTTGCCTCGCGCGCAACGAGGTGGTGTTCACGCTGGCGGCCGGCGCCAGCCTGTTCGCCACCGAGGTGCTGGGCCTGGGCCTGCCGGCGGCCGATCAACCGTTCGACCGCGGCCGGCTGCTGCAGCACCTGGAGATCACCGGCCAGTGGCTGGACCGGGGGTGGCTGGACGCGGCGGACGCCGCCTTGCTCGACGGCCCCTGCGGGCTGGCCGGGCACCGCGTGCTCGGCACGCTGGCCTATGCGCAGACCTCGCCGCTGGCCGATGCCGACGCCGAGGCCTTGCTGGCCGCCGGGCGGGCGGCACTGGCCGACACGGCGCTGGCCGGCGTCACCCATCTGCAGGGCGCCCGAGGCGCGCTGCTGCTGGCGCGGGTGGTGGGGGACGATCTCGAGGCCGTCACGCTCGCGCTGCGCCGGGTGCGGGCGGCATGGCGTGCGTCGCTGTGGGCGCTGCCCGGCGAGGCGCCGCGCATCTGGGCCACCTGAGCCTGTTTCAGGGGCCCGGCTGCAAGGTCAGCCACAGGCCGTGCGTTTGCGATGGCGGCCAGACGCGCGCGGGCGCGGACGGCGCGGCCATGACGACGCCGATGACCGGATGGCCGGGCACGACCTGGTGGCGTGCCGGCACGACGACGACGCGGCCGCCGGCCGCCAGCTCGTACACGCGGGCGCGCGCGGCGAACGGCGCGGTGCGCGCCTCGTCGTGCGACCGCGCACCCAGCGCCGTGAGCAGGCGGGCCAGCGCGGCACCGTCGTCGAGCGCCACCCAAACTTCCCGCGTCGCCACGGCGCCGTTGATGTGCGCGAAATGCGCGGGCCGGTCGCTCGGCGAGCGGTTGTCGGCCGCGAAGAACAGCCATGCGAGCTGGGGATCATCGAGTGTCAGGCCTTCGGGCCCGAGCCGGTGCGCAATGCCGGCCGCGCGCAGGGCGGCTGCCGCGCGCGGCTCGTCGGCGGCATGCAGCGTCAGGTAGGCCGGGCCTTCACCAGCGCGCAGCCAGCCGGCGTAGTGCCGCGCCAGCTCGCCTTGCGGCTTGTCCACCGTGATCAGCTCCAGCCCGGCGCCGTTTGTGAACTTCACGTGGGCGTTGCGCAGGCCATCGCCATGCGCGCGGCCGGGCTTGAGCGTGAAACCGAGGGCCCGGTAGTCCTGCGAGGCCTGCTCCAGGTGGCGCACGGCGACCGGCACGTGATCCAGGCGAACCAGCGGCACCTCGTCGGTCGCGGCGTGGGCGCAGAGGAGGCAGGCGCTGAGGCAGGCGACAAGGCGGCGGAGAGGCATGACGCGATGATGCCCAGGAGCCGACAGCGGCATGACGCAGCGTCCTACACCCGAGTCCGCGCGGCGGCGATGTACTGCAGCACGGCGCGTCGATGATCGGGGCGCCTCAACTTGAGGAGCTTGTCATGAACGGATTGCGCGTGTTTGCCGTGGCCCTGATCGTCGGTGGTGTGCTGGCGCTGGCCTACGGTGGGTTCTCGTACACGAAGGAAGAGACCGCCGCCAAGATCGGCTCGCTGGAGCTGAACGTGAAGGAGAAGAAGTCCATCAACATTCCGGCCTGGCTGGGCATTGCCGGCATCGTTGGCGGCGTGCTGGTGCTGGTGGGCGCGCGGCGCCGCTGAGAGCAGCAATTCACCGGCAAGGCGGTGGCGCTACAGCGCCCGCCATGTCGGGATGCAGTGGCGGGCGAGCGCCGTGACCCAGTCGGGCTCCTCCGGCACAAAGGCCAGGCCGTAGCGCGGGCTGACGACGAAGCCGGCGCGCTCGAACGCGTCGCCGTCGTGGCTGCGGATGAAGCCCTCCAGCGCCGCGAACGGCACGACGGCTGAGGCGATCTGCAGCGCCGGTGTGCGCCGCGTGATCTCTTCCAGCCGCCCGCCGTCCTGGAAGCGGAACACGCCGTGGCCGTAGTCGTACTCGTTCAGCGCGGCGGCATTGCGCCGGCAGCGCAGCGGCAGCCCCTGCTCGGCGATGAGCTCGGCCACGCCGAGGCTGAAGGGAATGCCGTCGAAGGCGATGAACGGCGTCAGCTGCCTCGGGCTCACGGTGCGCCGTCCGAGGAAAGGGTCAACAGGGGCATGGCCTGCGCATCATCGCGCAGGCGCCGGCTCATTCGTCGTCGCCACCCGGGATCTGCTGGCGCAGCTTGACCTTGCTGTCGGCCTTCTTGCGCAGGCGGATGTTCATCATCTCGACCGCCAGCGAGAAGCCCATCGCGAAGTAGATGTAGCCCTTGGGCACATGGTGGCCAAAGCCCTCGGCCACCAGCACGACGCCGACGACGACGAGGAAGGACAGCGCCAGCATCTTGATCGTCGGGTGCTCCGACACGAAGCGGCCGATGGGGCCGGCGAACAGCATCATCAGTGCGACCGAGCAGATGACGGCGGCGATCATGATGCGCACGTCGTCCACCATGCCGACGGCGGTGATGATGGAGTCCAGCGAGAACACCAGGTCGATGACCATGATCTGCAGGATGACGGACGCGAAGGCCGCCTTGGCCTTGCCGCTGCCGCCGTGGGTCTCGTCTTCACCTTCCAGCGAGCCGTGGATCTCAACGGTGCTCTTCCAGATCAGGAACAGGCCGCCGCCGATGAGGATGAGGTCTCGGCCGGAGATGGGCATGTCCAGCACCGGCAGCGTGAACAGCGGTTCCACCATGCCGACGATCCAGGCCAGCATCATCAGCAGGCCGATGCGCATGAACATCGCCATGAACAGGCCCAGCCGACGCGCGAGCTCCTGGCGGGCCTTGGGCAGCTTGTCCACCAGGATGCTGATGAAGATGATGTTGTCGATGCCCAGCACCAATTCGAGTGCGGTCAGCGTCGCGAGGGCGATCCAGGTTTGTGGGTTGGTCAGCAGTTCGAGCATGGCGGACGATCCGTGGCGTGGGGGCGGCATTGTCGCCAGAGCCTTGGCGGGCGCGGGCACCCGGGGCCTGAAAGTCGCTTCGGTTTTTCGAGGGGTATTGCAGCTCGGGGGCGGCTCAGGGGCGGCTCAGGCCGGCTGGCGCCGCGCCCCTGACGGCGTGCCCTGCCAACCGGCCGCCGCCCAGGCGCGGCGCAACTGCAACTCGGAGTTGAAGCCGGCGGCTTCGCTCGCCGCCTTGACGCTGGCGCCGGCCTCCAGCGCGCGCCGCGCCACGGCCAGGCGCAGGCCGCGCAGATAGACCTGCGGGCTGACGCCCGCGTGCTGCGCGAACAGCCGGCTCAGCGTGCGGGGTGTCGTCGCGGCCAGGCCGGCCATGCGCTCCAGCGGCCAGTCTTCGGCAGGGGCCAGGCTCAGTGCGTCCTGCAGGCGGTGCAGGCGGGCATTGAGGTGCTGCCGGTGCGCCAGCAACGGTGACAGCTCGGGGTCGGCCGGGCCGCGGCGCAGTGGCACCGCCAGCTGCTCGGCCACGCGGGCAGCCACCAGCTCGCCCGCATGCGCCGCAATCAGGTGCAGTGCCAGGTCGATGCCGGCCGTCACGCCCGCACTGGTGAAGACCTCGCCGTCCTGCACGAAGACGCGGTCCTGCAGCACGGTGCAGCGTGGCGCGACCCGGGCGAGGTCGTCCAGATGCTGGTGGTGCGTCGTCGCGCGGCGGCCGTCCAGCAGGCCGGCGCGGGCGGCCAGCAGCGCGCCCGAGCAGACCGTGACGAGGCGCAGCCCCGGCCGCCCCGGCGCCAGGCGCGCCAGCCAGGCGAGCAGCTCGCGCTGCGGCGCTCGCTCAGCCTCGGCGGCGGACGTGCGGCCCACGAGGACGATCCAGCTGCCATCCGGCAGGCTGGCCGGCAGCGGCTCCAGCGCCTGCAACTGGATGCCGACCGAGCCGGTGGATTCCGTCTTCGGGCCTGCGAAGCGCAGCACCAGAGGTTCGGCCGCCAGCTGCAGCGCGGCGATGTGCTGGCTGGCCAGCCGCAGCGCCTCGGCCGGGCCGGCCCAGTCCAGGACGAGGCTGCCGTCCTGCAGCACGAACAGAACCTGCTTAGGCAAGCGCAGCGTCCTGCTCGGCAACGGCTTGCAGCGTGGCCTCCACGTCCAGCACGCGGGCGAAGCGGCCCGCCAGCACGGTGGCCGTGCGGGCGCGCAGTTGCGCGGGGGTGAGCGGTGTGCCGTCGGGCTGGATCATCGTGAACGTGAGTGTCGCCTCAGGCACGTAGATGACATCCCAACCCAGGTCGGATGCGTGGCGCGCCGTCGTCTCGCAGCATTGCTCGGTGCGGATGCCGCTGATGACGAGCTGGCGGACGCCGTGCTGCGTCAGCCACACGTCCAAGCCGCTGCCGACCAGCGCGCTGTGGCGGGTCTTGTGCACGGTGGTCGCGGCGTCGAACGGGCGCAGGCCTTCGAGCGGGCGCACGAGCCCGCTGGCGAGGCTGAACGGGTCGCCGCCGGTGCCGTCGGGCTGGACGTGGAAGACGCGCACGATGGGCAGCCCGGCGGCCTGGAAGCCTTCGATGAGGCGGTTCTGGGCGGCCAGGTAGGCGGGCACCTCGGCCGGCTCGAAGGAAGGGCGGTGGGCGAAGGATTGCTGCGCGTCGATGACGAGGAGGGCGGTGGTCATGAGGGGCCTCGTAGGCGTTGAAGAGGCCCTCAGTGTTCCGTCGCCAGGCAACGGCCGCCACGCGCTGGCAGACGCAGATGGATCAGATCAGGACATGTGCGTCGGCCGGGCGGCGGGGCGCCCGTGCAGGAGCGGGCGTCAGGGGTGGGCCAGGTCGCGCAGGTGCGTCGGGCCGACGCGGCGCTCGATCTCGGCGAGCAGCGGCCGGCCCCAGCCCAGCATGAACAAGGCCTCGCCGACGACGAACATGGGCCCGACCAGCAGGCCCACGAGGTCGTCGACGAAGGCGGGTTTGCGGCCCTCGTAGTAATGGCCGATGAACTGGAAGATCCAGCCGACGACGAAGCTGCCGACACCGATGGCCAGCCAGCTCGCCATCGAGCCCTGCGCGGCGGGCATGGCCAGCGCGGTCAGCAGCCCGTTGACGAGCGCCGTGGCCACGCCCAGCGCCAGGTTGCCGCGCGTGACGTACCAGAGCGAGGACAGCATCCACAGCAGCATGGCCGCGTTCATCGGCGTGTCGGCCACGCTGAACTCGGCGCGCGCCAGCAGCGCGCTGATGGCGAAGACGATGAGCGGGATGCCGATGAAATGGGTGGTGATATTGCGGCGGTCGCGGTGATAGGCGGCGTATTGCGCCATCAGGTCGAGCGCGGGGCGAAACAGGCTGGCCATGGTGGGCTCCCGTGAGGAGATGGTGGCTATGCTAGTTCAGCCCGGCGCGGGAACGCAGCGCCGTCGCCTTCAGAACTCCCATGGAATACGCCAGTTGAGCACGCAAACGACACCTCGCCGCCGGCTTTTGATGGCACCGCTCGCGCTCGCGGTGCTGGTGGGCTGCGGCAGCATCCCGCTGTCGACGGCGCCCGTGCCCGAGGGCCATGGCGATGAGCTGCGGGTGCTCGTCTACCGTGGTGGCGCCGCCGCGCGGCTGGGGCACAACCATGTGCTGCGCGCGGGCGATCTGCGGGTGACCTGGGCGGCGGCGGGTCCGGTGCTGCGCTTTCGGGTCGATGCGCTGGCCATCGACCCGCCGGCGCTGCGGGAGCGCCAGGGCGAGGGGTTCACCAGCGCCGTGGACGATGAGGCCCGCGCCGGCACGCGGGCCAACCTGCTGAAGGCGCTGGACGCTGCCGTGCACCCGGAGGTGGTGGTGCGCACGCTGCAGCAGGTGGGCGAGGGCGGCCGGCGCGCCGTGGAGGCGGAGGTCACGCTGCATGGCGTGACGCGGCGGCAGTGGTTCGTTGCCGAAGTGACCGGGCGGCGGGCGCAGGGCGAGGTGGTCGTGCGCCAGAGCGACTTCGGCATCCAGCCCTTCACGGTGCTGGGCGGGCTGCTGGCCGTGCAGGACGCGCTGGTGGTGCAGTTCGAGCTGAATCAGCCCTGAATCAGGCCTGAAGCCGCCGCAGCATCAGGTCTTTGTCCAGGCGGCGCCCGTCGGGCAGGCGCACGGCGTCGGGCAGCCGGCCGTAGCGCGTGAAGCCCATGCGCTCGTACAGGCCGACGGCGGCGCGGTTGCTCGCCGTGACGCTGAGGGTGACCTGGGCGAGCTCCGGGCTCGCCTGAAGCCGGGAGATGGCGTCGGCCAGCAGCGCGCGGCCGATGCCGCGGCCATGGTGTGTGTCCGACACCATCATGCCGACCAACTGGGCCATATGCGCCACCTTGCGGCGCGCTTCGCGTTCGCAGGTCAGCGCGCCGATGATGCGGCCGCCGATCAGCGCGACGAGCGTGAACAGCGTGCCGCTGTCGGTGCCGCTTGGCAGCCGGCTGCGGTAGCTGGCCAGGTCGCGCTGCATCTCCGTTTCGGCATCCGACGTGAAGGCATCGGGGTGGCCGGCGAGCATGGCGTCGCGCAGCGCTTTGTAAGCCGGCAGGTCCGGCTCGGTCATGGGGCGGATCAGCAGCTCATCCATGCAGGTCGGCGAGTTGGTTGAGGTTGGTGAAGGCGGCCTCGTCGTCGAAGCGGGCCACGCCATGCGCGCGGGCCTGCATCCAGCGCAGCACGGCACGGCCGCCGTCGCGCAGGTACTCGGCCAGGGGTTCGCGCAGGCGGGCGTGCAGCAGCGCATGCGTGGGGTGCTCGCGGGCCGCGTGGGCGTAGGCCAGGCCGTGCGGGCGCGCGGCCTCGAGCAGCCGGGCGGCGAGGTCCGGCGGCGGGTGCGGGCTGTCGCAGGGGGCGGTCAGCAGCCAGTCGTCGTCGCCCAGCGTGGCCAGCCCGGCGAGCATGCCGGCCAGCGGCCCGGCAAAGGCCAGATCGGCGGGATCGGCCAGCACCGGCGCGCCGAATGCGGCGTAGGCGTCGAGGTGGCGGTTCGCGCTGACAAGCAGCCGGTCGGCTTGCGGGCGCAGGGCCTGCAGCACATGCAGCGCCAGCGGCTGGCCGCGCCAGAGCTGCAGGCCTTTGTCCACGCCGCCCATGCGGCGAGCCAGGCCGCCGGCCAGCACCAGGCCGACGATCTCGCTCATGGCGGCGGCTCGCCGGGCGCGCCCGGGAAGGCGTCGGCGTCGTGGCGGGGGCCTTTCATCACCGCCATCACCCAGCAGCCGACGAGCCAGGTGGCCACCATGGTCAGCCCGAACAGCGACGCACCGGCGACGATGAAGTCGATCAACAGTTGGCGGCGGACGGCGTCGTTCGCCAGGCCGGGCTGGACGAAGCTCTTGGCGAATTCGCCGAGCAGCCACGGGCCGGCGAGGCTGGCGACGAGGGCGGCTGCGGCGCGGCGCCGAAGTGCCGGTGTGAACCAGCCGCCGCTCATCATCCGCCGATGTAGTGCATCTCGACGCGGCGCTCGCCGGCCGGCGTGGCCACACCCAGGCTGCGCAGTTGGGAGTAGCGGTCGGTGCGGGCGCCCCACACGCCGGCGATGGCGGTGGTGAGCCCGGCGTCGTCGGCCGGCTGGGGGCCGCGCAGCAGCGCGCGCAGGTCATGGCCGCGCGTGGCGAACAGGCAGGTGTAGAGGCGGCCCTCGGTGGAGAGCCGGGCCCGGTTGCAGTCGCCGCAGAAGGCCTGGGTGACGCTGGAGATGAACCCCACCTCGCCGCCGCCGTCGGCGTAGGCCCAGCGTTCGGCCGTCTCGCCGGGGGCGCTCGCCGACAACGGCACCAGCGGCCATTCGGCGGCGATGCGGCGCTGCACTTCACGCGACGGCAGCACCTGGTCCATGCGCCAGTTGTTGGTGGCGCCGACGTCCATGTATTCGATGAAGCGCAGCACGACACCGCTGTGCCGGAAGTGCCGGGCCATGGCGACGATCTCACCGTCGTTGACGCCGCGCTGCACGACCATGTTGACCTTGATCGGCCCGAGCCCGGCGTCTTGCGCGGCACGGATGCCGGCCAGCACGTCGGCGACGGGGAAGCCGACGTCGTTCATGCGCTGAAAGGCGGCGTCGTCCAGGCCGTCCAGGCTCACGGTCAGCCGCTTCAGGCCGGCGGCCTTGAGCCCGGCAGCCTTCTTCACCAGCGTGGAGCCGTTGGTCGTCAGCGTCAGGTCCAGCTCGCGGCCGTCGGGCGTGCGCAGCGCCGCCAACATGCCGATCAGCGATTCGAGCCCGCGACGCAGCGTCGGCTCGCCGCCGGTGATGCGCAATTTCTCGACGCCCAGGCCGACGAACACCCGTGCGAGCCGCGTGATCTCCTCAAAAGTGAGGAGATCGGCGTGGGGCAGGAATTCGTGGTGTTTGTCGAACACCTGCTTGGGCATGCAGTAGCCGCAACGGAAGTTGCAGCGGTCGGTCACGGAGATTCGCAGATCGCGCAGCGGCCGGCCCAGACCGTCGAAAAGCGGCTGGCCCGGCGTCGGCGCCGCACCGCCGCGAAGGCGCAGCGGACGGGCGTCGTGCAGCGGAATTTCACGGGAAAACATGGCCGCCATTGTGTCAGCGGGCTGAAGACCAGGGGCTTGCAGTGGCTCTGCGTGCGCGCTTGAATTGCCAGGAATGGCTCAGATCCTTCATCCCGACCTGCCGCATGTTGTCGCATTCGGCGAGGCGCTGACCGAACTGGTTCGCATCGGGCCCGACCGCTGGCGCAGCACTTGTGGGGGCTCGACCTGGCATGTGGCGGTGGCGATGTCGACGCTGGGCCAGTTGAGCGCCTTCGCAGGTGCCATCAGCCAGGACCCGTTCGGTGACGAGATCTGGCAGGCCAGCCGGGATGCTCATCTCGACCTGCGCTTCATCCAGCAACTGCCGCGCCCGCCGCTGCTGGCGGTCATGCACGCGGCCGATCCGCACAGTGGGTCGTTCATCGGCCAGGACAGCGCCGACCTGCATTTCCGCCCGGAAGGCCTGCCGTCGGGCTGGACGCGCGCGCTGCGCTGGGCGCACTTCGGCAGCCTGGGTCTCGTGCGCGAGCCGCTGGCCGGCCGGCTGCTGGCGCTGGCCCAGGCCCTCAAGGGCGAGGGCCGGCTGATCAGCTACGCACCGCATTTCCGCTCGCCGCCCATGGACGCGAGCTATGACGACACGCTGGCGCAAATGTGCGGGCTCGCGGACGTGATCAAGGTGTCCGAGCACGACCTGCGCGGCCTGTTCCGCGTGTCCGACTATCACGCCGGCCTGGCGCAGATCGCCGCCTGGAACCCTGGCACCTGGGTGCTGCTGACGCGCGGCAAGGCCGGCGCGACGCTCTACCACGGTGTCGAGGAGAGCAGTGGCCTGCCGCCCCATGTCGACGTCGTGGACAGCGAAGGCGCGGGCGAGGTGGCCACGGCGGCGCTGCTGGACAGCCTGATGCGCCACCCGGCGGCACCGCCCGAGGAGCACTTGCGCTGGGTGCTGGCCGCGGCGGCTGCGGCCTGCACGGCGCACGGCTTTTCGCCGCCGCAGCCGGCCCTGGTCGCGGCGCTCCTCGACGACGTCGAACTCGAGACAGTGGCGCGCGCGGCCTGACGTCGGCCTGCCTCGGGGGCCACCGGCCTGCTTTGGCGTCACCTGGGTTGACGGCTTTTGGCCGATGGGCAGGGCGGCAGGCGGGGTTTTCCCGAGCGAGTCTTGCGTCCGGACAGGCGTCTCCCTACGATTGATCGACCGGTCGGTTGGGAAATGAGGCCATGCACGAGACCCTGATCCAGAGCGAAACCCGCGGGGCGGTCCGCCTGTTGCGGTTGAACCGCCCCGACGCGCTGAACGCGATGACGGTGCCGCTGCTGGTGCAGTTGCGCCAGGCGCTGGAGTTGGCGGCGCAGGACGCGACGGTGCGTTGCGTGCTGCTCACCGGCGCCGGCCGCGCCTTCAGTGCCGGGCAGGACCTGGCCGACCCGCATGTGGCGCCGACCCGGGCGCCCGGGGCCGCGCCGAAGGACATCGGGCACATGCTGGATCAGTACTACATCCCGCTCGTGCTGCGCATGCGCAGCCTGCCGGTGCCCGTCGTCGCGGCGGTCAACGGCGTGGCTGCGGGCGCGGGGGCGAATCTGGCGCTCGGCGCCGACGTGGTGGTGGCCGCCGAGAGCGCCAGCTTTGTCCAGGCGTTTGCCAGGATAGGCCTGATCCCGGATTGCGGCGGCACCTGGCTGCTGCCCCGCCTCGTGGGCCGCGCCAAGGCGCTGGAGCTGGCGCTGCTGGGCGACAAGCTGCGGGCCGCCGAGGCGCTGGCGATGGGGCTGATTGCGCGCGTCGTGCCCGATGTGGAGCTGCCGGACGCCGCGATGGCCATCGCCCAGCGGCTGGCCGGCATGCCCACGCGCGCGCTGGTCGAGACGCGGCGCGCCATGGACGACGCGCTGAAGCTGGACTTCGAGGCCGCGCTCCGGCGCGAGGCAACGCTGCAGAGCCAGCTGGGCTTCGCGCATGACTATCTCGAAGGCACGGCGGCGTTTCTCGACAAGCGCCCGCCCACATTCAAGGACCGTTGACCATGGATGCGCAGGCCGTGGCAGAGCAGGTGCGCGACGCGATGTGGGCGGATGACGCCGCCAGCCGCATGCTGGGCATGCGCGTCGCGGAGGTAGGGCCGGGGCGGGCGGTGGTGACGATGACCGTGCGCGCCGACATGCTCAACGGCTTCGCGATCTGCCATGGCGGCCTGATCGCGACGTTGGCGGACTCGGCCTTCGCCTTCGCCTGCAACAGCCGCGATGCGCTGACGGTGGCGTCCGGCTTCGGCATCGACCTGCTGAAAAGCGCCGCGCTGCATGACGTGTTGACAGCGACGGCGCAGGAGGCCTCGCTGGCCGGCCGCACGGGGCTGTACGACGTGACGGTGAAGAACCAGCTGGGCGAGCTGATCGCGATGTTCCGCGGCCGCTCCTATCGCCTCGCCGACCGGAAGGTGCTGCAAGCATGACCGTGAAAGCCCCGCGTGCCGGTGACCTGGACGCGCTCGAAACCGCCAGCCGCGACGAGTTGCAGGCCTGGCAGCTTCAATGTCTGCGCTGGACCCTACGGCACGCCTATGACAACGTGCCGCATTACCGCGCCAGTTTCGACAAGGCCGGCGTGCACCCGTCGGACCTCAAGGCGCTGGCCGACCTGACGAAGTTCCCGTTCACGACCAAGCAGGACCTGCGTGCGAACTACCCGTTCGGCATGTTCGCCGTACCGCGCGAAAGGCTGGCGCGCATTCACGCCTCCTCGGGTACCACGGGCAAACCCACCGTTGTCGGCTACACGCAGCAGGACATCGACCACTGGGCTCAGCTCGTCGCCCGCTCCATCCGCGCGGCGGGCGGGCGCGCGGGCGACCTCGTGCACGTGGCCTATGGCTACGGCCTGTTCACGGGCGGCCTGGGCGCGCATTACGGCGCGGAACGGCTGGGCTGCACGGTCATCCCGATGAGCGGCGGCCAGACCGAGAAGCAGGTGCAGCTGATCAACGACTTCAAGCCGGACATCATCATGGTCACGCCCAGCTATATGCAGGTGCTGATCGAGGAGTTCCGCCGCCAGGGGTTGGATGCGCGGGACTCGTCGCTGAAGATCGGCATCTTCGGCGCCGAGCCCTGGACCGAGGCGATGCGCCGGGACATCGAGGCCGGTGCGGGCCTTGACGCCGTCGACATCTACGGCCTGTCCGAGGTGATGGGGCCGGGCGTGGCCAGCGAGTGCATCGAGAGCAAGGACGGCCCGGTGGTGTGGGAAGACCATTTCTACCCCGAGATCATCGACCCCGACACCGGCGAGGTGCTGCCCGATGGCAGCGAGGGCGAGCTGGTGTTCACCTCGCTGACCAAGGAGGCCATGCCCGTCATCCGCTACCGCACGCGTGACCTCACAAGGCTGCTGCCGCCGACCGCGCGCAGCATGCGCCGCATCGGCAAGATCGTCGGCCGCAGCGACGACATGCTCATCATCCGTGGCGTCAACCTGTTCCCGACGCAGGTGGAGGAGCTGGTGCTGCAGGAAGCGGGCCTGGGCGGCCAGTACCAGCTGGTCGTCACGCGTGATGGCCATCTGGACGAGCTGCTGATCCGCTGCGAGCTGGCGGTGGGCGCCAGTGACGACGGCATTGGGCAGCGGCTGGCCGAGCGCATCAAGAACCTGATCGGCGTGAGCGCCAGCGTGCGTGTCGAGCCCAACGAGTCCATCGAGCGCACGCTGGTCGGCAAGGCCCGGCGCGTGGTGGACCAACGACGGAAGTAAGGAGCGTCGCGATGTACACGCAAGCCATGGACCTGATGGCCAAGGAGGCCAGGGCGGGCGGCAAGCCCCAGGTCGTCAAGAGTGCCGACGAGCTGGCCCGCGAAGAAGCCTTCGAGGCCCGCATCGATGCCGGCGACTTCATCGAGGCCAAGGACTGGATGCCCGAGCACTACCGCAAGACGTTGGTGCGCCAGATCAGCCAGCACGCGCACAGCGAGATCGTCGGCATGCTGCCCGAGGGCAACTGGATCACGCGCGCGCCCACGCTCAAGCGCAAGGCGATTCTGCTGGCCAAGGTGCAGGACGAGGGCGGCCATGGCCTCTACCTCTACGCCGCCGCCGAGACGCTGGGCACCAGCCGCGACGAGATGACCGAGGCGCTGCTGTCCGGCCGGGCCAAGTACAGCTCCATCTTCAACTACCCCACGCTGACCTGGGCCGACATCGGCGTCATCGGCTGGCTGGTGGATGGCGCGGCCATCATGAACCAGGTGCCGCTGTGCCGCTGCTCCTATGCGCCCTATGCGCGGGCCATGATTCGGGTCTGCCGCGAGGAGAGCTTCCACCAGCGCCAGGGCTACGAGAGCCTGCTGACGATGATGCAAAAGGGCACGCCGCAGCAGAAGGCCATGGTGCAGGACGCCGTGAACCGCTGGTGGTGGCCGTCGCTGATGATGTTCGGCCCGGCCGACAAGGACTCGCCCAACTCCGAGCAGAGCATCCGCTGGGGCATCAAGCGCGTCACCAACGACCAGCTGCGCCAGAAGTTTGTCGACGCCACGATTCCGCAGGCCGAGATCCTCGGCGTGACGGTGCCGGACCCGGCGCTGAAGTGGAACGCCGAGCGGGATTCGTACGACTTCGGCGCCATCGACTGGGCCGAGTTCTGGCGCGTGGTGGGCGGCGAAGGCCCCTGCAACCGCGAGCGGCTGGCCGCCCGCAACAAGGCCTGGGCAGAGGGCGCCTGGGTGCGCGAGGCAGCGATGGTGCATGCCCGCAAGCAGGCCACCAAGATGGAGGCGGCGTGATGAGCAATCCGAGAGATGAATGGCCCTTGTGGGAAGTGTTTGTCCGCAGCAAGGCGGGCCTGGACCACAAGCACTGCGGCAGCCTGCACGCGGCCGACGCGGCGATGGCCATCCAGATGGCGCGCGACGTCTATACCCGCCGGCAGGAGGGCGTGAGCATCTGGGTCGTGCGCTCCGAGCAGATCGTCGCCAGCGACCCGGCCGAGAAAGGCAGTCTGTTCGAGCCGGCCGGTGACAAGGTCTACCGCCACCCCACGTTCTACGAGCTCCCGGAAGAGCTCAACCACATGTGATGGACGCCAAGACCACCTACGTTCTGCGGCTGGCCGACACCTGTCTCATCCACAGCCAGCGGCTGTCCGAATGGGCCGGCCATGCGCCGGTGCTGGAGGAAGACCTGGCGCTGACCAACATCGCGCTGGACCTGCTGGGCCAGGCGAGGGCTCTGCTGACGCATGCCGGGCAGCTGGAAGGCGCCGGCCGTGATGAAGACCAGCTCGCCTTCCTGCGCGAGGAGCGCGAGTACCGCAACCTCATCCTCGTCGAGTTGCCCAACGCGGCGGCCAGCCCGAGCGATGGCGCCGGCGGGCGGGACTTTGCGCTCACCACGCTGCGCAACGCCGCGATCGCGATCTGGCTGGAGCTGCTGTTTGACCGCCTGCAGACGAGCCGCGACGCGGAGCTCGCCGGCATCGCCGCGAAGTCGCTGAAGGAGGTGCGCTACCACCGCCAGCACAGCAGCGACTGGGTCGTGCGGCTGGGCGACGGGACCGAGGACTCGCAACGCCGCATGCAGGCCGCGCTGCAGGTGCTGTGGCCTTACTTCAACGAATTGTTCGCGGCCGATGGCGTGGATGGCGTCGGCCCCGCCTGGCGCGAGCTGGAGCCCGACTGGCGCGCCCGCTGGGCCACGCTGATGACCGAGGCGACGCTCACGCTGCCACCCGGCAGCGCGCTGCAGCCGCGCGGCATCGACGGCATCCACAGCGAGCACATGGGCCACCTGCTCGCCACGATGCAGTTCCTGCAGCGTGCCTACCCGGGCGGGACCTGGTGATGAACCTTGCCGCCGCCCGCGAGCGCCTGGCCCAGGTGCCCGACCCGGAAATTCCGGCGGTGACGCTGGTGGATCTGGGCATCGTGCGCGACCTGCGCGAGACGGCCGCAGGCGTCGAGGTCGTGCTGACGCCGACCTACAGCGGCTGCCCCGCCACCGAGCTGATTGCCGACGACGTGCGCGCGGCGCTGGCCGGGTTCGGCGAGGTCACCGTCACGCTGCAACGCGTGCCGGCCTGGAGCACCGACTGGATCAGTGCCGAGGGCCGCGAGAAGCTGCAGCACTACGGCATCGTGCCGCCGCAGTGCAGCGCGGAGCAGGCCATGAGGGTCGTGCCGCGCCTGCGCTGCCCGCGCTGCGATGGCGGCAAGACGGAGCAACTGTCCCGCTTCGGCTCCACCGCGTGCAAGTCCACCTGGCGTTGCATCGAATGCGGCGAACCCTTCGAATACTTCAAACCCTTCTGACCGATGCACCCCCCATATTCACTTCGCTCACTGCCCCCCGAGGGGGCGTCAACGCCCTTGGGGCGGCCGGGCGGGCGTTGAGATGGCCCTTCACTTCCACCCGCTGCGAGTGACCTCCGTCGAGCGCGACACCGAGGACGCCGTGGTCGTCGGCTTCGAGGCGCCGGCCGAGGGCTTCGGCTTCGAGCCCGGCCAGTACCTCACCTTGCGCGCCAGCATCGGTGGTCGGGAGCTGCGCCGCAGCTACTCCATCTGCTCCGACCGGCTGTTGCGCGTCGGCATCCGCCGCGTCGAGGGCGGCGTGTTCTCGAGCTGGGCGCACGAGCAGTTGAAGCCCGGCGATGTCATCGAGTCCTACCCGCCGCAGGGCCGCTTCGTGTTGCCGCCGGCCGGCGGGGCGCGCCATGTGCTCTTCATCGCCGGTGGCTCCGGCATCACGCCCATCTTGGCGCTGATGACGGCGTTGCTGACCCGCGAGCCGGCTTCGCGCGCGACGCTGATCTATGCCAACCGTCGCACGGCGTCGACGATGTTCAAGGAAGACCTTGAGGACCTGAAGAACCGCTTCATGATGCGGCTGTCGCTGCATATGGTCTTCAGCCGCGAGGTGGTGGACGCGCCGCTGTGCGCGGGCCGGCTGGACGCCGGCAAGCTCAGCGCGTTTCTCGCCGGCCCGGTGCCGGCGGCCAGCATCGACGAAGCCTTTGTCTGCGGCCCGTTCGAGATGAACGACCAGGCCGAGGCCGCGCTGCGGGGGCATGGCCTGCCGGCCGCGCGCATCCACATCGAGCGTTTCGGCACGCCGGAGATGGCCAGGGGTGGCGCTGCACCGCACGAGGTCAGGCCTGGCGATGCGCCCGAGGCGCGCGTGACCGTCATCCGTGATGGCCTGTCGCGCGAGATCGAGTTTCTTGCCAGCGACGCGAGCCTGCTCGACGCCGCCGCGCGCCAGGGCCTGGACGTGCCGTTCTCGTGCAAGAGCGGCGTCTGTTCCACCTGCCGCTGCAAGCTCGTCGAGGGCCGGGTGCGCATGGACAAGAACTTCGCGCTCGACAAGGCCGAGGTCGCGGCAGGCTTCATCCTCAGCTGCCAGGCCCATCCGTTGAACGACCAGGTCGTGATCAGTTTCGACGAACGCTGAATGCCCAGAAAGCGCGCTCCCACCTTCGAAGCCCAACGGGACGACATCCTGGCCGCTGCGGCCCGGCTGTTCGCGACGCAGGGCTTTTCGGCCACCTCCATGAACCAGGTCGCCGAAGCCTGTGGCGTGGCCAAGCCCACGCTGTACCACTACTTCGAGGACAAGCAGGCGCTGCTCGCGCAGATCTGCGACGGCCATGTGCATGCACTGCTGGCGCTCGTCGACGCGGTCAAGGCGCAGCAGCTGGCGCCCGAAGCCCAGCTGCGCAGCCTCATCGAGCGTTTCACGCGGGCCTACGCCGATGCGCAGGACGAGCACCGTGTGCTGACCAGCGAGATCAAGTTCCTGGCCGATGCTGAGCGTGAGCGCCTGCTGAATGTCGAACGCCGGGTGGTGGAGGAGTTTGCGGCGGCCCTGTCGCTCGTGCGCCCCGAACTGCGCACGGCGCGGCTGCACAAGCCGCTGACCATGCTGCTGTTCGGCATGATCAACTGGACCTTCACCTGGCTGCGGCCCGAAGGCGAGTTGTCGCACGAGGCGCTGGCGGCGCTGGTGAGCGACCTGTTCTTTGGCGGGCTCGGTGCGGTGCAGACGCACGCCGTCGATCTTCAAGACAACCACGAGGAGACAACCCCATGAAGCGCATCCATCACCTGGCGCTGGTGGCGACCCTGAGCCTGCCGGCGCAGGCCGACATCAACGTCGGCGTGACCGTGTCGGCCACCGGCCCGGCGGCGTCGCTCGGCATCCCGGAGAAGAACACCATCGCGCTGATGCCGACGACGCTGGCCGGCCAGAAGGTCAACTACCTCGTGCTGGACGATGCATCGGACACCACCACCGCCGTCGCCAACACGCGCAAGTTCATCACCGAGAACAAGGTCGACCTCATCATCGGCTCCACCGTCACGCCCAATTCGCTGGCGATGATCGATGCGGTGGCCGAGAGCGGCACGCCCATGATCTCGATGGCCGCGTCCGCCCGCATCGTGGAGCCGGTGGAGGGCAAGAAAAAGTGGGTGTTCAAGACGCCCCAGAACGACATCATGATGACGCTGGCCATCATGACCCACATGGCCGACAACGGCGTGAAGAAGGTGGGTTTCATCGGCTTCGCCGACGCCTACGGTGAGGGCTGGTGGGGCGAGTTCCAGAAGATTGCCGCCACCAAGAAGCTCGGCATCGTGGCCAGCGAGCGCTACAACCGCACGGACACGTCGGTCACCGCCCAGGTGCTCAAGTTGGTTTCGGCCCGCCCTGACGCCATCCTCATCGCCGCCTCCGGCACGCCCGCCGCGCTGCCGCAGAAAGCGCTGAAGGAGCGCGGCTACACCGGCCGCATCTACCAGACGCACGGCGTGGCCAACAACGATTTCCTGCGCGTGGGCGGCAAGGATGTGGAAGGCACGCTGTTGCCCTCGGGCGCGGTGCTGGTGGCGTCGCAGTTGCCGGCGGATCATCCGGTGAAGCAGAGTGCGCTGGACTACATCGGCAGGTACGAGGCCGCCTACGGCAAGGGCAGCGTGTCGACCTTCGGTGGCCACGCCTGGGATGCCGGCCTGCTGCTGGCTGCAGCGGCGCCCGAGGCGCTGAAGAAGGCCCAGCCGGGCACGCCGGCCTTTCGCGCCGCGCTGCGCGATGCGCTGGAGAACGTGAAGAACGTGGCTGGCGCGCATGGGGTCTTCAACATGTCGGCGGGTGACCACCTGGGCCTGGACCAGCGGGCCCGCGTGATGGTCGAGATCAAGAACGGTGCGTGGGTGCTGTTGAAGTAGCCCACCCCCTGCGCACCACCGATTCCACTGATTCGCTGGCCTAGGCGCTTCGCGCGCCCCCTCAAGGGGGCACTGCCAGTGGCCCGGCAAAGCCGGTTCCACGGCAGTTGCTGGATGAACGGCCCGCGTGCAGCGCGGCTTTGAGGACATGACATGGCAGTCTCCACAATTCAGAGTTACATCGCGGGCCGCTGGATCGGCGCCACGGCCGCCAAGCCCCTGGCGAGCGCTATCAACGGCCGCGTCGTCGCACACACCCACGAGGAGGCGCTGGACTTCGCCGAGGCGATGAGCTTCGCGCGCAGCACGGCCTTGCCGGGCCTGTTGCGCACGCACTTCCAGGATCGCGCCCGGGTGCTGAAGGCGCTGGCGGCCTATCTGCTGGAGCGCAAGGAAGCGCTTTACGCCGTGAGCGCCCACACGGGTGCCACGCGGGCCGATTCGTGGATCGACATCGAAGGCGGCATCGGCACGTTGTTCGCGTATGCGTCCATCGGCGGCAAGGATCTGCCCAGCAGCAACGTGCTGCACGAGGGCCCGCCGATGCGCCTGGGCGCCGACAACCACTTCATCGGCAGCCACGTGCTGGTGCCCCGGCGCGGCGTGGCGCTGCACATCAACGCGTTCAATTTCCCCGTTTGGGGCATGCTGGAGAAGTTCGCGCCGAGCTTCCTGGCCGGCATGCCCTGTCTCGTGAAGCCGGCCACCGCGACGAGCTACGTCGCCGAGGCCTGCGTGCGGCTCATCGTCGAGTCCGGCCTGGTGCCGGCCGGTGCGCTGCAGCTCATCATCGGCGGCACGGGCGACCTGTTCGAGCGGCTGGACGAGGCCGATGTGGTGACGTTCACCGGCAGCGCCGACACCGCGTTGACGTTGAAGGCGCATCCGAACCTGCTTCAGCGCAGCATCCCGTTCAACGCCGAGGCGGACAGCCTGAACTGCGCCATCCTCGCGCCCGACGTGACGCCGGACGATCCGGAGTTCGAGCTCTTCATCAAGGAGGTGGCGCGCGAGATGACGGCCAAGGCCGGCCAGAAGTGCACGGCCATTCGCCGCACGCTGGTGCCGCGGCATCTGACGGATGCCGTCGCCACGGCGCTGAAGGCGCGGCTGTCCAGAACGGTTGTCGGTGACCCTGCGGTGGAGGGGGTGCGCATGGGCGCGCTGGCCAGCAAGGCGCAGCAGGCCGACGTGGCCGAGCGCGTGGCGCAGCTGTCCGCGCAGTGCGAGGTGCTGCTGTCGGCGAGCGATGGTTTCGCACCGAAGGGCGAGGGCGTGTCGGGCGGCGCCTTCTTCGCGCCGACGTTGCTGCTCGCGCGCAACTCGGCCACCAGCGACGCGCATCACCTGGAGGCTTTCGGCCCCGTCACGACGCTGCTGCCCTATGGCGACTTCGACGAGGCACTGCACCTGGCCACGCTGGGCCGAGGCAGCCTGGTCGGTACCGTCTGCACGAAGACGCCGGCCCTGGCCGCGCAGGCCGTGCCGACCTTTGCCGCCTGGCACGGCCGCATGCTGGTGCTGGACCGCGAGGCCGCACTGGAGAACACCGGCCATGGCTCGCCTCTGCCCAAGCTCAAGCACGGCGGCCCGGGCCGAGCCGGCGGCGGCGAGGAGCTGGGTGGTCTGCGTGCCGTGAAGCACTACCTGCAGCGCTGCGCGGTGCAGGGCTCGCCGACGATGATCTCGGCCGTCACGGGCGAATACCAGCGTGGTGGCGCCGTGACGGAGAGCGAGGTGCATCCGTTCCGCCGGCATTTCGAGGACGTCGAGGTCGGCATGAGTCTGCTGACGCATCGCCGCACCGTTGGCGAGGCCGACATCGTCGCGTTCGGGGGCCTGTCAGGCGACTACTTCTACATGCACTTCGACGAGGTCGCGGCCAAGGACTCGCCGTTCGGCCGGCGCATCGCGCATGGCTATTTCGTGCTGTCGGCCGCGGCGGGCTTGTTCGTGAGCCCCGCACCGGGGCCGGTGCTGGCGAACTACGGCCTGGAGAACCTCCGCTTCGTAACCCCGGTTGCAATTGGTGACACGATCCAGGCGCGGCTCACGGCCAAGCGCAAGATCGACCGCCTGCCGCGCGGTGACCGGCCCGAGGAAGTTCCCCAAGGCGTCATCGGCTGGGACGTGGCGGTGACCAACCAGCGTGGCGAGCTGTGTGCGAGTTATGAGATCCTGACGCTCGTGGCCAAGCGAACTGCCGGCTGATGTGTGGCCCCCATCGGGGCTGCGGGTCAGCGGGTGATGGTGGCGCTGCTTTCGGCGGCTGCCTTCAGGTCAGCCCGGCGCGCGCCGGTGAAGCGCTTGGCCCAGTAGGCTTCACGCATGTCTTCCACACGCACGGCACTGCCGGCGCGTGGGGCATGAATGAACTTGCCTTCGCCAACGTAGATGCCGACGTGGCTGAACGTGCGTCGCATCGTGTTGAAGAACACGAGGTCGCCGGGCTTGAGGTCGTCCCTGCCGATGGACAGCAGGCTGTTGGACTTGGCCTGCTCGTCGGCGCGGCGCGGCAGCACCAGGCCCACGCTCATCTCGAAGATGTGGCGCGTGAAGCCGCTGCAGTCGAAACCGTTCTCGACGGAATTACCGCCGCGCGTGTAGCGCACGCCGAGGAAATTCATCGCCGACAGCACCAGGTCGGATGCGGTGTCACGCACGCTGGCCAGCAAGCGAGATGACCCGCCAGCAGGTTCCGAATTGGTGGCCGTCAGGCCGCGCTCGGTCAGGAAGCGGTTGACCGCATCACCGGCGGTTGCCGTTTGCTGCGCCTTGGCGGGCGTGCCGGCAGCGGGGGCCGCCTTGTCGGCGATGGCGCGCTGCTGCTGCAGGCTCTGTCCGTAGGCACCGGTCATCGTGCCCGGGGGCGGCATCGTGGCCGCCTGGGCGACGCCCTGTGCGTGCGCCGCGCAACCGATGACCAGGAGGCCGGCGGCAGCGATGCGGTTCAGCAGGGGAAAGACGGAGACCAGGAGCATTCGAAACAGAAACCGGGAGGCGGGCCGCAGGGCGGTCGCGGTAGCGGAGGTGTTGGAGCGGGGCGAAGAGTAGGGGGGTGCCCCAGGGACCGTCAATCCGAGCGGACGTAAAGCTTGTAAGTTTCGGGGCAAACCCCGGTGCGCCGCGCGACGGGACTCGGGGAAACCCTGGATTCTGTCACGCCAAGACCTTGCGCGAGGTCAGATTGCCGTCAGTGCCTGCGGCTCAAACTGGTTCGCATGACGCTCACCACCTATGCCGACTTCCATGTTCGCTCGCTGGTCGAGCGCGATGCTTTCTGGGCCGAGCAGGCGCGGCGCATCGATTGGCACACGCCGCCGCAGCAGGTCTGCGACACGAGCCGCCCGCCGTTCGCGCGCTGGTTCGTCGGTGGCACCACCAATCTGTGTCACAACGCGGTGGACCGCCACGCGGCCACGCGGCCCCAGGCCCCCGCGTTGATCTGGGTGTCGACCGAGGTGGCGCAAGAGCGGGTCTACAGCTTCGCGCAGCTGCAGGTCGAGGTGGAGGCCTTTGCCGCCATGCTGGTCGCCCAGGGCGTGGGGCAGGGCGACCGGGTGTTGATCTACATGCCCATGATTCCCGAGGCGGCGTTCGCGATGCTCGCCTGTGCGCGCATCGGCGCCATCCACTCCGTGGTGTTCGGCGGCTTTGCGTCGGTGAGCCTGGCCAGCCGCATCGACGACGCAGCGCCCAAACTCATCGTCAGCGCCGATGCCGGCAGCCGTGCCGGCAAGCGCCTGGCCTACAAGCCGCTGCTGGACGAGGCCATCACGCTGGCCGCGCACAAGCCGCAAGCGGTGCTGATGGTGGACCGCGGCCTCGTGCCGTTCGAGCGCGTGGCGGGCCGCGACCTGGACTATGCCGCCCTGCGCCGCCAGCATGACGGCGCCCGCGTGCCCTGCACCTGGCTGGAGAGCAACACGCCCAGCTACACGCTCTACACCAGCGGCACGACGGGGCGGCCCAAGGGCGTGCAGCGCGACGTTGGCGGCTACGCCGTGGCGCTGGCCACGAGCATGGACTACATCTTCGGCGGCAAGCCCGGCGAGACCTATTTCTCCACCAGCGACATCGGCTGGGTGGTGGGTCACAGCTACATCGTCTACGGCCCGTTGATCGCCGGCATGGCCACGCTGATGTACGAGGGCACGCCCGTGAATCCTGACGCGGCCGTGCTGTGGCGCCTGGTGGAGAAATACCGCGTCACGGTGATGTTCAGCGCACCCACGGCGGTGCGGGTGCTGAAGAAGCACGACGAGGCGCTGCTCAAGCGGCATGACCTGTCGTCGCTGCGTGCGCTGTTCCTTGCGGGCGAGCCGCTGGACGAGCCGACGGCGCGCTGGATCGCGGCCGGCCTGGGCGTGCCCATCATCGACAACTACTGGCAGACCGAGACCGGCTGGCCGCTGCTGACCGTGGCCCACCACATCCCCGGCGTGGAGGCGGTGCCCACGCGCTTTGGTTCGCCCGGCGTGCCGATGTACGGCTACGACGTGCAACTGCTCGACGAGCAGACCGGCGAGGTGCTGACGGCGCCCCAGCAGAAGGGCGTGCTGGTCATCAAGCATCCCTTGCCGCCCGGTGCGCTGCAGACGGTCTGGGGCGACGACGCGCGCTTCGTCAACACCTACTGGAAGAGCGTGCCTGGCCGTGAAGGCGAGCACGAGGTCTATTCCACCTTCGACTGGGGCCTGCGCGACGCCGACGGCTACACCTTCATCCTCGGCCGCACCGACGACGTCATCAACGTGGCCGGCCACCGGCTGGGCACGCGCGAGATCGAGGAGTGCATCTCCGGCCATGCGGCGGTGGCCGAGGTGGCGGTGGTGGGTGTGGCCGATGCACTCAAGGGCCAGGTGGCGCTGGCGTTCGCCGTGCTGCGCGATCCGGCGCAGGCCGGCCCGGCGCTGGAGGCCGAGCTCATGAAGCATGTCGATGCGCAGTTGGGCGCCGTGGCCCGGCCGGCGCGCGTGCTGTTCCTGACGCTGCTGCCCAAGACGCGCTCGGGCAAGCTGCTGCGCCGCGCGCTGCAGGCCGTGGCCGAAGGCCGCGACCCGGGCGACCTGACGACGCTGGATGACCCGTCCGCGCTCGCCCAGGTGAAAACCCTGCTGCAGAAGTAGCGCGTGGCGGCGGGAGGCGGGCCGGCCACGCCCCAGAATCGCCGGCTTCCCGCAGGAGACCCGATGAAGACCGCCCCCATCACCCTGGCCGCATTGCTGCTGGCCGGCGCCGCGCAGGCCCAGCCCCGGCTGCCCGGCCCCAACTTCCCCGCTTACCGCAACGTGGCTGACGTGCAGACCCGCTGCGACACCGGCCTGCAGGGCGCGAAGCGCCGGGTGGCGGCGCTGGAGAAGCGCAAGGTCGACGCCGGCTGGCTGGCCGCGTTCGATGACCTGACGGTCTACTTCGAGGACCACCAGTACCCCAACGACTTCGTGCTGAACGTGCACCCGGACAAGGCCGTGCGCGACGCGGCGCAGGCCTGTTCGCTGCGTTGGGCCGATTTCGCCTCCCGCCTGGGCCAGAACGAGAAGCTGTTCCGCGCGCTGAAGAAGGCGCCGCAGAAGGACGGCATCGACGCCGAGTTCGTGCGCCTGTCGTCGGGCCAGTTCGAGGACTCCGGCGTGGCGCTGCCGCGCCCCAAGCGTGCGCGGGCCAAGCAGATCCTGGACAAGCTGACCGAGCTGGACCAGCAGTTCAACAAGAACGTGCGCGACGCCGGCACGCGCGTGGCCTTCACCGAGGCCGAACTGCAGGGCGTGCCGGCGAGCGTTTGGGAGAAGGCAGGCCGCGACGATCAGGGGCGCATCGTGCTGGGGGTGGACTACCCGAGCTATGTGCCGGTCATGCGCAGCGCCGAGAGCGAAGCCGCGCGCGAGCGCATGTGGCGCGCCAAAGTCAACGAGGGCGGGCAGGCCAACCTGGACCTGCTGGCGCAGATCGTCACGCTGCGCAGCGAGTACGCCAAGCTGTTCGGCTTCGACAACTACGTGGACTTCAACCTGCGCCGCCAGATGGCGAAGAACGGCGCCAACGCCACGCGCTTTCTCGACGCCGTGAGCGGTGCCGTCAATGCGCGCGAGAAGGACGAACTGCAGGAATTGCGCGCGGCCAAGGCCCAGCACCTGGGCACGCCGCTGGCGCAGACGACCGTGCAGCGTTGGGATGCCACCTTCTACAGCGAGCGCGTGAAGCGGCAGAAATTCAGCGTCGACCAGAACGCCTTCCGGGCCTACTTCCCGCCGCAGGCCAGCCTGGAGTTCGCGCTGCACATCATCGAAAAGGTGATGGGCGTGAAGTACCAGCGCATCGACAACAAGCTGTGGCATGACGAGGCGCAGACCTATGTCGTCAGCGACGCGGCGACCGGCCAGGCCATCGCGCAGCTGTATGTGGACCTGTACCCGCGCGAGGGCAAGTACAACCATGCCGCCGTCTGGCCGCTGCGCGGCAGTGCCACCCGCATCGGCCGCACGCCGGCGGCGGCGCTGGTGGTGAACTTCGACCGCCAGGGCCTCACGCTCGATGAAGTCGAGACGTTGCTGCACGAACTGGGCCACGCCGTGCATGTGGACCTGTCCCGCACCCGTTATGCGTCCACCTCGGGCACCTCGGTCATGCATGACTTCGTCGAGGCGCCGTCGCAGATGCTGGAGGACTGGGTCTACGACCAGCAGGTGCTGAAGCTGATGCAGGCCGTGTGCGCCGATTGCAAGCCGGTGCCGGACGCGCTGGTGGAGCAGGCCAAGGCCGCCAAGGAGTTCGGCAAGGGCGGCCAGTTCGGCCGCCAGCACCTGTACGCCAGCTACGACCTGTCGTTGCACCAGCGCCTCAAGCCTGAGCCGCTGCCGCTGTGGGCCACGATGGAGGGCGCCACGCCGTTGGGCCATGTGCCGGGCACGATGTTCCCCGCCGGCTTTGCCCACATCGCGGGCGGTTATGGCGCGGGCTACTACGGCTACTTGTGGAGTCTGGTCGTCGCGATGGACTTGCGCACGGCCTTCGCTGCCGACAAGCTCAGCCCGGAGGTCGGCAAGCGCTACCGCGAGCAGGTGCTGGGCCAGGGCGCGCAAAAGCCGGCGCCCGAGCTGGTGAAGGACTTCCTCGGCCGCGAGTCGCACTCGCAGGCGTTCTTCGAGTACCTGAAGAAGTGACCCTAGGGTGATGGTGACGCCGTCAACGTGACAAGGGCCGCAACAGCGGCCCTTGTTCCATGCGGTCGACGGGCGCCTGATTCAGTGCCCGCAACTGCCAGAACCGCAGCCCGCGCTTGCAGACTCGGCGACGGCCGCTTCCCGGCGCTCGCCGGTTGTCGGGTCGAAGCCCAGTTGCTCCATCGTGAACACCAGCGCCGCGTCCATCATCTCCGCGTGCTGCGGGAACCAGCCCGCCAGCTCGGTGCGCAGGATTTTGAGCGGCTCGCGGTCGTTCAGCTCGTTGGCATAGCGCAGCGCCTCGCGCATGACGTTCAGCACCATCGCGTGCTGGCTGGCGTGGCAGTTCTGCGGGTCGAAGCCGCAGCGCGCCATCCAGTCCTCCTCCATCGCGAAGTGGGCCTCGGTGTGCGTCAGCAGCGCGTGGTAGGCGGGCAGGGCGTCGTCACCGGCGTCCAGCGCGTCGCCGAAGGCATTCAGCAGCTCGACGAACTCCTGGTGGGTGGTGTCCAGCGTGGGCTGGTTCAGGACGAGGTTGTCGGTCCAGGCGAGGGTGGTCATGGGAGGGATGCTAGGCGGTGCGTGGCGGGAAGTTGTTGAGCCAGCTCAAGCCAGCCTGGCGCGGTGCCGCGCCACCTGCGCGCGCACCTGGGCCGGCGCCGTGCCGCCCAGCACGTTGCGGGCGTTCAGCGAGCCTTCCAGCGACAGCACGTCGAACACGTCGGCCTCGACGCGGGCGTCGAAGGCTTTCAGTTCGTCCAGCGACAGCGCGGCCAGGTCTACGCCCTTGGCCGTGGCCGTCTTCACCGCATGGGCGACGACTTCATGCGCGTCGCGGAAGGGCAGGCCTTTCTTGACGAGGTAGTCGGCCAGGTCGGTGGCGGTGGCGTGGCCGCGCAAGGCGGCGGCGCGCATGGCCTCGGGCTTGGCCGTCAGGCCGGCCAGCATGTCGGCAAAGATGCGTAGCGTGTCTTTCAAGGTGTCGACCGTGTCGAACAAGGGTTCCTTGTCTTCCTGGTTGTCCTTGTTGTAGGCCAGTGGCTGGCCCTTCATCAGCGTGACGAGGCCCATCAGGTGGCCCACCACGCGGCCCGTCTTGCCACGCGCCAGCTCGGGCACGTCGGGGTTCTTCTTCTGCGGCATGATGCTCGACCCCGTGCAGAAGGCATCGGGCAGCGCGATGAAGCCGAAGTTCTGGCTCATCCACAGGATCAACTCCTCGCTCAGCCGCGAGATGTGCAGCATCACGAGGGTTGCCGCCGACGTGAACTCGATGGCGAAGTCGCGGTCGCTGACGGCGTCCAGGCTGTTCTGACACACGCCCTCCATGCCCAGCGTGCGGGCCACGCGTTCGCGGTCCAGCGGGTAGCTGGTGCCGGCCAGCGCGGCGGCGCCCAGCGGCAAGCGGTTCACGCGGCGGCGCGCGTCCAGCATGCGTTCGGTGTCGCGCGCAAACATCTCCACATAGGCCAGCAGGTGGTGGCCGAAGCTGACCGGCTGGGCCACTTGCAGGTGGGTGAAGCCCGGCAGGATGGTGTCGGCGTACTGCTCGGCCTTGTCCACCATGACCCGTTGCAACGCGCCCAGCAGGCCGGCGATTTCGTCGATCTCGCCGCGCAGCCACAGCCGCACGTCGGTGGCGACCTGGTCGTTGCGGCTGCGGCCGGTGTGCAGGCGCTTGCCAGCGATGCCGACGCGCTCGGTCAGCCGTGCCTCGATGTTGAGGTGCACGTCCTCCAGGTCCAGCTTCCACTCGAACTGGCCGGCCTCGATCTCTGCGGCGATCTCGCCCAGGCCGCGCTGGATGGCGGCATGGTCCTCGGCGCTCAGGATGCCTTGCGCGGCCAGCATGTCTGCATGCGCCAGGCTGCCCTGGATGTCGGCGCGCCACAGCCGCTGGTCGAAGCCGACGCTGGCCGTGTAGCGCTTGACCAGGTCGCTCATGGGCTCGGAGAACAGGGCGGACCAGGCTTGGGACTTGTTGGCGAGTTGGTTGTCTGACATGGGCGGGCAGGGCAGCGGGTTTCGGCGCGCACAATCGCGCGCAGCCCGGGATTATCGAACGCCTGACATGCCCTCACCTGAGCGCCGCACCGCCGGCCCGCGCCGCCGCAAGTGGCACGACTCTCTGCACATCAGCCAGTGGCTGGGCTATGCGCCGAGCGACATGCCGCAGCTCAACGGTGCGCGACTGCTCGACCCGACCCGCGCGTTCGATGTCTGCCATGTGGGGCTGGTCATGCGCACGGTGCTGGGGGTGCAGCTGCTGCTGGCGCTGGGTGCCGCGCTGGCGGCGCGCGACGGTGCGCAATGGCTGACCCTGACGGCCAACGGCACCGTGGTGACGATGTTCGCGTCGCTGAGCTGGCTGCTGGCCGTCTGCGCCGCCAAGCGCCTGTGGCCACGTCTGCCGGAGCCCGTGCAGTGGGGCGTGTTGATGGCGCTGGGCGCTGTCACGGCGACCTTGGGTTTCGGCCTGCTCAGCTTCACGGCCGGCGAGCTGGTGCCGCTTTGGCGCTGGGGCAGCGTGGCCGCTACGGGGGCTGCGGGTGCGGCGCTGCTGCTGGGCTGGCTCAAGCAGCGTGAGCGCACACGGCGGCCGGCCGACGCGCTGGCGCAGCTCGTGGAGCTGCAATCCCGCATCCGGCCGCACTTTCTGTTCAACACGCTCAACAGTGCCATCACGCTGGTGCAGGTGGACCCCGCGCGTGCCGAGGGCATGCTGGAAGACCTGGCGGAGCTGTTCCGGGTGGCGCTTGCCGACTCCACGGCTTCCGTGACGCTCGCCGAGGAGGTGGACCTGGCGCGGCGCTACCTGGCCATCGAACAGATCCGCTTCGGCGACCGGTTGCGCGTCACCTGGCATCTGGACCCGACCACCGACGCCGCCCGCCTGCCCCCGCTGCTGCTGCAGCCGCTGGTCGAGAACGCCGTGCGGCACGGCGTGGAGCCCAACGACGCGGGCGGCACGGTGGAGGTGAGCACGCGCCGGCGCGGCCGGGATGTGGAGATCCGCATCGTCAACAGCGTCGGCGCGCCGGCCCGCACCAGCGGCCACGGGCTGGCGCTGCGCAATGTGCGGCAACGACTGAGCCTCATGCACGACGTCGCCGCGAGCTTCGAGATCCACGCCACCGCCAAGCGGTTCGCGTTGCGTATCCTGGTGCCCCTATGACGACCTTACGCATCCTCATCGTCGACGACGAGCCCCTGGCCCGGCTGCGCCTGCGCAGCCTCGTGGACGCCGTGACCGACCCGCCTTGCGAGGTGGTGGCCGAAGCCGCCACGGGCTCGCAGGCGGCGGCCTGGCTGCGGGATCACGGCTGCGACCTCGTGCTGCTGGACGTGCAGATGCCCGGCATGGACGGGCTGCAGCTCGCCGACAGCCTGGCGCAACGCGCGGCGGCGGGCCATGCGGTGCCGATGATCGTTTTCGTCACCGCCTATGCCATGCATGCGCTGCGAGCCTTCGAGCTGGATGCGATCGACTACCTCACCAAGCCGGTGCGGCGCGAACGGCTGCAAGCCGCCTTGGCACGGGCCAGCCAACGCCAGGCCGAACGCGCGGCCGTGCTGAAGCAGCCGCCGGTGGACGCAGCGGATACGGCCGATGCCGACTTCATCACCATCACCGACCGTGGCCGCCTGCGGCGCGTGCCGCTGCGGGACGTGCTGTATTTCAAGGCCGAGCTGAAATACGTGACGCTGCGAACGGCCAGCGACAGCCATGTGCTGGACGGCGCGCTGTCCGATCTGGAGCAACGCCACGGCGATCGATTCCTGCGCATCCACCGCAATGCGCTGGTGGCGCGTTGGGCGGTGCGCGAGCTGGAGCGCCATGCGCCCAAGAACGTCGGCGAACCTGAGCGCGATGAGCCTGCCGACACGGCCGACAGCTGGGCCGTGCGCATCGTGCATGTCGACGAATGGCTGGCGGTGTCTCGCCGGCAGGTGGCGGCGGTGCGGGAGGCGCTGGCCGGCAACCGCGGTTAGCCTGGATATCTCGCGGGCTGGCCGAGCATGCCCGCGAGGTGCGCCAGGATCAGCGGATTGACGCGAGCGGCGTCCGCGATCGGTGCCAGGTGACCCGCACCGTCGAGCTCGACGGTCTGCACCTGCGGCAGTTGCGTAGCCAATGTCAACGCCACGCGGCGCGCGCTGGCCCGTGTGGCGCTGCCGAAGATCAGTCGCACGGGCATGCGCAGCGCGGCCAGTTGGGTCGGCTGCCAGCGTGCGGCGAACAGGGCGTCGAAATGGTGTCGGATCGTCGGCATGGGTTCAGCCAGCCGCGCGCGCTGCGCGGCATCCAGCTCGGGCCACACATCCCGGCCCTGCCAGTAGCCGACGAAGCCGCGTGCTGCCGCGTCGGTGTCGCCGCGAGCCAGCGCGGCGGTGACGGCGGCGGCCACGTCGCGCGCCTCGCACCACTCGGGCTGCTCTTCTCCCAGGGCGGGCAGCACGCCGAAGGCCACGGGCTCGTAGAGCGTGAGCGACCGCACCCGCTCGGGGTGCATCAGCGCGATCTGCAGCGCCGTGGCGCCGCCGTAGCTGTGGCCGACCAGGTGCAGCGGCTGCCCGGCGGGCAATTGGAGGTGGTTCAGCAGCTCGCGGGCCTCATGCGCGAGATCGCCCACGGCGTCGGCCGGCCAGCCGGGCCGGCTGCCGTGGCCCAGCAAGTCGGGGGCATGCCAGGTCCAGTCGTGGCCCGCAGCGGCAGCGTCCGCCAGCAGCCGGCGCCATTGCCGGCCACCGGCTCCGCTGGAATGCAGGCAGACGATGGGCGCGGCGGCTGGGGTCATGACGTTCCTGGGAATGGAGGCCCGCATGCTAGTCCAGCGAAGCAGTGAAATCGGTGGTGCGCAGGGGGCCGGCCGGGCTGGCGGCTAGGCGCAGCGCTTGCCAATGCTGGCCGCCTCGGCAAGCGCTGCAACGACGCGGCCGGCCCTCAGCCCGTGTTGCGCAGGCCGGCGGCGATGCCGTTGATGGACAGGTGGATGCCGCGCTGCACGCGCTCCATGGCCGGGTCGTCCGCCGCGATGTGGCGGTAGCGACGCATCAGCTCGACCTGCAGGTGGTTGAGCGGGTCGATGTAGGGGAAGCGGTGCTCGATGGAGCGGGCCAGCGACGGGTTGGCCGCCAGGCGCTTGTCGTCGCCCGTGATGAGGCCCAGCGCCGCCTGCGTGCGCTCGAACTCCTCGCGGATGGCGGCGAAGATGCGCTTGCCGAGCTTCTTGTCCTCCACCAGCTCGACATAGCGTTCGGCCAGCGCCAGGTCGGCCTTGGCCAGCACCATGTCGAGGTTGGACAGCACGGCGCGGAAGAAGGGCCAGCCCTTGAGCATGCGCTTGAGCAGGGCCAGGTTCTTGGCGCGCTGCCCGGGCTCGTCGCCCAGGAAAGCCTCCACGCCCGAGCCGAAGCCGCACCAGCCCGGCAGCGCCACGCGGGCCTGGCCCCACGAGAAGCCCCAGGGGATGGCGCGCAGGTCCTCGATGGCGCGCGTGGCCTTGCGGGACGCCGGGCGCGAGCCGATGTTGAGCTCGGCGATCTCTCGGATGGGCGTGCTGGCGAAGAAGTAGTCGGCAAAGCCCGGTGTGCCGTAGACCAGCTTGCGGTAGGCGCTGAAGCTCGCGTCCGACAGCGCTTGTGCGGCCTGCAGATAGCCCTTGGGCGCGTTCTGCGTGGGGTGCAGCAGCGTGGCCTCCAGCGTGGCGGCCACCAGTGTTTCCAGGTTGCGCCGGCCGATCTCGGGGTGGGCGTACTTGGAGGCGATGACTTCGCCTTGTTCGGTCAGGCGGATCTGGCCGTTCACGGTGCCCGGCGGCTGCGCCAGGATGGCCTGGTAGCTCGGGCCGCCGCCGCGGCCCACGGTACCGCCGCGGCCATGGAAGAGGCGCAGCGTGATGGGGCCGACGCGCTTGAGCTCGTCGAACAGCTCCACGAGGGCGATCTCGGCGCGGTACAGCTCCCAGGACGACGTGAACATGCCGCCGTCCTTGTTGCTGTCCGAGTAGCCCAGCATGATGTCCTGCTCGCCGCCGCTGCGGTCCACCATGCCGCGGATGCCGGGCAGCGCGTAGAACTCGCGCATGATGTCCGGCGCGATACGCAGGTCTCCGATGGTCTCGAACAGCGGCACGATGATGAGGTCGCTGCTCGCGTAGCCGTCCAGCGTGCCGCGCAGCAGGCCGGTTTCCTTCAGCAGCAGCGCCACTTCCAGCAGGTCGCTGACCGACTCGGTGTGGCTGATGATGTAGTGCCGCAGCGCCTCGCGGCCGAAGCGGGCCAGGGCCTCGCGCGCGGCTTCGAAGGTGGCGAGTTCGAACAGCGTCTTCTCGGTGTAGTTCGCGCCGATGACGCGCAGCGGCCGGGCGTCGCTGAGCAGCTTCAGCAGCAGGGCGCGTTTGGGCCCTTCTTCCAGCGCCGAATAGTCACTCTCGATGCGGGCCGTGGTCAGCAGTTCGGCGATGACGAGTTCGTGCTGGTCGCTGCTCTGGCGCAGGTCCAGCGTCGCGAGGTGGAAGCCGAACACCTGCACCGCACGCATCAGCGGCGCCAGGCGCGGGGCGATCAGTGCCTCGGCGTGGTGGCTCTTCAGCGAGGCTTCGATGATGCGAAGGTCGGCCAGCAACTCGTCGGGCGAGCGATAGGGGTCTTGCGGGGCGACGGCGTGGCGCAGCGCCTCGGTGCCGGTCAGTGCGTGCAGTGTGGCGGCCAGGCGGGCATACATGCCCGTCAGCGCTCGGCGGTAGGGCTCGTCCAGGCGATGGGCGTTTTGGTCGGGGCTGCGTTCGGCCAGCGCCTGCATCTCGGCTGACACGCCGGTCAGGCGCAGCGAGATGGACAGCTCGGCGCCGAGCTCGTGCAGCTCCGTCAGGTAGTGGCGCAATGCCACCTCGCTCTGGCGCTGCATGGCGCGCTTGAGCGTGGCGGCACCGACGTTGGGGTTGCCATCACGGTCACCACCGATCCAATGGCCCATGCGCAGGAAGCTGGGCAGCTTGGCGCCGGGCAGGTGTTCTTCCAGCTCGGCATAGAGCTTGGGGATTTGGCGCAGGAAGGTGGTGGGATAGTAGGAGAGCGCGTTCTCGATCTCGTCGGCCACCGTCAACTTGGAGTAGCGCAGCATGCGCGTCTGCCACAGCTGCGTGATGCGGGCGCGCAGCAGGTCATCGGCTTCGCGCAGTTCGCGTTCGGTGCCGGCGCGGTCGCGCGCTTCGAGCAGGCCGGCCACGGCGCGCTCGGCGTCCAGGATGCTCTTGCGCTGCACTTCGGTAGGGTGGGCCGTCAGCACGGGTGAGATGAATCCGCGGTGCAGCACCTCCGCGATCTCGGTCGGGCGGATGCCATTTTCGTGCAGATGCTCCAGGCAGTAGGCCAGCGAGCCGGGCTGCAGGCTTCCCGCGCGTTCGTGCACGTCGCGGCGGCGGATGTGGTGGCGATCCTCGGCGATGTTGGCCAGGTGCGAGAAGTAGCTGAAGGCGCGGATGACGCTGACCGCCTGCTCGCCGGACAGGCTCTTGAGCAGCTTGTCGAAGCGCTTGCCGGCCTCCTTGTCGTGCTTGTGCCGGTACGCCACGGACAGCTGCCGGATGCGCTCGACCAGCTCGTAAGCCTCACGGCCCTCCTGCTCTCGGATGACGTCGCCAAGGATGCGGCCGAGCAGCCGGATGTCGGCGACGAGCGGTTCGTTCTTTTCGGCGTCTTGGCGGGCGGGAGCGGCACGAGGGGGCATGGCGGGTCGTCCGGAAAAATGAAGGAATTCAAAAAAGTAACGAAATTACTTGAATATCACTCTAGCAGTTTCTTCTGGAAAACGTGCCTGCAATCGTCGAGTTGTTGCTTGATTCGCGGTGGGCGTGGCGCCGGTGCCAACGAGCGCTTCTTGGTTGTCTCGGCTGGCTTCGGGTGCCGCGAAGTGGGGGGGGCGGCGGCGTCGGGCGGGGGCGTTGGCGCGGCGGTGTTCATCGCGGCCTGGAGAAGCGCGGGCACGCGCCTGTGCGCTTCAGCCAGCGGCGGCGCTTGTGCCGCCGTGCCGGAGGCGTGCGCCTGGGGGGGCTTTGTCGTCTCGAACCTTCCGGCGGGTTTGATGGTGCTGGCGGGCGCCAGCCAGCTCGGCCTTCGTCCCGTCGGCAGGCGCGGTCGGCGGCCAACGGAGAGAGGTGGCCGCCAGCGCAGCATGCTGATGGGTTGATGCCGCCAAGAGCTTGTACTGCATGGCCTGGCGGACGGGCCCACGGCCAAGCGGGCGGCGCTCGCTACATCAATGCAGCGGATGTTCCACCACCTTGAATTTGGGGGAGGTGGTTCCAGACCGGATTGCCAGGCCCGTTCCAATCGACTAGCTTGGACAACGTTGTCAGCGCGCCGGCGATCACAAGGTGTTGCCGCGCTCGAGCGGTAATGATAGCGTTATCAATTCGTGAAATGAAACGAGTGGCTGAGTTGCAGCACAACGCGGCGACTGACGCCTGGATGACGGTTGATGTGCGGTGTTGTGAATTGACCTAAGAGGCTGATGCGACTCGTACAAACCCCAGCAGAACGCCGTCGGTGCAAAAAATACAGTACGTTAGGTACATGGCTTGAATGTGCTGGCCGTAGCTGGATTGGTAACGTTATCTGGCATCCCAATGGAAAGTCATCGCAAGTCCACGTCGATCGGCTCAGCCTAGGGCCTAGAAAGCAAGCAAGGAGACAAATGAAACACCCCCACAGTTCCCAGGTGCGGCGTCAGGCTGCGACCCCGCGTGTCCGCCCCGTTGCGTTGGCTTCGGCGCTGGCATTGCTGTCCGGCGCGGCGGCCCATGCCCAGCAGGCAAGCGCACCGGCCGAAGAGAAACAGAAGCTCGAATCGGTCGTCATCACCGGCATTCGTCAGTCGCTAGACAGCGCTGTCAACATCAAGCGTGAATCGCGTGGCCTGGTCGATGGCATCGTGGCCGAAGACATTGGCAAGTTCCCCGACTCCAACCTGGCCGAGTCAATGCAGCGCATTGCCGGGGTGTCCATCGACCGTTCGGCCAGCGGCGAGGGCTCGCGCGTCACCGTGCGGGGTGTCGGCCCTGACTTCAACATGGTGTTGCTCAACGGTCGCCAGATGCCCACGGCCATGATTGGCTGGGAAGGTGCCGGCGCCAACGGTTCGCGCGCCTTCGACTTCGCCAACCTGTCCTCCGACTCGATCTCGGCGCTGGAGGTTTACAAGACGGCGCGGGCCGAGTCGCCCACCGGCGGCATCGGCGCGACGATCAATGTGAAGACCGCCCGTCCGCTGGACGTGCGCGAGCGCATTGCCGCCATCGGCGTGAAGGCCAACTACGACGCGTCCGTCGGCCGGCTGCCGGGCCCGTTGCAGGGTGACAAGACGACGCCGGAAATCTCCGGCATTTACTCCGACACCTTCGGCAACCGCACGCTGGGCATTGCGATCAGCGGCAGCTATTCCAAGCGTGACTCCGGCTCCAACAAGGCCTACACGCAAAACGGCTGGGGCACGAACGACGCCGGCGTCAAAAATGCCAGCCCCAGCAGCAACATCATCAACATGCCCACCGGGCTGTATGCGACGTCGCGCGATCTGCGCTACTCGCTGACGGGCATGGAGCGCGAGCGGATCAACGGCCAGGCGACGCTGCAGTTCGCGCCGACCAAGGACCTGAAGTTCACCGTCGACTACACGATGGCGACGAACACGCTCCACTCGAAGAACGCGGAGATGTCGAGTTGGTTCAACAACTCCTTCTCCGACATCTACGACACGAGCACGCCGCCCAAGCTGATCGGCAGCCTCAAGGGCACGCCGACGGCGACCTACAACAGCCCGGCGACGACGTTCACGAAGGGCGGCGTTGCCGCGCCCATCGTCCAGACCGCGATCTGGGACGGCTCGCACGACCTCGCCATCAACACCGGCCAGTACGCGCAGAAGTCCAAGCTCAACTCCGTCGGTTTCAACTCCGACTGGAAGGTCAGCGACGCACTGCGCATCGAGCTGGATGCTCACCATTCCACCGCCAAGACGTCGCCGGACAGCCCGTTCGGCACCTACAACGCGATGGACCTGGCGATGTTCAACCAGGGCAACGCCACCGTCTACTACGACAAGAAGTTCCCGATCCTGAGCTTGCCGGGCCAGGTGTTCGACGACACGAAGATGAACGTGACGGGCACCCAGTTCCGCAACAACCTGAGCGACCAGACGATCGACCAGGGGCAGGCGCGTGGCACCTACCGGTTTGATGCGGACAACAAGCTGCTCGCGGGCCTGGGCTTCACGAAGACCAAGAACCGCTCTGCCAGCTACAACAACCAGAACAACGACTGGGGTGGTGTGGCCCCCACGCTGGGCCAGTTCGCCGGCATCAACACGGGCACCTACAGCCTGGGCGGCTTCTTCAACCGCATCCCCGGTCATGACGACCCGCGCCTGTTCCAGTCCTTCTACATGGCGGACTTCAACAGCCTGCGTGACCGCGCCATCAAGGTCAAGATGGCCAACACGCCGGGCATGACGCAGGCTCAGGCCGAGGCCTACTTTGCGGCGGCGTCGGACTACACCAAGGGTGACGACTGGCGCGCGACGGAGAAGTCCACGTCGCTCTATGGCCAGTGGGATCACGCGTTCGACACCGCGATGCCGATGAACATCTCGGTCGGCCTGCGCTACGAGAGCACCAAGGTGGAGGCGTCGTCCCAGGTGGTCGACCGCACCGGCACGACGAGCTGGAAGTCGCAAAACGAAATCGACCTGACGTCGGGCAGCACCACATTCGGCACCAAGAGCGGCAAGTACTCGTACTGGCTGCCCAGCATCGACTGGGATGCCGACCTGGCACCGAACATCAAGGTGCGCGCCAGCTACGGTGAGAACATCGGCCGTCCTGGCTGGAACCAGATGCAGGGTGGCCTGAGCCTGAACAGCCCCGCCAACCCGAGCAGCGGTGGCACCGGCTCGACGGGCGATCCGGCGCTCAAGCCGTTGAAGTCCAAGAACTTCGACCTCTCGGCCGAGTATTACTACGCCAAGTCCAGCTACGCGGCCATCGGCGCGTTCTACAAGAAGGTCAACAACTTCGTCACCACGTCGACCTTCGACACCACGCTGCCCGGCATCCTGAATCCGGCCAGCGGCACGTACTACAACGCGGCGCTGGCGGCTTGCGGCGGCAATACCCAGCCGCTGTGCATCCGCAACTACATCTTCAAGACCTACGGCGGCCAGCCTGGTGTGACGGTGTCCGGCCCGCTGAC
The DNA here is from genome assembly GCF_043555975.1 of Pelomonas nitida. Lineage (NCBI taxonomy): Bacteria > Pseudomonadati > Pseudomonadota > Betaproteobacteria > Burkholderiales > Sphaerotilaceae > Roseateles > Pelomonas nitida. The sequence goes on along the minus strand of NZ_JBIGIA010000003.1, from coordinate 207,875 downwards.
CGACGCGGAGATCAAGGGCGTCATCACCGGTGCCGTGCCCGGTGCCACGGCCGTTCCCTTCAAGGTCACGACCTTCACGAATGGGCCTGGCGACACGATCAAGGGCCTGGAGTTGAACTTCCAGCACATGTTCGGCAGCAGCGGCTTCGGTATGTCGGGCAACTTCACGAAGGTGAAGACCGGCCTGAAGTTCGACAACCAGCGCACGGACCAGCAAGCTGCGCTGCTGGGTGTCAGCGACTCGGCCAATCTGGTGGGCTTCTTCGAGAACGACGTCTGGTCGGTGCGCGCCGCGTACAACTGGCGTGGCGAGTTCCTGGCGGCCATTGGCGACGGCAACGGCAACAACCCCGTCTACACCGAACCCTATGGTCAGGTGGACGCGTCAATCGGCTACAAGCTCGGCAAGAACCTGACCTTCCAGCTCGATCTGCTGAACCTGAACGACGGCTACATCCGTCAGCATGGCCGGACCGACGAGATGCTGGTGTCGGCCATCCAGACGGGTCGTCGCTACCTGATCGGTGCTCGCTATCGCTTCTGAGTGACGAGCACGCGTGCGGTGACGGCCCGTGCGGGCTGGCGCCGTGCGCCTTTCTGAGGGCCGGTGCGGGCGTTCAGCCTGCACCGGCCAGATTCGTTTGCCGAATTTCTTCGTCGCGCGGCGCCACACGGGCCGCGCGGCCATACTTCCCCTGGATGAACTCCGAGTTGACGACAGCCGTTCGACGGATCGTGGTGCTGGGTGGCGGCTCAGCCGGTTGGCTGACCGCCGCGACGCTGGCTGCCGAGCTGGGTGGCGACGGCCCCGACGCGTTGCAGATCACCCTCATCGAATCGCCCGACGTGCCGGCCATCGGCGTGGGCGAGGGCACCTGGCCCACGATGCGCGCGACGCTGCAGCGCATCGGCCTGACGGAGGCCGAACTGATCCGTGCCTGTGACGCGGCCTTCAAGCAGGGCTCGTGCTTCGTGGGCTGGCAGCAGGGCGGCGCTGGCGACCGTTACTACCACCCGTTCACGCTGCCGCATGGCTGGGGCGACGCGGATCTGGCGGGCGCCTGGCTGCAAGAAGCATCCAGCGTGGCGTTCGCCGACAGCGTGACGCCGCAGTCGCATCTGTGCGACGCTGCGCTGGCGCCCAAGCAGACGACGACGCCGGACTTTGCTGGCGTTGTGAACTACGGCTACCACTTCGACGCCGTCAAGCTGGGCCAGCTGCTGCAGCGGCATGCGACGAGCGTGCTGGGCGTGCACCATGTCGTCGACCATTTCACCGAAGTGCGCTCCCACCAAAACGGCGACATCGCCGCGCTGGCCACGCGCGCCCACGGCGACATCGCGGGCGACCTGTTCATCGATTGCTCGGGCCTGGCCTCGCTGCTGCTCGGGCAGCATTACGGCGTGGGCTTGCGGTCCGAGCAGGCGGTGCTCTTCAACGACAGCGCACTGGCCGTGCAGGTGCCGCACGTCGAACCGCTGGCGCCGCTGGCCTCGGCCACCGTGTCGACCGCGCATGCCGAAGGCTGGACCTGGGACATCGCGCTGCCAACGCGGCGCGGCGTCGGGCTGGTCTATTCGGCCGGTCACACGAGCGACGCGCAGGCCGAGCGCGCGCTGCTGGGTTACATCGAGAGCCAGGGCCTGTCGCTGGGCGACGCCGCGCCTCGCCGGCTGCGCTTCCAGCCGGGCTACCGCGAGCGCTTCTGGCATCGCAACTGTGTCGCGGTGGGGCTGGCGGCTGGCTTCATCGAACCGCTGGAGGCCTCGGCCCTCGCGTTGGTGGAGCTGTCGGCCGCTTTCATCCGCGACGAGATGCCGGCCGGGCGCGCCGACATGGACCTGGTGGCGCGCCGCTTCAACGAGGCTTTCGGCTACCGCTGGTCGCGCATCATCGATTTCCTGAAGCTGCATTACGTGCTGAGCCGGCGGGACGATGCCGACTACTGGCGCGACCATCGAGCGGCGGCGAGCCAGCCCGAGTCGCTGCGCGAGCTGCTGCAGCTGTGGGCGCATCGCGCGCCATCGCGCAACGATTTCTACCGCGCCGAGGAGGTGTTCCCGGCGGCCAGCTACCAGTACGTGCTGTACGGCATGGGCTTTCGGCCCGTCGGCCGGCCGCTGCGGGCTGACCGGCTCGCCAAGGCGCAGTCCTGCCTGCGGGACGTGACGACAATAACCCGCCGCCTGCTCGGGGGCTTGCCCCGGCATCGCGACCTCATCCAACACATTCGCGCGCACGGCATGCCGCCGGCCGCCTGACCTGACCCATGCTGCAACTGCTCAACAACATCCAGCACAAAGATCTGCGCATCGTCACCGAGCGCGGCGCGGCCTGGGGCGACGATTTCATGTCTGCCCCGGCCACGCCCGATGAGTTCCGCAAGCTGCAGGCCCATTACCCCATCGTCTTCCAGCCCGATGGCCGTGGTGGCTTCGTGCCCGTGGTGCTGTTCGGGCTGCGCGAGGGCCAGAACCTGTTCCTGCGCGAGGACGGCGGCAGCGGCTGGGACGCCGACTACCTGCCGCTGTCCGTGCAACGGCTGCCGTTCTCCATCGGCGTTGCCGACGGCGAACTGCGCATGATGGTCGACATGGCCAGCCGGCGCATCAGCCGCGGCGCCGAAGGTGAGGCCGTCTTCCTGCCGCATGGCGGCACGTCGGACTTCATCGAGAACGCCAACGCCGTGCTGAAAGCCTTGCACGAAGGCCTGGAGGCCACGACCGAGTTCGTGCTGACGCTGGTGGCGCACGAGCTGCTGGAGCCGTTCACGCTCGACGTGGAGCGGCCGGACGGCACGCACGGCCAGCTGCTGGGCTACCACATCATCGACGAGGAGCGCCTGGCCGCGCTGGACGCGGCCACCGTGGGGCTGCTGCACCAGGCGGACTATCTGCAGCCCATCTACATGGCGCTGGCGTCGCTGTCCAATTTCGTGCCGCTGATCCGGCGCCACCTGGCCCGCGAGGCCTGACGCGAGATGTCGGCGCTCGCCGTTTCCAGCCCGCCGGCCGCTGCCGAGCTGCCGGCCGGTGTGCTGCAGTCGACCGAGCCCGTGCTGCTGCGCGGCCTGGCGGCGCACTGGCCGCTCGTGCAGGCGGCCCGCCGCTCGGACGCGGCGTTCTGCGATTACCTGCGCCGGTTCGGCGCGCAGACCCGGCTGGGCCTGTGGCGAGGCGGCCCGGCCATCGACGGCCGCTTCTTCTACAACGACGACTTCAGCGGCTTCAACTACCGCCACGAGGTGCAGACCTTCGGCGCGCTGCTGGACGAATTGCTGGCCGGCACGGCCGACGCGGTCTATCTCGGCTCCACCGAGGTCGACGCTTCTTTCCCCGGGCTGCGCCAGCACAACGACCTGCCCGCGCTGGCGGCGTGCCAGCCGCATGTGAGCCTGTGGCTGGGCAACCGCATGCGCGTGGCGCCGCACTTCGACCTGCCCGACAACATCGCCTGCGTCGTGGCGGGGCGGCGACGCTTCACGCTGTTCCCGCCTGACGAGGTGGCCAACCTCTACATCGGCCCGCTGGACCTGACGCCCGCCGGCCAGCCGGTCAGCCTGGTCGACCACGCCCACCCCGATCTCACCCGCTTCCCGCGCTATGCGCAGGCGCTGGCCCGGGCGCAGGTCTTCGAGCTGCTGCCGGGCGATGCGCTCTTCATTCCCAGCCAGTGGTGGCACGGGGTGGAAGCGCTGGAGCCGGTCAACGCGCTGGTCAACTTCTGGTGGCGTCAGTCGCCCGCCTTCATGGACACGCCGCTGAACACGTTGATGATGGCGCTGCTGTCGTTGCGTGACCTGCCGCCCGCACAGCGGGACGCCTGGCGAGCGCTGTTCGACCACTACGTGTTTGACGCCGACGAGCAGACGGCGGCCCACATCCCGCCCGCGGCGCGCGGCATCCTCGCGCCGATGAACGACCACCGCGCCCGCCAGTTGCGCGCGCTGCTGTTGAACCGGCTCAACCGATAGATCGACGCTTCATGACCACTTCGCCTGCACCCCAGCCCATTCGTCGCGTCGTCATCGCCGGGGGGGGCACGGCCGGCTGGATGGTGGCGGCCGGGCTTGCCAAATGCCTGGGCCGGCAGCTGGAGATCCGGCTGGTGGAGTCGGAGGAGATCGGCACCGTCGGCGTTGGCGAGGCGACGATCCCGACGTTGCACTTCATGCACGAGATCCTGGACCTGGAGGAGAAGGAGTTCATCCAGGCCACGCAGGCTACCTTCAAGTTGGGCATCAGCTTCGAGAACTGGCGCAACGTCGGCGAGCACTACTTCCACTCATTCGGCAAGACCGGCCAGGGCCACTGGACGGCGGGCTTTCACCATTTCTGGCTGGACGCGCGCCGGCGCGGGCTGGCTGGCGGCTATGGCGAGTACTGCCTGGAGCTGCAAGCGGCAATGGCCAACCGCTTCGCGCTGCTGCCCGACAACGGCATCAACTACGCCTACCACTTCGACGCGACGCTGTACGGCCAGTACCTGCGCCGGTTCTCAGAGCCACTGGGCGTGCAGCGCATCGAGGGCAAGATCGCGCAGGTCCACACCGATGCGGCCAGCGGCAACATCACCGGCCTGCAGCTCGCCGATGGCACACGGGTCGATGGTGACTTCTTCATCGACTGCACCGGCATGCGCTCGCTGCTGCTGGGCGAGACGCTGGGTGTGCCCTACGAGAGCTGGTCGCACTGGCTGCCTTGCGACAGCGCACTGGCCGTGCAAACGACGCGCGTCGGCGAGCCCGTGCCCTACACCCGCTCCATCGCGCACCCCTGGGGTTGGCAATGGCGCATCCCGCTGCAGCACCGGGTCGGCAACGGCGTCGTGTTCAGCAGCCGGCACATCAGCGACGACGAAGCCAAGGCCGCGCTGCTCGCCAACGTGGAGGGCGAGGTGCTGCGCGAGCCGCGCGTCATCCGCTTCACGCCGGGCCAGCGCGAGCAGGTCTGGAAGAAGAACTGCGTGGCCATCGGGCTGTCCAGCGGCTTCCTGGAGCCGCTGGAGTCCACCAGCATCCACCTGATCCAGAAGGGCATGACGCGGCTCGTGGAGCTGTTCCCGTCGGACGGCATCCGCCAGAGTGATGTCGACGAGTACAACCAGCAGGCCCGCGAGGCCATCGAGGTCATCCGTGACTTCATCATCCTGCACTACCACGTCACCAACCGCGACGACTCCGCCTTCTGGCGCGGCTGCCGCGACATGGAGGTACCCGCGCTGCTGAAGCACCGGCTGCAGCACTTCCGCGACACGGCCCGCATCGCGCTGCGGCCGGGTGAGCTGTTCGCCGAGAACTCCTGGGTGCAGGTCATGATGGGGCAGGGCATCCAGCCCGCCAGCCACCATCCCATCACGCGCAACATGGACGACCGCACGCTGGCCGACTTTCTCGGCGGCGTTCGCAAGGAGGTGGCGCGCACGCTGATGAAGCTGCCCAGCCACCAGCAGTTCATCGACCAGTTCTGCCCGGCGCCGGCCATCGACCCTGCCGTGCGGGCGCGGCCGCTGCTGCGCGTCAACCCCGACGCCCGCATCGAGACCGTGCGCCTGGACGATGGCTCCACGGTTCACGTCGTCGACGATTTCGTGCTGGACCCGCAGGCGCTCGTGGCCTTCGCCGAGGCGCAGGCGGCCCGGTTCGTGTCGTCCGCCGGCCACCCTTACCCGGGGCCGCAGCTGGCGCTGTCCGACGACCTCTGCCGGCCGCTCGGGGAGTACTTCGAGCAGCAGCTGCGCAGCCGGCTCGGCGCTGGGCCCGGGCTGGGCCTGTTCGGGCGCTTCTCGCGCGTCACGCAGGAGGCCGCCTCGCTGGACCCGCGCCAGCGCATCTGCCACCGCGACGATTCGGGCGTCGCGCCGGGCGAGATGATCGCTGCCAGCGTGCACTACCTGTTCGAGGATGAACAGCTGGGCGGCACGGTGTTCTTCCGGTCCTTGATGTCCGCTGCCGACACGCGCCAGTTCATGCAAGACGCCAACGCGCTGGAGCCCAGCGCCTTCTCCGACAAATACGGCATCGCGCCGGGCTACATGACCGACAGCAACCGCTACTTCGAAGTCATCGGCCGGTTGCCGGCGCGCTGGAACCGGGCCGTGTTCTACGACGGCGGCATCCTGCATTCCGCCGACATCCGCTGGGCGGCGCACAAGGCCGGCTATCAGGCCGGGCTCGGGCGGCTCACCATCAACGCCTTCTTCAAGCGGTTGCGGGCGGCATAGGGACAGCGCCCGCTGCTGGCCGGGGGCGCGACGACGCCACGCTGACCGCCCCGGGTTGACGAACGGGTCCCGCTGACGCGCGACGCCAGCCCTCTTGTCCGGGAGCCTTCTCTGGCCGGCCGCAGCGCGCCTCGATAATGCCCCGCCATGACCACCCCCATCACCATCGCCACGCGGGAGAGCCGCCTGGCGTTGTGGCAGGCCGAGCATGTGCAGGCCCGCCTCGCCAACGAACTGGGCCTGACGGCCACGCTGCTGGGCATGACGACCCGCGGCGACCAGATCCTCGACCGCACGCTGTCCAAGGTCGGCGGCAAGGGCTTGTTCGTCAAGGAGCTGGAAACGGCGCTCGCCGAAGGCCGTGCCCGGCTTGCCGTGCATTCGCTCAAGGACGTGCCGATGGAGCTGCCCGAGGGCTTCACGCTGGCCGCCGTGCTGGAGCGCGAGGACCCGCGTGACGCCTTCGTGGCCAATGACTATGCGTCGCTGGCCGAGCTGCCCGAAGGCGCCGTCGTCGGCAGCTCCAGCCTGCGCCGCGTGACGCAGTTGCTCAGCATCCGGCCGGACCTGCGCGTGGAGCCACTGCGCGGCAATCTCGACACGCGGCTGCGCAAGCTCGACGAAGGCGGCTACCACGCCATCGTGCTGGCCGCCGCCGGCCTCAAGCGGCTGGGCCTGGCGCACCGGGTGCGCGCGCTGTTCGAGATCGATCAGATGCTGCCTTGCGCGGGGCAGGGCGCGTTGGGGCTGGAGATCCGTGCCGATGACGGCGAGCTGGCCGACGCGCTCGCCCAACTCGTCCACGGGCCGACGCAACTGGCCTGCGAGGCCGAGCGCGCCGTGTCGCGCGCGCTCGGCGGCAGTTGCAGCCTGCCGCTGGCCGCCCATGCGCGCTGGCAGGGGGCCACGTTGTGCCTGGACGCGGCGCTGGGCCACGCGGAGCAGCACCGGTCGCCGCTGCTGCGGGTGCGCGCCACTGCCGAGGTGGTGGATGCCGCCGCTGCCCGGGCGCTGGGCCAGCAGGCTGCGGCGCAGTTGCGCGACCTGGGTGCGGGCTCCTACCTGCCCGGATGACGGCCACCCTCATCGTCACCCGCCCGCGCGCGCAGTGCGGCGACTGGCTCGCGCGGCTGGCCGCGCTGGGCGTCGATGCCGTGGCGCTGCCGCTCATCGAAATCCTGCCGGCGCGTGATGCGGCGCCGGTGCAGGCTGCGTGGGCGGCCCTGCCGGCGGTGGACCTGGCCGTCTTCGTCAGCCCCAATGCCGTCGCGCAGTTCTTCGCCGCGTCTGCGGGGGCCGCCTGGCCGGCGCAAGCGCTGGCGGCCTGCGTGGGCCCGGGCAGTGCGCAGGCGCTGGCGGCGCAAGGCGTGCCGGTCGAGAACATCGTTCAGCCGGCCGCTGACGCCGAGAGCCTCGACTCCGAGCACCTCTGGGAGCAATTGGCTCCCCGGCGAGATTGGGGCGGGGCGCGCGTGCTGATGCTGCGCGGTGATGGCGGGCGCGAATGGCTGGCCGACCGGCTCAGCGAGGCAGGCGCTCGGGTCGAGGCGGTGACCGTCTATCACCGCAGCGGCCCGTCTTTTTCCGCCGCCGAGCTGGCCTTGCTCGACGATGTGCGGTCCCGCCCGCAAGCCCATGTCTGGCTGTTCAGCAGCGCTGAGGCCATCGGGCATCTGCAGGGCAGGGCGCTGGCCGGGCAGCCGGCCATTGCCACCCACCCGCGCATTGCCGAGGCGGCCCGCGCCGCGGGCTTCGCGCCTGTGGTTTTGACGCGACCGGCCCCCGAAGCGGTCATCCGGGCCCTGAAAGCCCTCTGACAGAATCTGTTGCACTGTGAACGAGCCGATTTCTGCTGTAACCGTGGCCGAGCCGCCGGCATCCCCGCCGGCCGGTCCTTCACCGACACCCACGCTGCCGGGCTGGCTGCCATGGCTGCTGGCCTTGATGGGCGCGGGCGTGCTGCTGGGCGTCGTGCTCGCCTGGCAGAGCCTGTCCCGCCAGCAGTCGCTGGAGCAGGAGCTGGTGCGCCGGCAGGAGGTCAGCCAGGCGCAGGCCACCGAGGCGCATCTGGCCGCCAAGCAGTCGGCCGAGCTGGTGCGCGACACGGCCGCCAAGGTGTCGCTGCTGGATGCGCGCCTCGCCGAGGTGGCGCTGCAGCGCGGGCAGCTGGAGGAGCTGATTCAGTCCATGTCCCGCTCGCGCGACGAGAACGTCGTCGGCGATATCGAGGCCGCCATCCGCGTGGCACTGCAACAGACGCAGATCACTGGCAGTGCCGAGCCGCTGGTGGCCACGCTCAAGCAGGCCGACGAACGCCTGCTGCGCTACAAGCAGCCGCGCATGGAAGGCGTGCGCCGCGCGGTCGGGCGTGACCTGGACCGCGTCAAGGCCGTTGCCGTCGTCGATGTCTCGACGCTGACCATCAAGCTCGATGAAGTCGTCCGCATGGCCGACGAGATGCCGCTCCTCTCGGGCGGCGAGGTCACCACCCCTCGCGAGGAGCGCCGGGCCGAGGCCGCCGCCAAGGAGCGCGATCGTGCGCTGCTGCTGCAGCGGGAACAGGCCGCTGCGGCGGCTGACGGCAAGCTGGCGCTGTGGTGGTGGCAGGCCACGCAGCAACTGTCCGACTGGACGGGGGCTGCATGGGGCGAGGCCAAGACGCTGCTGCGCGTGACCCGCATCACACACCCGGAGGCGGCGCTGATCTCGCCGGACCAGAGCTTCTTCCTGCGCGAGAACCTCAAGCTGCGCCTGCTCAACGCCCGCCTGGCGCTGCTGAGCCGCCAGTTCGATACGGCGCAGTCCGACTTGCGCGACTGCCAGGAAATGCTGAACCGCTATTTCGACACCCGCTCGCGCAAGGTCGCCAGCGTCGCCGAGTTGCTGCGTCAGGTGGCTGGCCAGGCTCGCCAGGTCAGCGTGCCGCGGCCCGACGACACGCTGGCCGCGCTGGCCGCGGCCGCAGCGGGGCGCTGACCATGCGGCTCGTCATCTGGCTGGTCCTGCTGTTCATCGCGGCCGTGGTGGCCGCGCTGACGCTGGGTTCCAACGACGGCCTCGCCAGCTTCTACTGGTCGGGCTGGCGTCTGGACATCTCGCTCAATCTGTTCCTGCTGCTGCTCGTCGCCAGCTGTTTTGCGCTGGTGACGGCCATCCAGGCGATCGAAGCGTTGACGACGCTGCCCAAGCGGGCTCGCGAATGGCGCATGGCCCAGCGCGAACGCAATGCGCAACTGGCGCTGCGCGAGTCGCTCGTCGAGCTCTTCGGCGCCCGCTTCAGCCGCGCCCAGAAGGCCGCACAACGGGCGCTCAACATCCAGTCGGCCACGCCCGAGCTGGCGGCAGACCAATCTTTCATGGCGCTGGCCCATCTGCTGGCGGCGGCCAGTGCGCACCGCCTGCAGGATCGCCGGCATCGCGACGAGCAGCTGACCAAGGCGCTGGAGCTGGCGCGACGCAGCAGCAGCGCACGCGCGCAGGAAGAAGGGGCTCGGCTTCTCGCCGCGGAGTGGGCGCTCGACGACCGCGACGCACCGCGTGCGCTGGCGTTGCTGGGCGAGTTGCCGCCCGGCGTGGCGCGTCGCACCCAGGCGCTGCGGCTGCGGCTGCAGGCGTCGCGGCTGGCTCGTCAGCCGCTCGACGCCTTGCGAACGGCCCGCCTGCTGGCCAAGCATCAGGCTTTCTCCAAGGTGGCGGCGCAGGGTTTGCTGCGCTCGCTGGCGTTCGAGGCGCTGGACGGCGCGCGCGACGTCGATCAGCTGCGGACAACCTGGCAACAGCTCGACCCCAGCGATCGCCGCGACCCCCTGGTGGCGACGCGTGCCGCGCAATGCGCCGGCCAATTGGGGTCGCCGGATGATGGTCGGGGCTGGCTGCGGCCTTTCTTCGACGACCTGGGCGAACTGACCTCGGACGACCGGCGCGAGATGGCGCTGGCCTTGGTGCCTGTGCTGGCAGGGTGCGGGCCGGACTGGCTGCAACGGCTGGAGTCTGCGCAGGCGCGCTTCCCGCGCGAGCGGGCGCTGGCCTACGCCCTCGGTCATGCGCTCGCCGAGCGTCAGCTGTGGGGCAAGGCCCGCCTGATGCTCGACGCGGCGGCTGAGGATGTCGGCATGCCCGGCGGCGCCCGTCGGCGTAGCTGGCTGGCGCTGGCGGCCTTGGCGGAGCAGGAAGGCGACGAGACGCGCCGCGCCCGCTGCTTCGAAGCGGCAGCTCGCCTGCCTTGAAGGCCGCTTAGGGGGCAGTTTGAAATTTCTTGATCAAACAGTTCCAAACTCTTGCCGGAGAGTCAAAAAACTGGCTATACTGTGAGGCTTCAGCGGCTGTAGCTCAGTTGGATAGAGTACTTGGCTACGAACCAAGGGGTCGTGGGTTCGAATCCTGCCAGCCGCACCAAAAATTAGAAGAGAAGTCATGATCGGTAGCATCCACCTGCCGGTCGCCTGATCACCGTAAAGCATTAGCGGCTGTAGCTCAGTTGGATAGAGTACTTGGCTACGAACCAAGGGGTCGTGGGTTCGAATCCTGCCAGCCGCACCAACAACAAGAAGAGAAATTGACGGGTTAGCACCGAAAGGCGCTAGCCCGTTTTGTTTTTCGACTCTTTGTTTTATTTTGCTTTGAGTTTGGCGCTCTGCCCCCTGCAAGCCTGGCGAATCGCGCAGCGCGCATGTAGCCAACAGCGTCGCCTGGTCATGGCGATGTGGTGCCTTCCTCGCTATCCACGCTTGGTGGGGTCAGGTGGACGGCGTTTTGGCGGATCGGCGCTGCAGCGTGGCGGCAAGGAATACGCCCTGCGTGCAGGGCTGAGTCTCGTCATCACTATGTGGGGTGCGTGCCTGCAGTTGTCCGGCTAGCCTGCCTGCCGAGTTACCCATCTGAACGATACGCAGATGGCCAGGCGCGCGGAGGGACGCATGACTCAGACGGCCGGTATGCCGCCGAACGGTTCGAGGGCTTTTTCAGATCCACTTGCCGGTGCCGGTGCCGGGCGCCGATGCCGCGCTGTGGGGATGATCGGGGTCAGCGCGTTGCTCGCCGCAGGTGTCGCGGTGGGCCAGACGCCCGCTGTCGTGCCGACGCCGGGGGAGTTGACGCCTCGGCGCGCCGTGGTGACGGACCCTGCCCAGTTGCCGGAGACCCGTCGTGCACCGCGGCAGTTGGCTGAGCCGGAAGCCCTGACCATCGACGTGCACCGGTACGTGGTGGCGAACGACGCGCCGGCAGAACTGCGCGCCGCGCTGGACCGCATCACCGCGCCCTATGTGGGCGCCGGCAAGCACTTCGAAGACCTCATCAACGCGGCGGATGACGTCACCCGGTTTCTGAACCGAGAGCTGGGCTACTACCTGGCCTATGCGTACATCCCGGAGCAGTCGCCGCAGGACGGCCAGATCCGCATCGAGGTCGTCGAGGGGCGGCTGGACCGCGTCGTGTTGCTCTGGCCCGATGGCCCCATGCCGGTGAAGCGGGAGGTCATCGAGGCCTACCTGGCTCATCTGCAACCCGGAGCCGTTCTGAAGGTGCGCGATGTCGAGCGGGTGGTGTTCCTCGTCAACGACCTGCGCGGCGTGACCGTGCGGTTCGACGTCCAGCCCGGGGATCGCCCTGGCACGTCGAAGCTCGTCGTGACGCCCGACGTCGATCCTTCACGGGCGGGGCGGTTGGATGTGGACTCGACGGGCTCGCGCTTTCTGGGCACCTACCGCCTGGGCGCGACGTGGGCATGGGACAGCCCCCTCGCGCGGGGCGACGCGATGACCGTGAGCGGCCTCGCGTCCTACAACGGCGGCCTGGCGTTTGCGCTCGGCAGCTACTCGCTGCCGTTGGGCGGCAGTGGCATCAAGGTCGGCGGTTCGCTGTCCTACATCCGCTACCAGCTCGACGACGATGAGTTCCCGCTGGGCGTGAACGGCGATGCGGTCGCCGTCAACGCCTTTGCGCTGTATCCGTGGGTGCGCTCGCGCAATCTCAACGTGTTCCTGGTGGCGGCGCTGCAGCAGACGAACTCGACGGACCGCAAGGAGCTGGCCGGTGTGAAGGACCGGCGCAGCCTCAACAGTGTGTCGTTGGGGTCGACCGGTGACATCCGCGATGGGCTGCTCAGTGGGGGCGTGAATTCCTATGAGATCAATTTCGCCGCAGGCCGTGTGCGTTATGCCGACGGGCGGCCCGCAGGGCTGGATGACGGCCAGACCTTTCGCAAGCTCACGCTGTCGTTCAACAGGCTCCAGAACCTGATCACGTCTCAGCTGCTGATGTATGCGGCGGTTCGTGGGCAGCATGCGCTCTCCAACCTGGATACCAGCGAGCAGTTCCGTGCCGGAGGCCCGGATGGTGTTCGGTCGTTCGCGCCGGGCGAAGGTACGGGCGACAGCGGCTGGCTCGGCACGGTGGAGCTACGTCTCGTGCCGCAATGGGAGTTCTTGGGCCGGTTCGCGCGTGAGTCGATGCTGAGCGTCTTCTATGACGCGGCTCGGGTGAAGTTGCGCCACGACGCATCGCAGCGCCCGGCCAATTTCGTGAACGCTGAGTCCTTTGGCGGCGCTGGCCTGGCGCTGTCCTGGGCGCGGGGGCGCGCGTACGCGCTGCGAGTGAGCGCAGCCTGGGCGACGCATGGCACGCCGAAGTCGGACCCGGTGGTGCGCAGCCCGCGCCTCTACATGCAGTTCAGCAAGTACTTGTGATGCGGTGTCGTGGCGCCACGCCAGGCTGGCGCCCCGTCGCGGAGATTGAACAGGAGCGTCAGATGAGCATCCGCAGCCCCCGCCGTCGCCACCCGCGCACGTCGATCCGGCCGATCTGTCTGGCTGCAGTCATCGCCCTCTCGCCGGTGGCTTGGGCCTTGCCGACGGGCGGCGTGGTCGGCAGCGGGCAGGCGCAGATCGGCACGCCCGGCGCAGGCCAGATGCTCATCGTCCAGAGCACGCCAACGGCCGCCATCGACTGGAAGACGTTCTCCATCGCCGGGGGTGAGGTGCTGCGGGTTCAGCAGCCGGGGGCCAGCTCGGTGCTATACAACACGGTCAGCGGGGCCGATCCCTCACAGATTCTCGGCACGCTGCAGGCCAACGGCCGCGTCTTCCTGTCCAATCCGCGCGGCATCCTGTTCGGCAGCGGCGCGCAGGTCGATGTGGGGGGGCTGGTGGCCACCACGCTCAGGTTGGGGGCCAACCCGCTGGCGGGCTCGCCGGGCGCCCGGCTGTCGCTGCAGGCCGACGCCGACGCCGGCGCCATTCGAGTGGAGGGCGAACTGCGCGCGACGGGCACGATCGCGCTGGTGGCGCCGCAGGTGGAAGTGGCGCCAGGCGCACGGGTGGTCGCGGGCCGGGTGGGCATTGCTGCGGCCGGGGCGGTGGACGTGGATCTCGACGGCGACGGGCTGGTCTTCTTCAACGCACGCAACACCGGGCAGGAGGTTCGCGTGAACCTGGCCGGCCTGGTGCAGGCCGATGCCGGGCTGGCGGAGGTGCGCGCTGCGGCGCGCAGCGCGCTGGCCGGCACGGTGTTGAACCTGGACGGCGTGGTCCGCGCGCGCGGGCTGGCGCGGCAGGGCGGTCGCATCGTCATCGACGGCGGCACGGCCGGTGCCACGGTGGTGAACGGCACGCTGGACGCGGCGTCCGAGGTTGCGGGGCAGCGTGGTGGCGACATCGCGGTGCTCGGCCAGAGGGTGACGGTGGGCGAGCAGGCGGTGATCGCCGCGGATGGCGCGGCGGGTGGCGGCACCTTGCGCGTGGGTGGCGGCTGGCAGGGCAAGGAGCAGGACGTCCACAACGCCACCGACGTGACGGTGCAGGAGGGCGCGCTGTTGAGTGCCCGCGCCACGGCGCAAGGCCAGGGTGGCAGGGTGGTCGTCTGGTCCGACGGCAGCACGCGCTTCGATGGCACGATCGATGCGCGCGCCGCCGGGGTGGGCACGGTGGGCGGGCAGGTCGAGACATCGGGCAAGGTCGCGCTGGGCGTTCAGAAGGGGCGCGTGCGGGTCGACGGCGGCCTGAACGGCCGGGGTGGGAACTGGCTGCTCGACCCGACCAACCTGGTTGTCGTCGCTGGCGGGGCGGCCCCCTATTCGGGCATCGCGGCAACGCCGGCGGGCGACCTCAGCGTGGCGCCGGCCGCGTTGGAAGCGGTTCACGGCAACGTGCTGCTGCAGGCCACGAACAACATCACCGTCACCGACGCGATCGCACTGACGACCGGCGGCGCCCGCCTCACGATGACGGCAGGCAACGCGATTGCGGTCAACAACAACGTCAGCACGACGGGCGCTGGCAACATCTCCCTCACCAGCGGCGTGGGGGGCATCACGCTGGCGGCGGACAAGTACATCAACGCGGGAGCCGGCAGCATCACGCTGGACGCTGGCGGCGGCCCGGTCAACCTGGCGGCTGGCGGCGCAACTGCGACGGCATCGACCGGCCTGATCACGACCAGCAACGCGGCGGGCGCCGTCTCTATCGTCAACGCGACGACGCTGGTGCTCAACAGTGTGAGCGCCGGCACGGGCGGCGGCATTTCGGTGTCGCATTCGGCGGCGGGCTCGCAGGTGACGGGGTCCTTGATCCAGCATGGCGTGTTGACGAAGGCCGGCAGCGGCACGCTGACCCTCGGCAGCTCGAACACCTACACCGGGGGAACGACGGTCAGCGACGGCGTGCTGAGCATCGCGGCGCAAGGCGCGCTGGGCGCAACGCCCGGGGTGTTCACGGCGGATCAACTGGTGTTGGCGGGGGGCACGCTGCAAGTGACCGACGACGTCACGTTCGATGCCCAGCGGGGCGTGGTGCTGGGCACCGGGACGTCGGGCATCAGCGGGGCGACCCTCGACGTGGCGGCTGGCAAGACCTTGACCATCCACGGTGCCATCGCCAACAACGGCGCCAGCACCGGCACGCTGACGAAGACAGGCGGTGCGACCAGCAAGCTCGTGCTGGCCGGCGCGAACACCTACACGGGCCTCACGACGGTCAACGGCGGCCAGCTCACGCTCAGCGGTGGCTCGGCCATGGCCGATCCTGGGGCCGGCGTCGACGCTGGCGCGGGTGCCATCGCGTTGGCCGACACGGCGGGCGTGCAACTGGTGCTGGCCGCGAACGAGACCATCGGTGGGCTCAGCGGTGGCGGCGACATCAACCTGGGCGCGTTCCGGCTGACCTTGGGCGACAACTCGAACGCGACGGCCACGTACAACGGGCAGATCACCGGCGCGGCGGGCCAGGCAGGCGTGGTGCAACTGGTCAAGCAAGGCAGCAGCACGCAAGTGTTCACCCATCCGACCAACAGCTTCACCGGCGCGACGCGCATCGACAGCGGCACGTTGAGCATCGCGGCGGACGGCTCGCTGGGGGCGGCGCCCGGCGTCGTCACCGCGAACCAGCTCGTGTTGGCAGGCGGCACTCTGCGCGTGATGGGCGACGTGGCGCTCGACGCCGATCGGGGTGTGCTGCTGGGCAGCGGCGCCACGGTGGACGTCGCCGACACCAAGACGCTGACCATTCACGGCGCCATCGGCAACAACGGCGCCTCCACCGGCACGCTGACGAAGACCGGTGGTGCGACGAGCGGGCTCACGCTGGCAGGAGCGAACAGCTACACGGGCGCGACCACCGTCAGCGGCGGCCGGCTCACGCTCACGGGTGGCGTGGCCATTGCCGACCCCGGCGCCGGGCCCAACGCGACAGCCGGTGCCGTGGTGCTGGCCGACACGGCCGGCGTGCAGTTGGTGCTGGCTGCGAGCGAGACCATCGGCGCGCTCAGCGGTGGTGGTTCTGCAGGCGGCAGCACCTCCCTTGGCAGCTTCCGGCTCACGCTGGGTGACAACGGCAGCACGCCGGCAACGTACGCCGGGCAGATCAGCGGCGCGGCCGGCCAGGGCGGCGCGTTGCAGGTGGTCAAGCAGGGCAGCAACGGGCAGACGCTGGACGGCGTCGCCGGCTACAGCGGCGACACCCAGGTGCTGGCGGGGACCCTGACCGTCGGATCGCACGGCCGCTTGAGGGGCCGCTTGTTCGTGTCTGCCGGCGCCACGCTGTCGACGGCGGCGGGCAACGCCGATGCGCTGGACGACGCCTCCGACGTCACCGTGGGCGGCACGCTGATGCTGGGCAGCGCGGAACGCATCGAAGCGTTGACGCTCGACAGCGGCCGGGTCGCCGGTGCGGCGGCGCTGACCGCCGCGAGCTTGACCAGTGGCGGGGCCAGCACCTTGGCGGCCGACGTTACGGCCACGCAGGCCACGATCAACGCGGGGGCGCTGGCGGTGGCTGCGGGTGGCAAGCTCAGCGGCGACATCAGCGTCGGCGCCGCGACGCTCAGCACCACGGCCCCAGGCCAGCTCGGCGCCGCATCGAGCCTGCACATCCAGGGGGGCTCGCTGGTCCTCGGCGGGGCTGCCAACGTGGCCTCGGTGTCGCTCGACGGTGCCACCCTCGGCGGCAGCGGCGCGCTGGTGGCCGGCCAGCTGTCGAGCGTCGGGGCGAGCAGCCTGTCGACCGGCGTGGCGGCTCAGGACGCCACGGTGTCGGCCGGCACCTTGACGCTGACCGGCGGCGTCTTCTCGGCCGCCACCCACGTCGGCGCGGGTGCCGCGCTGGTCAGCACGGCCGCCGGTCAGATCGACGCGGGCGCCAGCTTCGATGTCGACGGCACGCTGACCCTGGGCGGCCCGGCCACCATCAGCAGCCTGCTGCTCAAGGGCACGCTGAATGGCACGGGGCCGTTGGACGTCACGCACACGGCAGCGCTCTCCGGCGGCACCGTCGGCACGGGCTTGACGGCAGGCCTGCTGACGAGCAGCGGCACCAGTGCGATCAACACGGCGGTGTTGGCCACGGCCGGCGCCACGGTGACGGGCGGCACGCTGACGGTTGGCGGTGCGGGCGGGAGGCTCACGACCGCTGGCGGTGCGATCACCGTGGACAGTGGCGCCACGCTGGCGACGGTGGCCGGCGTGACGGACGGGCTGGGCGACGGCTCGGCGCTACGGGTCGCGGGCGCGTTGACGCTGGGCGGCGCCGAGACCGTGAACCGGCTGACGCTCAGTGGCACGCTGGGCGGCGCCGGTAGCCTGAGCGTGGCGGACACGGCGACTCTGAGCGGCGGCACGCTGAACACGGGGCTGACGGCGGCCAGCCTCACGAGCAGCGGCATCAGCGCGATCAACACGGCGGTGTTGGCCACGGCTGGCGCCACGGTCACGGGCGGCACGCTGACGGTTGGCGGTGCGGGCGGGAAGCTCACAACCGCTGGCGGTGCGATCACCGTGGACAGTGGCGCCACGCTGGCGACGGCGGCCGGCGTGACGGACGGGCTGGGCGACGGCTCGGCGCTGCGTGTGGCGGGCACGCTGGCGCTGGGCGGCGCCGAGACCGTCAACCGGCTGACGCTGAGCGGCACGCTGGGCGGCGCCGGCAGCCTGAGCGTGGCGGACACGGCGACGCTGAGCGGCGGCACGGTGAACACGGGCCTGACGGCGGCCAGCCTGACGAGCAGCGGCATCAGCGCGATCAACACGGCGGTGTTGGCCACGGCCGGCGCCACGGTGATGGGCGGCACGTTGACGGTCGGCGGCGCGAGCGGGCGGCTGACGACGGCTGGTGTGGGGATCACGGTCGACAGCGGCGCCACGCTGGCGACGGCAGCGGGGGTGACCGATGGTCTGAGCGGCGGCCCGGAACTGCGCGTCGCGGGCACGCTCACGGTCGGCGGCACGGAAACGGTCGACCGGCTGCTGCTGAGCGGCACGCTCGGTGGTGCGGGTAGCCTGCACGTGACGGACACGGCGACGCTGAGCGGCGGCACGGTGAACACGGGGCTGACGGCGGCCAGCCTGACGAGCAGCGGCATCAGCGCGATCAACACCGCGGTGATCGCCACGGCCGGCGCCACGGTGACGGGCGGCACGCTGACGGTGGGCGGCGCGGGCGGGCGGCTGACGACGGCTGGTGTGGGGATCACGGTCGACAGTGGTGCAACGCTGGCGACGGCAGCGGGGGTGACCGACGGCCTGGGCGGTGGCCCGGAACTGCGCGTCGCGGGCACGCTCACGGTCGGCGGCACGGAAACGGTCGACCGACTGACGCTGAGCGGCACGCTCGGGGGCGCCGGCCGCCTGAACGTGACGGGCGCCGCCACGCTCACCGGCGGCACGGTGAATGCGAGCCTGACAGCAGGCAGCCTCACCAGCAGCGGTGCCAGTGCCATCAACGGCTCGGTGCTGGCCACCGGTGGCGCGACGGTCACGGGCGGCACGCTGACGGTGGGCGGCGCGAGCGGGCGGCTGACGACGGCTGGCGTGGCGATCACGGTCGACAGCGGCGCCACGCTGGCGACGGCGGCCGGCGTGACCGATGGCCTGGCCGATGGCTCTGACCTCCGCGTGGCGGGCGCGCTCGCCGTCGGCGGGGTGGAAACCGTCAACCGCCTGGCGCTGAGCGGCACGCTCGCGGGCGCCGGCCGCCTGAACGTCACAGACACCGCCACACTCACCGGCGGCACGGTGAACGCGAGTCTGACCGCGGCCAGTCTCACGAGCAGCGGCGCCAGTGCCATTCACGGCGCGGTGCTGGCCAGCGGCGGCGCGACGGTCACGGGCGGCACGTTGACGGTCGGCGGTGCGAGTGGGCGGCTGACGACGCCGGGCGTGAGCGGCGTCGCCATCACCGTGGACCGCGGGGCCACGCTGGCGACAGCGGCCGGCGTGACCGATGGCCTGGGCGATGCGTCGGAACTGCGGGTGGCGGGCACGCTCGCCGTCGGCGGGGGGGAAGCCGTCAACCGCTTGGCGCTGAGCGGCACGCTCGCCGGTGCCGGCCAGCTGAACGTCACGGACACGGCCACGCTCAGCAGCGGCACCGTCGACGCGAGCCTGACGGCGGGCCGCTTCACGAGCAGCGGGGCCAGTGTCATCAGCGCGGCGGTGGCGGCTACCGGCGGGGCGACGGTCACGGACGGCACGCTGACGGTGGGCGGTGCCGGCGGGCGGCTGTCGACGCCTGGCGTCGCGGGCGTTGCCATCACTGTCGCCAGCGGGGCCACGTTGGCGACTGGCGCCGGCGTGGCCGATGGCCTGGGCGATGGCTCGGCCTTGCGCGTCGCAGGCGCGCTCGCCGTGGGCGGCGCCGAGCGCGCGGGCCGGCTGACGCTGAGCGGCACCTTGGGCGGTGCGGGCACGCTCAATGTCGCCGACACGGCGGCGCTGAGCAGTGGCACGGTGAACACGGGCCTGACGGCCGGCAGCCTGAGCAGCGACGGCAGCAGCGCGATTAACGCGGCCGTGGTGGCCACGGGCGGCGCGGCGGTCACGGGCGGCACGCTCACGATCGGCGGCGCCAGCGGGCGGCTCACGACGCCGCGTGTCAGCGGCGTCGCCATCCGCGTCGACAACGGGGCCACGCTGGCGACAGCGGCCGGCGTGAGCGATGGCCTGGGCGATGGTTCGGAACTGCAGGTGGCGGGCTCGTTCGCCGCAGGCGGCACGGAGACCATCCACCGATTGGTGCTGAGCGGCACGCTGGGTGGTGCGGGTGGCTTGAACGTCACGGACACGGCGACGCTGAGTGGCGGCACGGTGAACACGGGCCTGACGGCTGGCAGCCTGACGAGCAGCGGCATCAGCGCCATCAACACGGCGGTCGTGGCCACCGGCGGCGCCACGGTCACGGGCGGCACGATGACGGTCGGCGGTGCGGGTGGGAAGCTCACCACCGCTGGCGGTGTGATCGCCGTCGACAGCGGCGCCACGCTGGCGACGGTGGCCGGTGTGACGGGCGGGCTGGGCGGCGGCTCGGCGCTGCGCGTGGCGGGCACGCTGGCCCTGGGCGGCGCCGAGACCGTCAGCGGGCTGATGCTGAGCGGCACGCTCGGTGGCGCCGGCAGCCTGGCGGTGGCGGACGCGGCGGCGCTGAGCGGCGGCACGGTGAACACGGGCCTGACGGTAGGTAGCCTGAGCAGCGACGGGGCCAGCGCGATCAACAGCGCGGTGGTGGCCACGGGCGGCGCGACGGTCACGGGCGGCACGCTCACCATCGGCGGGGCCAGCGGACGGCTCACGACGGGCGGCGTGGGGATCACGGTCGAGAGCCCGGCGACGTTGGCGACGGCAGCCGGCGTGACCGCCGGCCTGGGTGAGGGCGCGGAACTCCGCGTCGCGGGCACGTTCGTGGTGGGCGGCACCGAGACGGTCGGCCGGCTGGCGCTGAGCGGCACGCTGGCCGGTGCGGGCCAGTTGAATGTCACCGATACGGCGACGCTGAGCGGCGGCACGGTGAACACGGGCCTGACGGCGGCCAGCCTCACGAGCAGCGGCAGCAGCGCGATCAACGCCCCGGTGCTGGCCAGCGGCGGTGCGACGGTCACGGGCGGCACGCTCACGGTCGGCGGCGCGAACGGGCGGCTGATGACGCCGGGCGCGAGCGGTGTGGCCATCACCGTGGACAGCGGGGCGGTGCTGGCCACGGCGGCCGGCGTGAGCGATGGCCTGGGCGATGGTTCGGCACTGCGCGTGGCCGGCACGCTCGCTGTCGGTGGGGTGGAAACCGCGGACCGACTGACGCTGAGCGGCACGCTCGCGGGTGCGGGCCGGCTGAACATCACGGACACGGCCACGCTCACCAGCGGCACCGTGAATGCGAGCCTGACGGCAGGCAGCCTCACGAGCAGTGGCAGCAGCACCATCAACGGCGCGGTGCTGGCCACGGGCGGTGCAGCGGTCACGGACGGCACGCTCACGGTCGGCGGCGCGAGCGGGCGGCTGACGACACCGGGCGGCAGCGGCGTCGCCATCACCGTCGACAGCGGCGCGACGCTGGCGACCGCAGCGGGCGTGGCCGACGGGCTGGGGGATGGCTCGGCGCTGCGTGTCGCCGGCGGGCTCGCCGTGGGCGGCGCCGAGACCGTGGGCGGGCTGACGCTGAGCGGCGCCCTGGGCGGCGCGGGCCAGTTGAACGTCACGGACACGGCCGTGCTGAGCGGCGGCACGGTGAACGCGGGCCTGACGGCGGGCCGCCTCACCAGCAGCGGCACCAGCGCTCTCAACGCGGCGGTGCTGGCCACGGGCGGTGCGACGGTCACGGACGGCACGCTCACGGTTGGTGGTGCCAGCGGCCGGCTGACGACGCCGGGCGGCAGTGGCGTCACCATCGCCGTCGACAGCGGCGCCACGCTGGCAACGGCGGCGGGCGTGGCGGACGGGCTGGGCGATGGCTCGGCCTTGCAGGTGGCAGGCACGCTCGCCGTGGGCGGTGCCGAGACCGTGAACCGGCTCGCGCTGAGCGGCACGCTGGCAGGCCCCGGCAGCTTGAGGGTCACGGACACGGCCGTGCTGAGCGCCGGCACGCTGAGCACCGGCCTGACGACGCAGACGCTGCGTTCGCAAGGCGCCAGCAGCCTCGGGGCGGCCGTGCAGGCGGCGTCGGCTGCCACCGTCGTGGACGGCCTGCTGGCGCTGCAGGCCGGCAGCGTGCTGGTGACGCCGACCCTGCAAGTGCTGGACGGCGCGGCGCTGGCCACGCTGGGTGCCGGCGGGCTGGCTGTGTCTGGCACGCTGGAGGTCGCCCAGGGGGCGCGTGTGACCTTGGCGGCTGATGAACAGGTGTCGGCGCTGAACCTGTTCGGCGTGCTCGCGGGCAGCAGCGCGGGTCAAGGCCGCTTGACGGTGGCCGGCGCCAGCGTCGTCGATGGTGGCACCCTGGCCGCGCCGCTGACGACCGACACGCTCGTTGCCCGAGGCGCCAGTTCGCTGGCCGCGCCGGTGCGGGCGCTCACCGGCGCCGTCATCGCTGGGGGCGCGACGACGACGCTGACGGTCGGCGGGACGCTGAGCACGCCGAGTCTTCGCGTTGCTGGCGGCGGCTCGCTGAGCACCATGGGTGCCGATCAGTTGGCGGGTACACAGACGCTGGCGGTTGACGCTGGCGCCGTGCTCACGCTGGGCGGCGCCGAGCGCGTCAAGGCCATCACGCTGGCCGGCGTGGCGAATGGTGCCGGCACGCTGACAGCCGACACGACGGTGCTGGACAGCGGCAGCCTGGCGCTGTCGCTGTCGACCGGCACGCTGCAGTCGCAGCAGGCCAGCCGCATCGACGGCGCCGTCACGGCCGGCACGGGCGCCGTGGTGAGCGACGGCACGCTCACGCTGGCCGGTACGCTGAGCGCGCCGACGCTGACCATCGCTGGCGGCGCGACGCTGCACACCACGCAGGCCGAGCGCCTGGGCGACGCCACCGCACTGCGCCTGGCCAACAACGTCAGCTGGGTCATCGGTGGCAACGAGACGGTCGGCAGCCTGGCGGACCTGGACCCGGCCGCCGCCGCCGGCCGCGGGGCGAGCGTGCGGCTCGACAGCTTCCGGCTCGCGACCGGTGGCGCCGGCAGCGCCGGTGACGGCGACCGCTTCAGCGGCAGCCTCAGCGGCACCGGCACGCTGGAGAAGCAGGGCGACGGCGTGCTGACGCTGGCCGGCAGCAACAGCTACGGCGAGACCGTCGTGAGCGCGGGCACGCTGCGCGTGGGCATCGGCAACCAGGGGTCGCTCGGCACGGGTGCGGTGCGCAACGACGGCACGCTGCAGTTCGCCCGCAGCGACACGCTGACGGTGAGCAACGCCATCACCGGGCGCGGCGCGCTGGAGCAGGTCGGCAGCGGTGTTCTCGTGCTGACGGCCGCGGGCAACGACTGGACTGGCAGCACGCGGGTGCTGGCCGGCACCTTGCGCACATCGGCCGCGCAGCGGCTGCCGGACGCCACGCCGGTCAGTGTGGCCGGCACGGCAGCGCTGGAGCTGGGCGGTGATGAGGCCATCGCCGGAATCAGCGCCGATGGCCGTGTGACGCTCAATGGTTCGGTCACGACGACGGGCGCACAGCGGTACGGGGGCGGTGTCACGGTCACGGCGGCGGGGCCCATCACGCTGACGGCGCCCGGGGCCGCCATCACCGCGCTCAGCGACGGCAACAGCTGGGGCTCGCAGCCGCTGTCGGTGACTGCCGGGGTGCTCGAACTCTCGGCGGGCAAGTCTGCGGCCGACACCTGGCGCGACTTGACGCTCGGCGCGGTTCGGCTGGGTGAGGCGGGTGCCGGTGCCAGCCGCGTGGACGCCGGCCGGCTGCAATTGGGCGCCAGCGCCGGCGCGGCCACCGGGGATGCCCGCCAGGACGGCGTGCTGCAACTCGGCGGCGGCACGCTGGTGCTGCAGGCCCATGCGGCGCCGAGCGGCTATGCGGCGGTGGAGGAGGCCCAGGCGCTCGACCCGCTGCGAGGCCGTGCCGCCATGCAGGCCGCCGCAGACGTCATCACGCAGGGTGCCAACAGCCGCGTGGCGGTCGGCAGTGGCGCACTGCTGAGCCTGCAGGCGGATGCGGGGTCGATCAGCCTCAATCAGACGTCCAACCAGTTCACGGGCGGCGTGGAGGCGCTGGCCGGCACGGCCTGGGGGCAGCCCTGGGCCGTGAACACGGCAACCGTCAACGGCGTGGAGATCGCGCGTCAGCAGCGCATCACGCTGGCCGGGCAGGGCGTGCAGGTCGGCGGGCGGGGCCTGGACGCCGACCTGGTGCGGCTGACGGCGGGCACGCTGGCGACACCCGACCCCGCGAGCGTCATCCGGGCTCGCCTCTGGTACAACGATGCGGCCTTTGGCACGCAGCTGTCGACGCCCGGGTTGCGGCTGACGCTGTTGCCCGAAGCCTTCAGCACCGCCGGCAGCCATGGCGATACCGACCACCTGATCTGGGTCGCCGTGGGCGTCAAGGGGGCGAACGCGACGCCGGAGCAGAGCTTGTCAGCCGGCTTCGTGCAGCTGTTGCCCAAGGGCGGCGCGCAGGGTGCGACGGCGGTGTTTCTGGGCGGTGAGCCGGTGACGGCGGCGGGCTACCGCTTCTTCCATGATGGTGCCGCCATCGCGACCGAGGTGCCGGTGAGCTACAACCGCGTGCTGCCGGCGACCCCGCAATTGAGCGGTTCGTTGGCCGCGGTGGCTGCCGTCTCGGAGGGGTCGCGCCGCGAACGCTTCGAGGAGACGGTGCGCACGGAGAACGTTGCGCCGCGGCTGCGCGCGGGCATCATCGCCGAGGTGGGCCCTGGCCAGCCGGCGACCACCCAGTCGGGCCTGGGCAAGCCGGTCGCCGGACCGGAGTCCTGCGTCGCTTCGAGCGCTTCGATGGCCTGCGGTGGTGGCACGCCGCAGGCCACGCCCACAGCGCAGCCACCCGTCGCGAAGGAGCAGCCATGACCGAGGAAACCCGCCGTGCGCAGCGCGCCTGCGCCGATCAACCCGGGCAAGGCCGGCGGTTGCGCCGCCGCGAGCTCATGCAGTGGCCGGCAGCGGCCGCCACCAGCTGGATGGCGCCGCGACTGGCCGGCGCACTGCCGAGTCCGCAGCCCGGCGGCGCGCGCCTGGCGCTGCTGATCGGCAACCGCGACTACCCGCCGCCCTACGACCTGCCCTCCATGGGCAAGAACGTGAAAGACCTCGAAGACGCCCTCGCGCGGCGCGGGTTCGAGGTCAGCGCCCATGTCGACATGGGCCTGGCCCAGATGCGCGACGCCATCGGCGCGTTCGCGCAGCGCGTGGCGGGCGTGGGGGACGACGCCGTCGTCTTCTTCTACTTCAGCGGCCACGGCTCTCAGGTGGATGCCGAGAACCTGCTAGTGTCGGCCAACACCAACCCGGCGTCGGCGCTGCGCACCGTCGAGGCGGGCAGCACAGTGTTGGGCCGCGACGTGGTGCGCCGGCTGCCCAGGCCGGCTCGCGGGCAGCTCATCGCCGTCATCGACGCCTGCCGCACGGGCCTGAGTTCGTCGTCGCCGGCCGACGGCCTGAACCAGGTGGAAGCCCCGCAGGGCTGCCTCATCGTGTTCTCCACCGGCGCCGGCAAACCGGCGCTCGCGCCCACGACAGACACCATCAGCACCTTTTTCACGGCGGCCCTCGTGCGCCAGATCAACCAGGCGTCCGACGAGCTCACGTTCTCCGACGTGATGCGACTGGCCAAGCTCGACACGCAGCGCACGATGGAGAACCACCCGGTGGCGCTGGTCCGGGAGTTCGCGCAGTACCCCTTCATCGCCGAGGGCACCACGGTGCCGATGCTGCTGGCCCGCCAGGCGGAGCCGGTGGCGGCGCAGGGCCCCGCCGGTCTTGCTGATGCGGTGCCGCAGCGCTATGGCTCGGCCGAGGAGGCGCGCGACTGGCAGGCTCTGCAGGCCACCACCTGGCCACCGGACCTGCGCCGCCGGGCCGAGGCCTTCATGACGGCCTATCCCGAAAGCAAGTTGCGCAGCGCGGCGCTGGTGGCCCGCGAAGGGGCCGGCGAGTCGGCGGCGCTGCTGGCGCGGGGCGACATCCGCCTGTTCCGCAGTTCCTTTGCGACGGATGGGCTCGCGGAGCGGGACGTCGCCGAGCTGGCCCGGGCGGCCAGGGGCGACAAGGACGCCGCCGCGCGCATCGGCCGGCGGTGGGCGACACGGGCCGACAGTGGCCCGGGCTTGTCGCGCTACGAGGGCTGGATGCAGTACGCGGCCGAGCTGGGCAACGGCATCGCCAGCTACGAGTTGGCGCTGCATTACCGCCGGCTGGACCAGCCGCTGGCAGCGGC
This sequence comes from Pelomonas nitida, assembly GCF_043555975.1. Classification (NCBI taxonomy): domain Bacteria; kingdom Pseudomonadati; phylum Pseudomonadota; class Betaproteobacteria; order Burkholderiales; family Sphaerotilaceae; genus Roseateles; species Pelomonas nitida. The sequence goes on along the minus strand of NZ_JBIGIA010000003.1, from coordinate 182,057 downwards.
TCGGTGGGATGCACATTCCAGGCAGCTGGGCTACACGCCGCCGCCGTCGCTGGACAACCGGCGCAAATGAGCGCGTGACGCCATCGGCCTTGCTGCGGTGGCGATGCGCGCTTCGATGACACGCTGACGGCACGCTCACCGTCCTGCGGCGCCTGTCGGGCGCATCGGACAATCAAGCGGCGGGTGCGCCCGTGCGCCTCGCGGCGCGTCAGCAAGGAGACATGGCAATTGAGCAAGGCTTTCACGAAGGAATCGGAGGCGGCGGATGAGGATGACGGCGACGGCCCGTCGCTGCCCGCATTGCCGGCCGGCACGCGCAACTACATGACACCCGGCGGCTACGCGCGGCTGCGCGCGGAGTTCATGCAGCTCATCGACGTCGAACGGCCCAAGATGGTGGAGACGGTGTCGTGGGCGGCCAAGAACGGCGACCGCTCGGAAAACGGCGACTACCTCTACGGCAAGAAGCGGCTGCGCGAGATCGACCGGCGGCTGCGTTTCCTGACCAAGCGGCTGGACATCGCCGAGGTGGTGGACCCGAGCGCCCACCATGGCAGCGAGCAGGTGTTCTTCGGCGCGACGGTGACCTATGCCAACGCCCGGGGCGACGAGAAGACCATCACGATCAAGGGCATCGACGAGTCGGACAGCCTGGCTGGCGAGGTGAGCTGGATCTCGCCCATCGCGCGCACGCTGCTGAAAGCCCGCGTGGGCGATGAGCTCAACCTCGTGACGCCGGTGGGCGTGGAGAAGATCGAGGTGGTCGACGTGCACTACCCCGCGCCCGGCCCGGAGGCTTGATCAGGACTTCTTCGGTGCGGGCTTGAGCATCGCTTCCGCGCGTGCCGCCTCTTCCGGTGTCAGCTTGGCGCGCAGAACGGGCAGGGCCGTGGCGGCCTGATCGTTGCCCAGGCTCTTGCTGATCGCGCACCAGGCGTAGGCGGAGGCCATGTCTTTGTCGCCGCCCTCGCCCTGGGCCAGCATGACGGCGAGGTTGAACATCGCATCTGGCTGCCGGCGCTGGGCGGCAGCCTGGAACAGTTGGCGCGCGGTCACGAAGTTCTGTGCCACGGCTTCGCCACGGTAGAAGTAGGTGGCCAGCGCGTTCTGCGCGTCGGCGTGCCCCCTGAGGGCTGCGTCCTTGTAGAGCACGATGGCGCGCTCGGGAGCAGGGGCGGGCGTGCCTTCGCCCAGGTCCAGCATGCGGGCGGCTTCGTAGGTGGCTTCCAGGTGGCCGGCCTTGGCGGCGGCGCCGAAGTAGGCGCCCGCGCGGTTGAGGTCCAGCGGGATGCCGGGCGGCTGCTTGGGCAGTTGGTGGTGATAGAGCTGGCCCAGCATGTAGAGGGCCTTGGTGTCGCCGGCCGCACCGGCGGCCTCCAGATAGGCCAGTGCCGGTTTCACATCGATCTGGGTGCCGATGCCGCTCAGGTGAGCCTGCGCCAGCAGCGTGCCGGCGGGCTCGAAGCCGTAGTCCAGCGCCTTGCTCCACCACTTGTAGGCTTGCGCGGGCGCGCGCGGTGTGCCCTGGCCCGTCAGGTAGATGCGGGCCAGCAGCAGTGCGGCCTCGATGCGGGTGTTGATGTTGTCCGGGTGCTTGGGATCGAACTGCAGGCGGTCCTTGACGGGGTCGTAGCGGGCATCGACGACCTCGCGCAGCCATTCGATGGCCTTGGTCGTGCTGGCGGGCGTGCCCAGGCCCAGCAGCTGGATGCGGGCCAGCATCAGCGCCGCTTCCTCGTAGCCGAGCTTCTTCCAGCCTTCCTCGAACCTGGCGCGGGCCTCGACGTAGTTGCCGGCCTCGTAGGCATCGAAGGCCTGGGTGAGCGACTTGTCCTTGCGCGCGATCCAGTTGCGGCCGGCGGCAAACCGGTTGTCAGCGGCGGAGCAGGTCACGCCGGGTGTCTGTGCCGACAGGCCCGAGGCCGTGTCAGCGGTGGGGGAGGACAGTCCGCTCGCGACGCTCTGGGTCTTGGCATTGCCGTCCGGGCTGAGGTCGCTGAAGCGCTCGGCCTCGTTGGACGCGTTGTCCAACATGTTGAAGTCGCGCATATAGGCCAGCGTGACGTCATCGTCGGCCGCCGAATAGCCACTCATGAAGGCGCAGGACGAGGCGTAGTTGCGCGACAGGACCTTGTTCTTGGCCGCCGTGACGATCGACGGATCGACGCTGCCGTTGCTGCGCTGGCCGGTCACCTTGACGGTGTCCAGCGTGTTGGGCGCCCCGCCGGGTGCGCTCGCAGCCTGCTGGGCGTGGGCGGCCGAGACCGCCAGGAAAAAGGCCAGACCGGCTGGCGCCGTCCAGCTTCTGGTGAAGAACGGACGGACGCAGCCGGTCATGGGGGCTCCTCGGTTTTTTTGCTCAGCGCGGGCTGCGCAGTGTCATGCCCACCGTGTAGCGGCGGCCGGCGTAGCCGTCCGAGTAGATGCTCGGAATGCCGTCGGCGTAGTCCTGGTAGCCGCCCGTCGTGTTCTGCGTGCGCTCGCCGGTCAGGTTGCGCACGTCGGCAAAGATTTCCAGGCCGTTCTTGAAGCGGTAGGACATCTTGGCATCCACGTAGCGGGTCATGTTGCCGAACTGCGGTGCGCCCGGGTTGTAGGGCGCGCGCCAGCTGGTGGTGCTCACGGACGGATAGTTGTTCACGCCCAGGTTGTTGGACGTATTGGGCGAGAACAGGAAGTAGCGTGGCGCCACGACCTGCATCGCGACGCGGGCCTGGAAGGCGCCGTCGTCATACCAGAGCGAAGCGTTCCACGAGTACTTCGGTTCGTTCACCACGGGCAGCACGTCGCCGCTGATCAAGTCCCGCGCCGGCATGCCCTGGCTGGAGCGCAGGCGGCTGTAGTTGGCGTCGATGCCGGTGTAGCGCAGCACGGACGGCAGGAAGGTGAAGGCCGTCTTCACGCCGAACTCGATGCCGCGGCGGGTCGATGCGGGGGCGTTGTCCCACTGCGTGTACGAGAACTCGTAGTCCTTCAGCGGTGTGCCGGTCTGCGGGTCGACGGCCGTGCTGTCCTTGAATACGTTCTGGTTGTTGCGAACCGTGCCGATGGTGGGCGCGCCGATCAGGCCGCGCTGGCGGAAGACGTTGACCGACATGCTGGTGTCGCGGTTGGCATACCACTCCAGCGACAGGTTCTGGTTGGTGTTGGTCTGAGGCTTCAGCGCAGGGTTGCCCATGGTGCCGGAGCAGGTCTGGTTGGGCGAGTTGCCCTGGTCGTCGGGCTCGGTCTCCTCGACGACCTGGCTGATCGTGCAGGTGCCGCTCGGCAGCAGCTTGGAGACCGGCGGCCGTGCGACGGTGCGGCCGATGGAATAGCGCAGCGCGAGCTTGTCCTCCACGGGCCAGAGCGCCAGGTTCAGTGATGGCATCACGTCCGTGGCGCTGTCCTTGATCGATGTGTTCTGGCTGGTGACGTAGCTGGAGACATCGCCGGCATTCGTGTCCTTGTTCCAGTTCGGGTTCTTGCGAATCGACCTGAACGACATGAAGCCCATGGCCTCCACGTCGGTCTTCACCATGCGCACGCCGACGTTGCCGGTCAGTTCCATGTTCCCCCACAGCGGCGCCTCGAAATCCTCCATGACGTAAGCCGCCGTGGACTTCTCGCGGAAGCTGGAGTAAGGCATGTCGTAGACCTTGCCGTCGCTGGCCGTGCAGCTGCGAAAGCAGTCCAGGCGCACGGGGATGCCTGCCAGTGCAAACAGCTTGTCGATGTTGATCTGGTTCCAGCCGTTGATCAGCGTGTCCGGGCGGCCCTTGGAGCCGCCGTAGAACTGGGCCGCGGGATTCAGCGTCAGCGTGGACTGGATCAGCTGCTGGTACTGGGCCTGGGTCAGTGTCGTGGTGCCCGCCGGTGTGCTGCCGATGCCGGCGTTGAGCAGGTTGCTGTTGGGCACGTAGCCGTAGGCGCAGGGCTGGCCGCCGGTCGCCACGGAGCCGGCGGTGTTCTCGCAGCCGATGACGTTCCAGCGCGTGTTGACCTGCGGCATGTAGACGCCGGGCTTGAAGCCGGCCGTGCCGTAGGTGCCGATGGGGTCCTGCAGCGTGCCGCCGGCGCCGTTCCACGTCTTGCCGCCGGTGTCGCGGAAGTTGAAGCCGCCCTTTAGCGAGGTCAGGAAGGGCACCTTGTCCACCATGTTGTAGGCCAGGTCGACCTTGGCGGTGCGCTCGGTGCTCTCGGTGTCGAACGAGCGGATGACCTGCAGCAGCAGGTTGTTGGTGTAGAGCGCGCGCTGCGCCGCCGTGTAGGCCGGCGTGGCCAGCAGCTGGGTGGCCGACGCGGCGGTGGCCGCCTGCGGCGTGGCGGGGTTCAGTGCCGAGTAGGCCGGCCAGTTGAACTGGTTGATGTTGTTCGTGCCGTCCGGCAGCGAGAACGCCCACAGGCCGTTGTCCTGCAGCGAGTAGGTGGCCCGGCCGTAGTTGTAGCTGTAGGACGCCCGGCGGTCATAGCGCAGCGCCGTGGACTTGGTCGACCCGGCCATGAAGTTGGCGCTGAAGCGGCCGTCGCGGTATTCGCCGCCGGTGGACAGTGTCTTGCTGGTCGTGTCGATGGAGCTGAAGATGGTGTCGGTGGTGAGCACGCCGCCATCGGTCGTGTAGCTGGTCACGTGGTGGCTCGAGTCGACCGTGTAGCCTGGCAGGATGTTGGTCGTCGTGCCGAGCACCAGCGGGGCATTGTTGGCACGCCAGGAGTAGCTGGGCAGCAGCGAGCCGCTGACGCCGGTGGCCAGCGAGCGGGTGTTGGCCGTCGTGTTGTCGGTGAAGCTGTTGGCCGCATTGAACGTGGGCGTGCTGCCCACGCCCAGGAAACCGACGGTGTCGTCGACGTGGCGATCGCTGCGGGCGAACTTGCCGAACACGGTCAGCTTGTCGTTGACCTTGAAGTCCAGGCGGATGTCGCCGCTGTTGCGCCGGTCGTCCTGGCTCTTGACCGTGTAGCGGAAGCCCACCGTCTTGGACGGCGTGTAGTCGTTCCACTGGGACAGGCAGGTCAACTGCTCGTTCTGGCGCGCCGTGTAGGCCGCGGTACGGCTGCTCGAAGCGATGTCCGCCGTTTGCGCAGCCGTCAGATTCGGGAAGATCGTGAAGCAGTCGGCCTTGGATTGGGCGGCGGCCGATCGGGTCAGCAATTCAACCGGCGTGGCCGAGTTGAAGACGCCGCCGGCGGTCAGGGGCACGGAGCTGAGCGGGGTGTTGATCGAGTCGCCGTAGGCCGTGGACGGATTGAAGGTGAAGGTCTTCTCGGGCGAGTTGTCGAAGTCCGCCGCGCGCGACAGGCCTTCCTGGCTGTTGCTGCCACCTTGGGCGATGCCGTGCTGCTCGTTCTTGTAATGGGCGCGGCCCAGGTTGGCGATGATGCCCAGGCGTTTGTCCAGGAACTTGTCGGCCAGCACCAGGTTGAAATTGGGCGTCGTCTTCTTGTTCAGGTCGCTCTGTGTGGCCTCGACCTTGAGCGAGTAGTAGCGCTTGTCGAAGTCCAGGCCGGTACGGGTCGTGATGATGATGCCGCCGCCCAGCGAGCCTTCGGTCATGGCGGCCGTCGATCCCTTGACGACGTCGACGCTCTTGATGAGGTCGGACGACAGTTCGCGGAATTCCGTGCCACGGCCGTCGCCACCGTTGAGCAGATCGGTGCCGGCGCCGGAGCGCACGGCCATGCCGTCCATCTCGACGCGCGTCAGTTCCGGGCCGTTACCGCGGATCGAGACGTTCACGCCCTCGCCGAAGTCGCCGCGGTCCAGCGCCACGCCGGCCACGCGGGAGATGGCCTCGCCGATGTTGCGGTCCGGGAAGGCCCCGACGTCCTCGGCCACGATGGAGTCCTGTGCCGTTGCCGCGCGCTTCTTGCGGTCGATGGCGGATTGCTGCGACCTGCGTGTGCCGATCACCAGCACCGTCTCCAGCTCGTTGACCGGTGCCTTCGGCTTCACGTCGGCAGGCTTGGCTTCCGGCGGCTTGGCGGGTGCGGGTTTCGTGTCGGTGGTCGACTCGGTGGCTTGCTGGGCCAGGGCGGCCTGGGCCGCCAGCAGGGCGACGGCGAGGGAAGCGGCAGCGCCGATGCGGTCGCGCCGCAGCGCGGGATGGCTGTTCGTGGTCACGAGGGTCTCCGTTCGCGTGACCGGTAAGTTCCGGTCCGCTTTTGTTGTGAAGACGCGTGCCCTGACCAGAGCAGCGATGTTTCAGTCAGGTTTCACGCGACGGAGCGGACCTTAAACAGCGGGTTACGAGCCGAGAAATACGATTTCGCCGGTTTGTTATCCCGCAAAGGAATACCGACGCCAGAAACAGTGGTTAACCCGGGGAATTGAACAGAAACACTCAGCGGCGTGAGCGGTGCGAGGCTCCGCTGTCACAACGACAACGGTGTCAGGGTTTGGTGCGCGCCACACGCTGCACGGACGCCGTGCGCCGCAGCACGCGCAGCACGTCGGCCAGGTGCAGGCGGTCCCGCACGGCCAGCAGCAGGTTCATCTCGACCTCTTCGAGCGCCGGCGCCTCTTCGCCCATCGCGATGTGGGTGATGTCTGCTTCGGCCTGCGCCACGGCTTGCGCCACCTGGGCGAGCACACCCTTGCCGTTGCTCAGCAGCAGCGTCACGCCGACCTCGAAGCTGCGGGTGGGCTCGTCGGCCCACTCGACGCGGATCCAGTGTTCGCTGTCGCGCTGGAAGAGCCGCTTGCCGACGGCGCAGTCGCAGGTGTGCACGATGAGCCCTTCGCCGCGGCCGAGGTAGCCACGCAACTCGTCGCCAGGAATGGGCCGGCAGCAGCTGGCCAGCTGCACCGAGGCGCCTTCGCTGCCGTCGATGAGCACGCTGCCGCGGTCCACGGGTGCTTCGGCAAAGCGGCCGAGCGTCAGCGCCAGCGCATCGGGCTTCTGGCCATGCTCGGCCATCAGCCGCGCCATCTTCTTGGCGATGATGGCGGCAATCTTGCGGCCGGCGCCGATGTCGACGAGCAACTGCTCGGTGCCGGCGCTGCCGGCCCAGGAGGCCAGCTCGTGCCAGATTTCGGCGGCCGGGTCTTCCAGCTCGAGGCTGGGCAAGCCCAGGCCCTCGACACGCATGGCCTGCGCCAGCATCTTCTCGCCCAGCTCGCGCGACTCTTCCTGCTCCAGGTCCTTCAGGTAGTGGCGGATCTTGGAGCGGGCCCGGCCCGTGCGAGCGAAGCTGAGCCAGGCCGGATTGGGGCTGGCGCCGGGCGCGGTGATGATCTCCACGATGTCGCCGCTGTGCAGTTCGGCCCGCAGCGGCACGGCCTCGCCATTGACCTGGGCCGCCACGCAATGGTCGCCGACGTCGGAGTGGATGGCGTAGGCGAAGTCCACCGGCGTCGCGCCCTTGGGCAGCGCCATGATCTTGGACTTGGGTGTGAAGACGTAGATCGCGTCGGGGAACAGGTCGATCTTGACGTGCTCCAGGAACTCGTTGGCGTCGCGCGTCTCGTCCTGGATGTCGATCAAGCTCTGCAGCCAGCGCGCATTGGCCTGCTGCGCGGCCAGCGCCGAGGACTGCTTGTTGCGGCTCTTGTAGATCCAGTGCGCCGCCACGCCCTGTTCGGCGATCTGGTGCATGCCCTCGGTGCGCAGCTGGAACTCCAGCGGCGTGGCCAGCGGCCCCAGCAGCGTCGTGTGCAGCGACTGGTAGCCGTTGTCCTTGGGGTTGGCGATGTAGTCCTTGAAGCGGCCGGCCTGCGGCTTGTAGAGCTGATGCAGCACGCCCAGCGCCGTGTAGCACTGCAGCTCCTCCTCGGTCAGGATGCGAAAGCCGAAGATGTCGCTGACCTGGGCAAAGCTCATCAGCCCCTTCTCGCGCATCTTTTTGTAGATGGAGTAGACCGTCTTCTCGCGCCCCTGCACCTCGACGCGCATGCCGGCCTTGACGAAGGCGGTGCGGATCTCACCCTCGATGCGCGACACCAGATCGCGCCGGTTGCCGCGTGCCTTGGCCACGGCCTTGGACAGCGCGGCATATCGCCAGGGGTGAAAGTACTGGAAGGACAGGTCTTCCAGCTCGCGGAAGGTCTGGTTCAAGCCCAGCCGGTGGGCTATTGGGGCGTAGATGTCGAAGGTTTCGCGCGCGATGCGGCGGGCCTTGTGCGGCGCCATCGCGCCCATCGTGCGCATGTTGTGCAGCCGGTCGGCCAGCTTGATGAGGATGACGCGCAGGTCCCGCGCCATGGCCAGCAGCATCTTGCGGAATGACTCGGCCTGCGACTCCTCCTTGGTGGAGAACTGCAGCTTGTCGAGCTTGGTCAGGCCGTCCACCAGGTCCGCTGTCGTTGCGTCGAACTTCTCGATCAGCTCGGTCTTGGGCACGCCGCAGTCCTCGACGACGTCGTGCATCAGCGCCGCCATCAAGGCCTGCACATCAAGCCGCCACTCGGCGCAGATGCCGGCCACGGCGATGGGGTGGGTGATGTAGGGCTCGCCGGTGGCGCGCTTCTGGCCCAGGTGGGCCTCGTCAGCGAACTTGTAGGCCTCGCGGACGCGCTTGACCTCGGCCTTGCTGAGGTAGCCGAGCTTGGGGAGGAGGGCGTCGAAGGAGGCGGCCTCCGCAGGAGTCGGAGGCGCCGCCTGGCGCAGCCCGGGCAGCGTGAACCAGGCGGTGAGGGAGCGTTGGGCCATAGAGGCTCGAATTTAGCCCATGCCAAAAAGCCAACGGGCGTCCGAGGACGCCCGTTGCATATTCGGCGAAGGCCGATTTAGACCGGCACCTTGCGCAGCATCTCGATGCCGACTTCACCGGCGGCGATTTCGCGCAGCGCCGTCACGCTGGGCTTGTTCTTGCTCTCGATGCGGGGGCTGTGGCCCTGGCTGAGCATGCGCGCACGGTAAGTGGCGGCCAGCACGAGCTGGAAGCGGTTCGGGATCTTGGTCAGGCAGTCTTCGACGGTGATGCGGGCCATGGTGTTCCTTGGATTGAAGCGCGGTCAGGGCAGATCAAGCGCCTGAAAGACGGCGGAGCGGTTGCGCCGCTGAGCCGCGTATTTTAGCCGCTGGGCGTGGACGATGGTCTTGAGGTCGAAAACCGCGGTGTCGAACACCGCGTTCACGACGACGAAATCGAAGTTCTGGGCCTGTGCCACCTCGACGCGCGCGTTGTTCATGCGCTTGGCGATGACCTCGGGTTCGGTGTCGCCGCGCCGGTTCAGGCGCAGGCGCAGCTCGTCCCAGCTCGGCGGCAGGATGAAGATCAGCACGGCGTACGGGAACAGCTGCTTGATCTGCAGCGCGCCCTGGAAATCGATCTCCAGCACCACGTCGTCGCCGTTCTGGAGCCGGTCCTCGATGCCGGCGCGCGAGGTGCCGTAGAGGTTGCCGTGCACCTCGGCCCACTCGAAAAAGTCGCCGCGAGCGGCCATGGCGCGGAATTCGTCGGGCCCGATGAACCAGTACTCGCGGCCATGTTGTTCCTGGCCGCGCGGCGCGCGCGAGGTGTGGGAGGTCGAGACGGCGAGTCGTGCGTCCAGCTCCAGCAGCGCCTTCACGAGGCTGGATTTGCCGGCGCCGCTCGGGGCGGCGACGACGAAGAGATTGCCGGGGTATTCCATGTCGCGGGCTGAATTGATGCTCTGAGGGCGCTAGGCCGGCTCGCGACTTTAGCTTGCACCCGAGGCCCGGCCGGGCACCTGGCGGCCAGGCCGGGGCCGCTGGCGTGACGTCTCTCTCGTCTGGCCCTGCCGTGACGCCGCGGTTTTGGCGGGCGAGCGGCCTGCGCTCAAGAAATTGCAGCGGACCTTGAACGACATCAAAGTGCGATCAATCGATCCGGTCCAGCATCGGCGCCTTCGCGTCAATTCCCGCTTCCCATGACCACACCCTCGCTCCTTGAACGCATGGCGGCCGCCGGCCTGCGCCCCTTGCAACTCGCCGGCCGGCAGTTGCTGCCCGTCGTGCAGGGCGGCATGGGGGTGGGCGTGTCGGCGCACCGGTTGGCCGGCAGCGTCGCCGCCCAGGGCGCCTGGGGCACCATCGCGTCGGTGGATCTGCGCCGCCACCACCCGGACCTGATGGCCCGCAGCGAGGGCATGAGCGACGGCGACGAGCGCAAGAAGGCCGTTATCGAGCAGGCCAACCAGGAGGCGCTGACCCGCGAGATCCGTCAGGCGCGCGGCATTGCCGGCGGGCGCGGCGTGGTGGCCGTCAACGTGATGCGTGCGGTCAGCGACTACGCAGCCTCCGTGCGCACGGCGCTGCAGGAAGGGGTGGACGCGCTGGTCGTGGGCGCCGGGTTGCCGCTGGACCTGCCGGAGCTGGCCCAGGATCACCCGGACACGGCGCTGGTGCCCATCCTGAGCGACGCGCGCGGCGTGGCGCTGCTGTGGCGCAAGTGGGAGCGCCGCCAGCGGCTGCCGAGTGCCATCGTCATCGAGCACCCCGGGCATGCCGCAGGTCACCTGGGCGCCGCCCGCGTGGCCGATGTGGGCGATGCGCGATTCGCGTTCGAGACGGTGCTGCCGGCCGTGCGCCAGCATCTGCGGGACGCCGGCGTGGAAGGCCAGGTGCCGCTGATCGCGGCCGGCGGTGTGCGCCGCTGCGAGGACATCCAGCGGCTGCAATCCCTCGGCGCCGACGCCGCCCAGCTGGGGACGGCCTTCGTCGCGACCGAGGAGTGCGACGCCCATCCGCATTTCAAGCAGGTGCTGGCCGAGGCGCGCGACGAGGATCTGGTGGAGTTCACCAGTGTGGCCGGCCTGCCCGCCCGCGCCGTGTTGACGCCCTGGTTGAAGAAGTATCTGAAGGCCGAAGAGCGGCTGCAGGCCGTGGTGCAGATCAAGCAGCGCTGCACGATGGCCTTCGACTGCCTGAGCCAGTGCGGCCTGCGCGACGGGCTCAAGGGCTGGGGCCAGTTCTGCATCGATCAGCGGCTGGCGGCTGCGTTGCGTGGCGAGATGGCCAAGGGGCTGTTCTTCCGCGGTCGTGGCGAGCTGCCGTTTGGCTCGCAGGTGGCGACCGTGCGCCAGTTGCTGGAGCGGTTGATGACGCCCGGCGTGCCGCTGGGCACCCCGGCCTGAGCCAGTCCGCCCTGGCCAGGCGGTTCAGTCGGCCATGTTGAACAGTAAGGGCTGGTCGCGTGGCAGCTTGATGCGCAAGGGCAGGCAGTGGTCCGGTGCGGCGGACACGCCGGCTTGGACCAGCCGTTCGCGCCACGACGGTGCGCCCAGCTGTGGCGTTCGCAGCACGATGCTCAGGCGCCAGGGCCAGGATTCGGTGGCGTCCTCGCCGGCCGTGATCACGCGGTCGATGCCGGGCTGATCCAGCAGCCTGGCGAGGACATGGGCGGGCGGGTCGATGCGCTGCCACAGTGCCAGCATGCCCGGCTGCGAGACGGGCGCCAGCGGAGGCTTCAGCACCAGACACTCGAGCTGACCGTTGCGGCGCCAGGCGTTCAGGCTGGCGAGCACCCGGTGCTCGCTGCGGCCCAGCTGCCTGGCGCATTCGGCGAAGGGCTTGGAGCACACCGCCAGGCCTTTTTCCATGCTGGCGGCCAGGTGGAGATCGTCGCAATCGAGCGTGGCGCCGGGCGACGGCAGTCGCAGCCAGGCGCAGGGCGCCAGCGGCAGTCGGGCCAACTGCCGCTGCAGCATGGCTTCGTCCAGCGCCTCGATCTCGGCCCACAGCGTCGGCGCGCCTGCAGGGGCATCGGCCAGCTCGATGCGAAAGCAACCGGGCAGTGCGGCAAGCGCGGTGGCCAGGCTGTCCGGCGCGTCGAACGCGATGCGCCAGCGCGCGCGGCGCAGCGCCGCCCCCCAGCGCGGGCGAATCGGCTGCAAGGCGCCGCTGCGGCTCAGGTCACGGCAAGTCGTCAGCAGCTCGCGCGGCGTCGCCCCGCTGCGAGCCGCCATCTGGCGAAACGGTGACGGGTGCAGCGGAAAGTCCTGCTGCCAACCCTGGATCAGGGTCTGGCGCAAGCCGGCGCAGCAACTGGGCGGTGCAGCATGGGTGGGCATGGTGGGCGGATGGTGGTTCGCGCATGCCCCGCTGTCCTTGATCTTGTTCAAGCTCGCTCGGGTGGCTCATTGATGGAGATCAAGGTCCCCCGTGCGCGCCTGCCGTCCTCAAGGCAAGGGACATCTCCCGGCAGCTCGCTTGCTCCGCAGCCGTTTCACAGCGCAGACTGCCACCTGCCGTGACGTTACGACGGCGACTTCTCCGTGGGAGCTTGCTGCATGAGCGAACTGCGCCCGGTGGTCCTGGCAGGGCGGACCGTCTGGATCGAGAGCGACGAGGTGCCAGCCTCGGCGCCGGCCACCGCTGCGCCGCCTGCGAGTGGCCCCAACCACCCGGCGCTGACGCGGACGTCCGCAGGCAGCGGCCCGGCGACACCGGCACCGGGCGCGGCGGAGATGGCGCAGATCGGCCCGACGCTGGAGGCGGTGCTGGAGCCGATCAAGGCCAGTTGCCGCACGCTGCCGTCGCTCAGCGAGGTCACCGTGGAAGTTTCGCTAGGTTTCAAGGGCTCGGTCGGCTTCTTCGTGGCCAAGGGCGAAGCCAACGGCGCCGTGAAGGTGGCCGTCAAGTGGAGCCCGGGCAAGGACTGAGCCGTCGAGCGGCTGCGAGAACCTCATGCCATTGCCTAACGATTCGCTGGTGAGCTTCTGGCGCTCGGAGTTCGACTCCAGCCCGGGTTGCTTCGTCTGCAGCGGCGTGTTCGTGGGCGACGGGCTGATCCTCACCGTCAAGCATGCGTTCGAGGATGCGGCCAACGGCGTGCTGTGGGCGCGGCCGCACAGCAATGCCACGCAGGCCATGCCGCTGCGCCAGTCGCCCCACACCGACCCGCTGCTCAAGCACCCCGAGCTGGACGCCGCGCTGGTGCGTGTGGAGGCCATGCCGCTGCACGCCCGCGCCGCGACCATCGACTTCGGCGGCAACATGAACGCGCTCGGCCCCGACGTGACGCTCAACGGCTACTTCCGCGGCCATCACGAGCGGCCGCTGCCCTTGCGGGTGGTGCAGTTCGATGCCGCGCTGCGCCACCACGAAACCGAGCCCAAGCACCCCGAGGGCTACAGCGGCGCCGGCGTCGCCAACGGCGACCGGCTCTGGGGCATCAGCTACGCGCACTACACCGACGGCAACGTCGCACGCGGCTGCGTGCTGTCCATCGACCAGTTGATGGCCGGCTGGCTGGAGGCGCACCTGCGCAGCCGGGAGGCGCCGTCTTACGACATTCCGGCGCGTGAGGAAGAGATCCGGCAGCTCATCGGCCAGGCCGATGTGGAGGGCGCGCGTAGGCGTCTGATGGATCTCATCGACTCCTTCCTGCACGAGCCCGGCATGAAGGAAGCCAAGATTCGCGTGACCAGCCTGAGCGCGCGACAGCGCCTGCTGAACCAGCAGATCGACGCGCTGCGCGACGCGCGCGACCGGCTCGAGGCGACGATGCGCTTCACGATGGAAATCGTTGACGGCCTGCTCGCCTTGCTGAACGAGGTCGTCGAGTCGCTGTCGCGCCGACTCCAACCGGGAGCTGCCTGATGCAAGAGCCCACCCCACCGGCCGGCACCGAGGCCTTTCTGCACGAGATGCGGACCGAGGCCGGGCTGCTGCGCGACGGCCTGGCGCCGCAGGGCCGGGCCGACGGCGCCAGCCGCCTGCTGTCCTTCGCCGAGAAATACGCGGTGGCACCCGCGCTGCGCGACGAGGCCCTGAAGCTGCGGCTGATGTCGCGCCTGCAGGGCGCGACGCCCTCCAACGACCTGGTGCTGCGCATGACCGCGCTGGTGGACGCCATCCTCGCCGAGCACACCGACGCGCAAGGCGTGGCGGGGCTGGAGGAGCGTGCCCGCGTGAAGGCGCAGCTGCGCGAGCACTACCTGCGCTCCGCCCCCGAGCAGGCGGTGTTCTTTCGCTGCGACGGCGTGGCCAAGCGCTACGGTGGGTTCAGCATGGGCACGCTGACGCTGGAGCTCAGGCTTGGCGAGATCACCGGCATCGTTGGCCAGAACGGCCACGGCAAGACGACGCTGCTGAAAATCGTCAGCGGCCAACTGGCGCCCAGTGAAGGGACGCTGGCCTACCCGATGCTGCATCAGCGCGAGCCGGGCATCGACTGGCCGGTGGTCAAGGATCACATCGCCTTCGTGCCGCAGGAGCTGCCGCCCTGGCGCGGGCGCCTGCTCGACACGCTGCACTTCGAAGCCGCCATCCACGGCGTGAAGGGCGAGGACAACGAGCGCGATGTCCGCTTCATGGTCGAGCGGCTGGACCTCGGCGGCCATGTCGACAAGCGCTGGGACGAGCTGTCGGGCGGCACCAAGCTGCGCTTTGCGCTGGCCCGCGCGCTGGTGTGGAAGCCGCGCCTGCTCGTCATGGACGAGCCGCTGGCCAATCTGGACGTGCTGGCCAAGGGGCGGCTGCTGCTGGATGTGCGCGATCTGGCCCAGTCCTACATCCACCCGATGGCCGTCATCATGAGTTCGCACGATCTCTACAACCTCGAGGCGGTGTGCGGCCAGATGGTGTTCCTGAAGAACGGCCGCGTGGACTTCGTCGGCGCTGTCGGTGCCATCCCGGCGCGTTACGGCGACCAGGAGTTCGAGATCGGCACGGCCATGCGTTCCAGCCAGGTGCGCGAGCTGCTGGTCGGCGACCTGGTCACCAGCGTGCAGCAGGACGGTGTGCACCTGCGCATCCGCGCCGTGCCGGGCTGCCAGCCCATGGACGTGCTGCGGCTGCTGGTGGAGCGCGGCATCGCCATCACGTATTTCCGCGACAACAGTGCGTCGATCCGGCGCCTGTTCAGCTGACGCGACTTGGGCGTTCAGGAAGACCCCACCATGCTGGTACGCCGCCCCGCCGTGCTGCCGCTGCCAACGGCGACCCCGGTGACCGGGCCGGTGGCGTCGCCTCGCGGCGCGTCGCCCGGGCGGCGGCTCATTTCGTGGCGCTCGCCCTCGCGCTGGTTGTTGCTGAACTACCCGTTGCTGTGGCGCGCGCGGCCCGGGCTGTTGCTGGCCGTGGCGCTGGTCGGGCATCTGCTGGCCGGCTGGCTGGCCTGGCTGCTGCCGGCCTCGGTGCTGTGGGATGGCGAGTTGCAGTTCCACCTCGTGCCGCTGGCCTATGCCTGGGCGTTGACGCTGGCGATCTTCATTCCGTGCACGCGGCGCATGGCGGTGTACCGCGATGCCGGTCGGCGCCCGCGCCAGCGGCTGGCGACGCTCGCGCTGTCGCTGGCCGCCGTGCTGGCGCTGTGCTGGCCGGCCGACCGTTTCCAGCAAGTCGTCATGCGTCGCCAGGTGGCGACCGTCACGGCCGAAGACGTGGTGCTGGTGCGCCGCCTCACCGCGCTGCAGAACAGCCTGTTGAACCTCGCGTCGGAGCCGGGCGGCCCCTTGCCGGGCTGTGCGGGCTGGCCGGCGGACTGGACGGCGCCGGACGCAGCCGGGCGTCTCAATGACTTGCTGCGTCGCAACCGCCTCGACGGCAGCCTCGATGCTGAGGACCTGGCCGCCGCGATCGCCGGCCAGCCTCCGTCCTGCGGCGGCGTCGACACCCCGACGGTGGATGCCCGGGCGTTCTTTTTCCTGCGCCTGCCGCTGGAGCGCCCCTCGCAGCTCGCCGATGTGTGGGAGCAACTGGAGGCGAGCGACTGGCGCAGCCTGGCGGCCAACCACATCATGGCGCTCGGCATGGTGCCGGTGTTCTGGCTGGCGCTCATCGTGATGTCCCAGCCGCGGCGCCCGGTGGCGCGGCGCTGGCTGAGCCGGCTGTCCAGCCGGGTCGGCCGGCTGGCGCGCTGGCCGCGGCTGCCGCTGCTCGGGCGGCTGGAGGACTATCTGCTGCGCAACCGCCCCGCGTGGTGGGCGTTGTGGCCGCTGCGCCTGCTGCTGCTCGCCACGCTGATCTGCCTGCCGGGGGCGGCGCTGTCGGCGTGGGTGCAGGGGGCCGGCGCCGGCACGCCGGCACTGTTGTTCGGCGGGCTGATGTACCTGGTGCTGGGCATCGCGCTGGCCTTGCATTGCCATCAGCTACCGCTGCACATGGCGACGTTGCGCCGGCCCGCGGTGTTCGCGCTGCTGGTGCTCACGACGCTGCTGCCCGTGCTGCCGTTCGAGGCGCTCGTGCTGGGCCTGGGGGCATCGGCCGGGCTGGGTGCGGCCAAGGGCGGCGCCGCGATGCTGGCGATCGCGCTGTACTACGTCACGCCTCACCTGCTGACGGCCTGCCTCGTCATGACGGTCGTGCGCATCCGCGTGGCGGTGGTCGTCGTCATCCTCGGCGTGTTGGTGATGGGCGTGGTGGCGGGCATGCCGGAGGTTCACGGCGCGTTCCTGGCCGGCTGGCTGGCGAGCTGCGCGGCGCTGGCGCTGAGCGACCCGCTGCTGCGCGTCCTGGGGCTGCGCCTCACGCGGGCCTTGCTGCTGATGGCGCTGACGCTGGCGCCTGCGGCGCTGGTGGCCGGCACGATGCTGGCGCTGGAGCAGGGGCTGGCGGCCGACGACGCTTTGGGCGACCTGTGGATCCTGGCCGCGTGGTGGCTGGTGTTGTGGCTCGGGCCCGTGCGTGGCCGTTCCCGCGTGCTGGCCGAGCCGGCCGATCGCTGAACCGGCCCCAGCACGCCGATCCGGGCGACGGCGTTGGGCATATTCCCGGCCGGCGGGCTGTCGGGGCGCTGCTAGAGTGCCCCGCCGATGACGGCGACGGTGCCGTGCGGGAACGGGGAGGGCGGTCGGTGCAACGCAAATGGATGGTCGTGGCCGGGCTGGCGGCTGGCGCAGTGGTGGCGGCCGGTGCCGTGATGCTGGGGGCGCACAAGCGCTTCAGCGGCCACATCAACGCGCTGGGTGTGGCGCTGGACGCGCCGGCGGCCTATGTCGCCACGCCGTCGCTGACGGCGCTGTCGCGCGATCTCGTCAAGGCGCCCGTGCTGCGCCACCTGCTGACCGAGGACTTCGCGTTCTATTACGAGACGCACGAAGACCGGCTCGGCCTGGCCGGTGCCGTCAAGCGCGTGGCCTTCGAACACGAGGCCACCTGGCGCGACGACCTGCTGGCGCTGGCGCTGGACCAGCCCAGCGAAGCGGCGCTCTGGACCGACGCGCGTGGCGCCGCCCGCCACTGGGCTCTGGCGATGACGCGCGATGCGCTGGCGCGCGTCATCCAGGGGCTCGGCCAGCTGGCGGCCAGCGATGCGCAGCTGACCTTGATCGCTGACGTGCCGCTGGCCACTTTCGCGATGGAGACCGTGCCGGTCTATGCGCTGCAGCTGTCGCCCCGGCGCACGCTGGCCATCGCGTCGCGTGGCAACCGCGTGGTCGTGTTGTCCGACCCCGGCCTGCTGTTCGACGACGAACGCAAGCCCGACCGCAAGGCCGCCACCGTGCTCGGCGCGCTGCTGTCCGGCGACGCCGGCAACCAGGCGTTGTGGCGGCGCCACTTCGGGCTGACCGAGCCGGCAGGCACCGCGCACACGCTGGTGGCGGGCGGCGACCTGCTCGCGCTGGGCTACCAGCAGTTCTTCCCGGCGCTGCAGGCCTTGCGCGTCGATGTGACGCCCGGTGGTGCGGCGCTCAACACCTGGGTTCGCCAGGGCAGCGACTGGCCCGCGTCGCCCTGGGCGGCCTTGCCGGCCAAAGCAGCCGCCTGCGCGGCGTTGCCGGTGAACTGGGTGCAGGCGCGCCAGGTGCTCACCGGCGCCGAGGGCAAGCGCGGCGCTGGCGATGCCGGCCCGGCGCTGGCCGAGATGGCGCGCAGCTTCGACGGCCCGGCCGCCATCTGCTGGTATGGCGCGTCGCAACTGCACACGCCGCTGCTGGTGGCGCATGCCAGCGGCCCGGCGCCCAGCGCGGCCACGCTGCAGGCCTTCATGCAATGGTGGCTGCCGAATCAGGCCGCCTGGTCGCCGGGCGACAAGGCCGCCATCGTCGATGCCCCCTACGGCGCCAAGCGCCAGGGTGAAGACGTGGGCTACGAGATGGCCTTCCGGCGGGCCGGCGACTGGTGGCTGTTCTCGCCCGACGCCGCGCTCGTCTCGCGGGCCGAGGACGCCATCGCCCGCCGCTACCCCAGCGTGGCCGACACGCTCGGCGCAGGTGCCAAGACCGCGATCGCCGTGGCGGCACCGAACCAGGTCGCCGAGCTGCTGCGGCGCGAGGCGCTGGCCGTGCTGCCGGTGGAGCAGGCCGACTTCCGGCAGGCCGCCGAGACGCTGCTGTTCCCGCGCCTGGCCTCGTTCGGCAAGCTCGCCGCGGCGCAGGCCCAGCCTGCCGGCGCCCGCGACGCCGACGGCTGGACGCCGCTGCGCTGGCAGCCGGTTGGCAGCGCGCCATGACGCCGCGCCGCCGCTGCCTGCAGGCCGCTGCCGCGCTGGCCTTGCCCGCCTGGGCGGGTTGGGCCGCCGCCGCACCGGCGCGGCTGGACGCCCAGCAAAGCCGCCATCTGCGCGACTGGATCACGCTGCTCATCCACGCCCAGGTCGAGCAGGGCCCCACGCCGCGCTGGACGCACCGCGACTGCGCCGGCCTCGTGCGCTTTGCCGTGGCCGAGGGGCTGCGGCCGCACGACCTGGCCTGGCGCCAGTCCATGGGCCTGATGGGCCAGCGCCTGCCGCCTGACATCGACCCGCAGGCCGCCGCGCCGTGGCGCAACGCCTGGAAGCGCGCCGACGGCTCGCAGGGCGCCTTCGTGTCGGCGCTGGACCTGGTGCAGGCCAACACGCGCTTCATCGGCCGGCAGCTCGCCCAGGCCCAGGGCGCCGATCTGCTGTTCTACGACTTCGGCGACGACCAGCACCTGATGGTCTGGATGGGCCGCTACATCGCCTATCACACGGGCCGCGTGCTGCCCGGTGACAACGGCCTGCGCGCGCTCAGCCCCTCGCAGCTGATGGCCTGGACCGATACCCGCTGGCGCCCGGCCGGCGACAACCCGAATTTCGTCGGCCTGTACCGGCTGGACTTCATGGCATGAACTTCTTTCGACTGCTTCACCCATTGAAATGGCTGGCGCTGCTGGCCCTGGCCTGCGCCGCGCAGGCCTTCGCGGCCGACCAGGAGCTGCCGCTGGAGAACTACCACTCGCCCGCCGTCGGCGAGCCGTTCTTCCTGCTCAGCGACGCCACCTTCGGCAGCAGCCAGCCCGCGCAGGTGCGGCTGGAGATGAATGCGCCCGCGAGCCTGGCCAACGCCGGCGGCGTCGACCTCGTGCTCTACCGCGTGCCCGAGCCACTGAGCTTCCTGCAGAAACAGCGCAACCTGCACCGTGTGGTGGTGGACAACAAGCCTGCCGGTGAAGGCCTGGCCAACACGCTGACGCATCTGTGGGACAGCTGGGTCGTCAAGGCGCGCATCGCCTGGCAGAAGCTGTTCTCCAGCAGCGCGCGCCGCGCCGTCACCGAGCAGGCCCCGGCACTCAAGACGCCCACGACGCTGCGCCGCCCGTCCACCTTCGAGGAGCCGCTGCAGTTCAAGCCGCTGCCAGGCCTGCCGGTCGTGCAGCGCTTTCGCTACCCGCTGCACCTGGCCAAGCCCATCGCACCGCCCAAGGGGCTGAAGCTGGAAGGCAGCAGCAGCGAGTTCATCACGCCCACGCAGGGCAATGTGTTCATTCCGCTGGGCGCACTCAAGCCGGGGCTCTACCTCGTCGAGGCCATCGCCGGCCAGCACCGTGCCACGACGCTGCTGTTCGTCAGCGACACGCTGGCGCTGACCAAGGTGTCGGGCGCGCAGATGCTGGTCTGGAGCGCCCACCGCGCCACCGGCGAGGCCGTGGCCGCCACGCAGGTGGTGTGGACCGACGGTGTCGGCGTGCTCAAGACCGGCACCGCCGACGCGCAAGGCCTGGTGCGCCTGGAGCGCCCGGCCGCGCCGGAGCAGACCTATGTCTTCGGGCAAGACCCGGCCGGCGGCGTCTTCATCTCCGAGAACTTCTACTACGACAGCGAGATCTACAACGCCAAGGTCTACGCGACGACCGACCGGCCGCTGTACCGGCCCGGCGACGAGGTCAAGGTGAAGGTGGTCGGCCGCGAGTTCCGCAACGCGCGGGAATCGGTCGCGCTGGCTGACGGCGACATGACGCTGACCGCACGCGACCCGGCCGGCCAGGTCGTCGCCACGCAGAGCCTGCGCTTCAGCGCCGCCACCGGCGGTGCCGACGCCGCCTTCCGCCTGCCGGACAACGCGGTGGCCGGCGGCTACGAGCTGCTGATGACGCTGCGCGACGACAGCTACACCGCGGCCTTCCGCGTGGCCGACTACCAGAAGCCGCATTTCGAGATCCAGTGGCTGCCCGACAAGGCCGACTTCGGCACCGGCGAGGCCGTCACCGGCAAGCTGCAGTTGAGCTACCCCGACGGCAAGCCGGTGGCCAACGCCAACCTGTCGCTGACCGCGCGCGCCCAGGTGCTGGCGATGGTGGAGGGCGAGCTGGACGATGCCGGCGCCTTCGCGCTGAAGCTGCAACAGGCCGAGCTGCAGACCGACGGCAGCGGCCAGGCCAAGTTCAGCCTGCCGGCCACCGACAAGCCCAGCCGTTATGTGCTGACCGTGCTGGCCACCGACGGCGCCGCCTACCGCGTGCGCTCCACGCGCGAGCTGCTGGTGGAGCGCGGTGCGGCCGGCTGGCTGCTGACGCCGGAGCGCCAGTTCTCCAAGCCCGGGCAGGCCACCGCCTTCCGCTGGAGCCCCAGCCGCCGCGCCACCGCCACGCCGCCGTCCGCGCCCGTCAAGTGGGACTGGGTGCGGCTGGAAGACCGCAAGACGGCCAGCGGCGACGTGGCTTCGGGCAGCGCCGTGTCGCTGAGCTTCCCGCAGCCGGGCTCCTACACGGTCATGCTGCGCGACGCCCAGCACCGCATCGTTGCGGCCAGCAGCCACTTCGTCACCGGCGACGGCCTCAAGGCCCCGGCCGGCAGCATCGCCATCGTGTTCGACAAGCCGCGCTACCAGCCCGGCGACACGGCCGAGGCGCTCGTCACCTTCCCTGAAGCCGTGGAGCAGGGCCTCGTCACGCTGGAGCGCGAGCGCGTGGACGCCGCGGCCACGCTGACCAAGGGCGGCGATGGCTTCACGACCGAGCGCGTCGGCGCCACGCAGTGGAAGGTGCGCGTCAAGGTGCGCGAGGACATGGCGCCCAACGTGACCTTGTCCGTCGCCTACGCGAAGAACGGCGACAGCGTGTTCCAGAACCAGGGCTTGCTCGTCGAGCAGCCGCGCGTGGCGCTGGCCTTCAAGACCGACAAGCCGGTCTACGCGCCGGGCGAGACGGTGACGGTGGATGTGACCACCACGGTGGCCGGCCAGCCGGTGGCGGCCGACGTGGCCGTGGGCGTGGTCGACGAGATGATCTACGTGCTGCAGCCCGAGATCGCGCCGTCCATCGACGACTTCTTCTTCCACCCGCGCCGCAACAACGTGCGCACCAGCGTGTCGCTGAACTTCATCGGCTACGACCTCGCCACGCGCAAGCTCGGCGAGCTGCCCGGCCGGCGCGGTGAACCGCAGCGTGCCGTCAAGGTGCTGGAGCGCCCGCGCCGCGACAACGTCGACACGGCGGCCTGGGAGCCGCGCCTGCGCACCGACGCCACCGGCCGCGCGCGCTTCAGTTTTCGCATGCCCGATTCGCTGACCCGCTGGCGCCTGACCGGTCGCGCGATGGCCGGCAATGGGCTGGTGGGCCAGCAGACCGCCTGGGTGCGCAGCGACAAGGCCTTCTACGCCAAGTGGACCAGCCCCGACTGGCAGCGCCTGGGCGACCAGGCCGACGCCAGCCTGGCCTTGTTCAACCAGGGCCAGCAGCCGGGGGCTGTGGAGTGGACGGCCACCGGCGCGGGTGTGCAGCAGCAGGGCAAGCTGACGCTCAAGCCCGGCGCCAACTTCGTGGCGCTGCCGCTGAAGGCCGAGGCGCTCGGCGCGCAAGACCTGACCATCACGCTGCGCGCCGACGGCAAGGTCGTCGACACGCTGGCGCAGGCCGTCAAGCGCGTGCCCGTGGGCTGGAGCAACCCGCGCGAGCTGGTGCTGGACTTGTCGGCCGGCACGCCGGTGCCGCTGGGCCTGCCCGCCGATGCGCGCAACGTGCGCGTCACGCTGGCCACCGACCCGGCCGCCGGTGCCTTCAGCCGCTGGGTGGACGATCTCGTCGACTACCCCTACGGCTGCGTGGAGCAGACCGCCAGCCGCATGCTGCCATTGGCCATCGCGCTGCAGTCGCTGTCCGCCGCGCAGCAGCCGCTGGCGCCGCAGCTCACACAGCGGCTGTCGACGGCGCGCCTGGCGCTGGCGCAGATGGCCGGCCCCGAGGCGCGCTTCGGCTGGTGGGGCCGCAGCATGGCGCCCGATGCCTTCCTGACCGCCTACGCCTACTACGCCGACTGGCGTGCGACGCAGGCGCTGCGCACGACGCTGCCGGCCGCGCACTGGGAGCGCCTGCTGGACGTGTATGCCAAGGACGGCGTCAAGCTGCCGCCGCTGCAGCGTGCCCTGGCGCTGCACTGGATGGGCGAGATGGGCCTACCGGTGGGCAGCATGGTGGATGCGCTGCTGGAGGAACTGGCGGCGGCCAAGGGCGACTCGGCGCCGGCCACACGGGCGGGCGCCAGCCTGGCCATGGCCGACGACGCCCCCGGCGCGCCCGATCTGGCCGTCGTGCTGGCGGCCCACACGGCCGGCCCGCGGGCCTCGGCAGCGGCGCGCAGCGTGGCTGACGCGGCCGCCGCCCGGCTGGCCGGCTCGCCGGCCCCGCTGGCGCAAAGCCTGCTGGCGTTCACGCGCCGCCCCGGCGCTCCGGCGCCGCAGGCCGTGCTGGCCGAGGTGCGCGGCGAGCAGCCGACCTTCGACCGCGCGCAGTCGCTGGTGTGGCTGCACAAGGCGCTGGGCGGCACGCCGGGCATCCGCGACGCCGCCGGCTCGCTGTCGGCGCCGTGGGTGGCCGCAGCCGGGAGCATCGGTCAGCCGCAATGGACGCTGCCCGCCGGCACGGCCCACCCCGCCACGCTGGCGGCCGGCGGCGGGGCCAAGTGGGCCTACGTCGCTTTCGACAGCAGCGAGGCCGGCACGGCGCCGGCGCTGCCGGCGCAGATCACGCGCGCGCTGTTCCGCGTCGTCATCGACAAGCCGGCCGCCGCCAAGGGTGATGGCGGTTCGTCCGGCCGCTCGCTGGTGCGGCTCGAGCCCGTCAAGCCGGGCAGCACGCTGGACACCAACACGCTCTACCTCGACGCGCTGACCGTGCAACCGGGCGGCGCCCTGCAGCGCGCGGTGCTGGACGTGGCGCTGCCGCCAGGCGCGGCGGTCGAGTCGGGCACCTGGGGGCTGGACGTGCAGGACGGCAAGGCCGCCACGCCGCTGGAGCGGGCCCAGCACCAGCCCACCGCGCTGGGCTACGCCGTGCCGGTGGAGGCGCTGGCGGCGGGCGAAGCGCGCACCGTGCGCCATCTGGTGCGCTTCTCGCAGCGGGGCCGCTTCCAGCTGCCGCCGGCCCGGCTCTATCGCATGTACGACCCCGAGGCCAAGGCGCTGGAGGCCGGCAAGGGCTGGGCCGTCGTCGAGGTCCGGTGAACGCATGAAGCGGCTGTCGCGCCTCGTGTTCGCCACGGCTGTGCTGGCCGGGGCAGGGCTGGGTGCGCGTGCGGCGCCGACGCCGCAACTCGCCTGGCGCGCGCCGAGCGGCGAGCTCGCCACACCGGCCGGCGCCCGGCTGCCGGCGCAGGTGCCGCTGGGCAGTACCTGGAAGCTGTTCGTCTACGGCTACCTCGTCACCACCGGGGCGCAGGAGCCCCTCTACCGCTGCGGCAACGTCAAGCGCGAGCCGGGCGACGAGTACTGCTGCGAGCCGGGCGAGAGCATCGGCCGCGACGCTGCGTTGCAGCGCTCCTGCGGGGCCTACTTCGAACCCCGGCGGCTGAAGCTGGATGCGGACAACTGGCAGCGTTTCTGGGCCGATCGGCAGGCGCCGGCCTGGCTGCAGGCGCTGCCGGCGCTGCGGCCGGCCAGCACGGTGCCGGTGCCGGCCTTGCTGGAGGCCTTGCAGCGCATGCCCGACGCCGGCCGCCTCGCCGCGCGTGAGGCGCTGCTGCCCAATACGCTGCGCGAGCCGGCACTGCTGGCCGCGCTGGGCAGCGGCCCGCGCTTCAAGACCTGGTCGTGGACCGATGCCCAGGGCGAGCGCTTCGGCGGCGCTGCCGGCTGGCTGGCCGATGGCACGGCATTCTGGATCGGCGGAGCCGGCACCGGGCAGCAGGTCATGCAGCGTGACGCCGCCCGGTTGACCCGCGACTGGGCCGGCACGGGCCAGCTGACCGCCAGGCCCGACGCCGCGACGCTGCAGGCCCAGCCCTGCGTGGACGTGCGCTTCTTCGCACGCTACCCGCTCGCGCGCGTGCTGCGGCGCAACGGCCAGCCGGCCGCCGCCGGGCCGCTGAACGAGCCCGGCACCTACACGCTGAAGTTCGCCAACGGCCAGCAGCTGGTGGTGCCGTCCCAGCCGGGGCTGCTGCTGACCGGCTCGCCCATCGCGCCGCGGTTGCAGGCGCGCATGACGCTGGAGGAGTACGTGGCCCGCGTCGTCGACCGCGAAGGCGTGGCCACCGAGACCGCGGCCGCCCGGGCCCTGGCCATCGCCGCGCGCAGCTGGCTGCAGCAGAACGCGGTGCCGTCGGTGTCTCAGGGCTGCCTGATGGTCGATGACGACAGCCGCGCACAGCGCGTCAGCCCGCGTCCGCCGAGCCCGGCGGCCGAGTCCGCCGCGCGCTTCACCGCCGGCCTGGTGCTGCGCGGCGCGCCGGTGCGCTACGCCTTGGATCGCAGCGATGCCAAGGCCGAGGCTCAGCTGCTGGGCTGGCGCGAGGCCGTGGCCGCCAGCCGGGCCGGGCAGGGCATGGAGGCCTTGCTGCGCCAGGCCTTCCCCACGGCAACGCTGACCGGCTGGCAGGCCCAGGGCGATTGCCAGCCGCTGCCGCTGGCCGCGCAGTGGCTGACCGACCGCATGCCGCGCTGGCAGCGCCAGCTGCGCCGTGAAGTGGGCTACGAGCCGCTGGACGCGCCGCCGCAGGTGTGCCAGCTGGAAGTGGGCACACCGCACGCCGACCTGCGCCGCAGCCGCCTGTGGCTGCGCGAATGGCAGACGCGCGACGGCCGCGTCACGCTGATCCACGAATACCTGCACCTGGCCTTCCGCCGGCACCCGCGCGGCCAGGATGAAAACGACATCGAGCGCCTGGCGCAACAGTTGGCCGATCTCTAGGCATGAAACCCCGCGTCCCAGTCATAGCTTGGCCGTTCCCGCGAGGGGGCGGCGCAGTGTGCGGCATCGAGCCGCGAGCATTTCGCCACGGTCGGCTGGCTTGGGAGCGGCCCGGCGCTCGGCCCGACATTCGCCACCGGGGACACCCGATATGAATCGCATCCTTTGCCTGTCTCTGCTGTTCTGCGCCGTGGCTCACGCTGCGGACCGCCCCACCATCGACAACCCGCGCGGCGGCTGGCGGGCCAGCGCGAGCAGCGCGAACGAGTTCGTTCAGCCCGTCCACTACCCGGCGGCCAACGTCAACACCGAGGGCATCGCGCCGCCCGCGCTGATCTCCGGCCGCATCAGGGGCGACATTGCCGCCGCGCCCAAGTCGCAGCGTGAGCAGGCCCGTCTGGTGGTGG
This sequence comes from Pelomonas nitida, assembly GCF_043555975.1. Taxonomy (NCBI): domain Bacteria; kingdom Pseudomonadati; phylum Pseudomonadota; class Betaproteobacteria; order Burkholderiales; family Sphaerotilaceae; genus Roseateles; species Pelomonas nitida. Next base: position 156,460 of record NZ_JBIGIA010000003.1, on the reverse strand, counting down.
ACGGCGTGGCGCTGCCGCTGGATGTGCGCGAGGGCGGCACCTTCGCGCGGCCGTGGTCGTTCGGCCCCGGCTCGCATGGCGTCAGCGTGCGTGCGCCGGGCGGCGCCGGGGCGCCCGAGCGGCGCGTGCAGTTCTACGAGGCCAACGCCGCCCGCGTGGCGCCGCGGCTGCGCGTGGCGCTGAGCTGGGACACCGACCAGACCGACCTGGACCTGCACGTTGTCGCGCCCGATGGCCAGCATGTCTGGTACGGCAAACGCGTGGTGGCCAACGGCGGCGCGCTGGACGTGGACGTGACGACCGGCTTCGGCCCGGAAATCTATGCCAACCCGGCGCCGCTGCCGGGCGTCTACAACGTCTACGTCAACTACTACGGCGCCGGCGAGCAGCGCGACGCGATCACCGTCGCGCAGATCGCCGTCATCGAGGAAGAGGGCACGCCGCGCGAGAAACAGCGCGTCTTTCGCGTGCCGCTGCGCAAGCCCGGCGAGCTGACGCTGGTCTCCTCCTTCGTGGTGCCATGAACGCGCTGCTGATGCTCGCGCTGGCGGGGGCGGCCAGCGCTGCAGGCGCGGCCGAGATCAACCGCCCGGCGGGGGGCTGGACGCACAGCGGCCTCGTCGAGACCGATCAGCGTGTCGAGTACGCCTACCCGAACAACCTCATCGACCGCGGCGGCCAGCGCGGCCGCACGATCATCGAGGGGCGGCTCAAGAGCGTGGACAAGGCCGCCCGGCGGCCGCCCACGCTGGTGGTCAACGGCAACGCGATGCCGCTGCAGCACGACGAGCAGGGCCGCTTCGCGCGGCCCTATGCCTTCGGGCCGGGCAGCAACGGCATCGAGCTGCGCGGCGCCGATGGCCGCACGCTGCAGCGCGTGCAGTTCTACGACGCCAACCGCACCAAGACGCGCGCGCAGGTGCGCATCATCCTGGCCTGGGACGACCCGCAAGCCGAGCTCGACCTGCATGTGCTGACACCGGACGGCGGCCACGCTTTCTGGGCCAGCCCCGTCCTCGCCAACGGTGGCGGGCTGGACGTGGACAGCGTCGACGGTGCGGGGCCGGAGATGTTCTCCATCGCCGCACCGTTGGCCGGCACCTACCGCATCTACGTCAACTACTGGGGCAACTTCGGCGCCTCGGGCTATCACTTCGACGAATCGACCCGCCAGCAGCCCGTCATCACGGCCCGCGTGACGCTGGTCTTCGACGAGAACACCGGCGCCGAGCGCCGCGAGACCTTCACCATCCCGATGCGCAAGATCGGGGATCTGCAACTGGTTCGCTCGTTCCTGCGCAGTTGAGTGCACACTCAGGTAAACCCGTCTGAGGTAAACCCGTCCGGGAACCCAGGTAGGCTCTGCCTAGAATTTGTTGCACTGCACAGGAGACTCCCGCATGGCGACTGCCCGCAAAAAGCCGGCAACCACAGAAGAGACACCGGCTGGCGCTGCCAAGCCCGGAGTCCGCATCCTCAAGAAGTACCCCAACCGCCGCCTCTACGACACGCAGACCAGCAGCTACATCACGCTGGCCGACGTGAAGCGCATGGTGCTGGATGGCATTGCCTTCGAGGTCCACGACGCCAAGACGCATGAGGACCTGACGCGGTCCATCCTGCTGCAGATCATCCTGGAAGAGGAGACCGGCGGCGTGCCGATGTTCTCCGCCAGCTCGCTGGCCCAGATCATCCGCTTCTACGGCGGCGCGATGCAGGGCGTCATGGGCGGTCTGCTGGAGCGCCAGATGCAGGCCTTCACCGACATGCAGCAGCGCTTCACCGAGCAGACCCCGGGCTCCCCCTTCAGCCCCGACGCCTGGACGGGCCTGATGGGCGGCTACGCCGAGCAGTCCAAGAACCTGATGAACCAGTGGCAGGAGCAGCTCAAGAACGCGGGCGCGATGTTCCCGTTCGGCGTGCCGCCGGGGGGCAAGAAGCCCTGATCGATCGGCTGCCCATGGACGCGCTGGCGAGCGCGATGGGGCAGGTTCGTGAGGCCGCCCCTTTCTTTGTTGCACCGTTGCGGCTGCTGGCCCCGTTCGGCCGCAGTTTCGGGCCGAGCCCGTGGATTTTTCAGCCGCATTGATCTGCCGAAAAGCATCCTGTCTGTGCCAGGTTTGTGAGCTGGCCGGTCGTCGGGCCGGCGCGAAGTGCGCGCGTCGTCGAAAATAGCCGGATGAACGAACCCGCCACCCTTGCCGCTCCTCCGGCCTCCGCGCCGAAGATCGGCTTCGTTTCGCTCGGTTGCCCCAAGGCCTTGACCGACAGCGAACTGATCCTCACGCAACTGCGCGCCGAGGGCTACGAGACCTCCAAGACCTTTGCCGGGGCCGACCTGGTCATCGTCAACACCTGCGGCTTCATCGATGACGCCGTCAAGGAGAGCCTGGACACCATCGGCGAGGCGCTGGCCGAGAACGGCAAGGTCATCGTGACCGGCTGCCTGGGCGCCAAGGCCGGTGCCAGCAGCACCGACGCCGGCAGCCTGGTGCGCGAGATCCATCCCAGCGTGCTGGCCGTCACCGGCCCGCATGCGACGCAGGAGGTCATGGACGCCGTGCACACGCACGTGCCCAAGCCGCATGACCCCTTCGTCGACCTGGTGCCCAGCTACGGCATCAAGTTGACGCCCAAGCACTACGCGTATCTCAAGATCAGCGAGGGCTGCAACCACCGCTGCTCGTTCTGCATCATCCCGAGCATGCGCGGCGATCTGGTGTCCCGCCCCATCGGCGACGTGCTGAACGAAGCTCGCGCGCTGTTCGAGAGCGGCGTGAAGGAGCTGCTGGTCATCAGCCAGGACACCTCGGCCTACGGCGTGGACGTGAAGTACCGCACCGGCTTCTGGGACGGCAAGCCCGTCAAGACCAAGATGCTGGACCTCGTCGCCCAGCTCGGCGAGCTGGCCAAGCCCTACGGTGCCTGGGTGCGCCTGCACTACGTCTACCCCTACCCGCACGTGGATGAGGTGCTGCCGATGATGGCGCAGGGCTTGGTGCTGCCCTACCTGGACGTGCCGTTCCAGCACGCGCACCCGGATGTGCTCAAGCGCATGAAGCGCCCGGCCAACGGCGAGAAGAACATGGAGCGCATCCTGCGCTGGCGCGAGGCCTGCCCGGAGCTGGTCATCCGCTCGACCTTCATCGCCGGCTTCCCCGGCGAGACCGAGGCCGAGTTCCAGTACCTGCTGGACTTCATGCAGGAAGCGCAGATCGACCGCGCCGGCTGCTTCGCCTACTCGCCGGTGGAAGGTGCCAGCGCCAACGACATCCCCGGCGCGCTGCCCGACGAAGTGCGCGAGGAGCGCCGCGCGCGCTTCATGGCCGTCGCTGAAGCCGTCTCCGCCGCCAAGCTGCAGGCCCGCGTGGGCCAGACGATGCAGGTGCTGGTCGACTCCGCCCCGGCGCTGGGCCGCAAGGGCGGCGTGGGCCGCTCCTACGCCGACGCGCCCGAGATCGACGGCACCGTGAAGATCCTGCCGCCCGAGAAGGCCAGCAAGACGATGAAGGTGGGCGACTTCGTGCGCGCCCGCATCGTCGCCGCAGACGGCCACGATCTCGTGGCAAGCTTGGTCTGATGACCAAGACAGCGCCCAGCACGCAGCTCATCCATCACCCTTACCGCGCCCCCGAGGGCTGGGACGCGGTACCCGTGCCGGTGGCCAAGGCCTCGACCGTGCTGTTCAAGAACACGGCCGACCTGCACAAGCCCCGGCCGCGGGACGGCTTGAGCTACCGCTACGGCCTGCACGGCACGCCCACCAGCTACACGCTGGCCGCGCGCCTGGCGACGCTGGAGCATGCCGAGCATTGCCTGCTGGTGCCCAGCGGGCTGGCGGCCGTGACGCTGCCGTCGCTGGCCATCCTGCGCCCCGGCGACGAGGTGCTGGTGCCGGACAACGTTTACGGCCAGAACCGCTATCTCACCGAGTCGTGGCTGCCGCAGTGGGGCGTCACGCACCGCGTCTATGACCCGCTGACGGTGCCCGAGCTGCGCGACAACACCCGGCTGGTCTGGCTGGAGGCGGCGGGCTCCATCACGCTGGAGTTCCCCGACCTGCTCGGCACGCTGGCCGCCTGCCGGGCGCGGGGTGTCGTCACGGCGCTGGACAACACCTGGGGTGCGGGTCTGGCCTTCAACGGCTTCGAGCCGGCGCCGGCCACGCACCCGGGCCTGGGGGCCGACATCGTCATGCAGGCGCTGACCAAATATCCCAGCGGCGGCGCCGACGTGCTGATGGGCTCGGTCTGCACCCGCGACCGCCAACTGCACGACAAGCTGAACGATGCGCACGAGCACCTGGGCTACGGCCTGGGCCAGAACGATGTGGAGCTGGTCTTGCGCGGCCTGCCGACGCTGCCGCTGCGCTACGAGGCGCAGGACCGCGTGACGCGCCAGCTCGCGCGCTGGATGGCGGGCCGGCCCGAAGTGGCGCGCGTTTTCCATCCGGCGCTGCCGGGCTCACCGGGGCATGAGCACTGGCTGGCCGTCGGCGGCGCGGGGGCGGCCTGCCTGTTCTCGGCGGTGTTCAAGCCGGGCTACACGCCCGCTCAGGTGGACGCCTTCGTCGATGCGCTGCAGCTGTTCGGCATGGGCTACTCGTGGGCCGGCCCGATGAGCCTGGCGGTGCCCTACGACATGAGCCGCAGCCGCAATCTGCCGCTGCCCTTCGCGGGCCGCACGCTGGTGCGCTTCGCGATCGGGCTGGAGGACGGGGCCGACCTGCAGGCAGACATCGAGCAGGCGCTGGCCGCGCTGGCCTGAGGCCTCCCGTCAGCGCGAGCGCTCCTTCATGGCGCGCTCGACCTCGCGCTTGCCTTCTCGCTCCTTGATGGTGTCGCGCTTGTCGGACTTGTCCTTGCCCTTGGCCAGCGCGATGTCGGCCTTCACGTAGCTGCCCTTGTAGTGCAGATTCAGCGGCACCAGCGTGAAGCCGCGCTGCTCGATCTTGCCGATCAGGCGCTTGATCTCGGCCTTGTGCATCAGCAGCTTCTTGGTGCGGTCGGCCTCGGGCGTGACGTGCGTGGAGGCGCTGCGCAGCGCGTTGATGCGGCAGCCGATCAGGAACAGCTCGCCGTTCTTGATCATCACGTAGCCATCGGTGAGCTGCACCTGGCCGGCGCGGACGGCCTTGATCTCCCAGCCCGACAGCACGACGCCGGCCTCGAACTGTTCTTCGATGTGGTAGTCGTAGCGGGCGCGGCGGTTCTCGGCGATGGACATGGGAGGGCAGGTGAGGGCGAAGCCCGTCAATACAATCCGGGGATTCTATGAAGCAGGTTAAAAAGTCCGTACTGCTCTGGTACACGCCGCAGGAAATGTACGAGCTGGTCACCGCGGTGGAGCGTTATCCCGAGTTCCTGCCCTGGTGCAACAGGGTGGAGGTGCTGGCGAGCGAGGGTGACACCGTCACGGCCCGCCTGCACCTGGCCTATGCCGGCGTGCGCCACGCGTTCACGACACGCAATCGCAACGAGGCCGGCCGCAGCGTGCACATGCAGCTGGTGGACGGCCCTTTCTCGCATCTGGACGGTCTCTGGCAGTTCCTGCCGCTGAACAAGCCCGGCACGACCGGCGAGCCCACCGCCTGCAAGATCCACTTCGAGCTGAACTACGCGTTCAGCAGCGGCGCGCTGGAGGCCGTGGTCAGCCCGGTCTTCGACCGCATCGCCAACACCTTCGTCGACAGCTTCGTGCAGCGTGCGGAAAGCCTCTACGGTGCGCGCTGACGGTTGCGGCTTGGCGCCGAGGGCGGGGCGCTGAATGGCCGAGCACATTCGCGTCGAGCTGGTCTGGAGCCCGCAGGCCGGTGACGTGCAGCACCGCTGGCTGGACCTGCCAGCAGGCGCCACGATCGAGTCGGCGCTGCGTGGCTGCGCCGACTTCACGCTGCCGCTGGCGACGGCGCGCATCGGCATTTGGGGGCGCATGCGGCCGCTGGACACGCCGCTGCGCGAGCGCGACCGCATCGAGGTCTACCGGCCATTGACGGTGGACCCCAAGGAGGCCCGCCGGCTGCGCTACGCCACGCGCGGCGAGCGCATCGTGTCGCGCCACCGGCCCAAGGCCGGCGGCTGACTCAGCGGCACTCGCTGTTCATCGTGCTGCGCACGCGGTCGATTTCGGCCTGGCGTTGCGCGTCGTCCATGAACGTGCGTTCGCCCGCCTCGTTGGTGCGCGACACGCGGGCGCCGCTCTGCAGTTCGCGCAGGTTGGACTGAGCGCGGCTGCAGTTCTCGCGGCGCTGCTCGGCGACGCGGCGTGCCTCTTCCTTTTGCTTGGCGGCGTCGCGTTCTTGTTCCTGCTTGCGGCGGGCGGTGGCTTCCTGGTCGGCCTTGGTGGGCGCGCTCGCGGCCGGTGCCGGCGCGGAGGCTGCGCTGGCCGGCTGGCCCAGCGGCACGACGGTGATCACGGCGCCTGGTGGGCGCTGCAGGATGTCCTTGTCCGGCGTGCCGGCCGGCGGCGGCCGGTCGCTGTATTGCAGGTTGCCTTTGGCGTCTTTCCACTTCCATTGGGCCTGGGCGGATGCGGCCAGAACCAGTCCAAGCAGAGCGATGAAGAAGGGCTTGTGATCCATCGGGTCAGTGTATAGCTGCGATGCCTCCGTATAATGCCGCTTTGCGTCTGGAGCTTTCCTCATGCGCCTTCTCGGCAAAGCGCTCACCTTCGACGACGTTCTGTTGGTGCCAGCGTTCTCCCAGGTGTTGCCCCGCGACACCAGCCTTGCGACCCGCCTGTCGCGCAACATCCCCTTGAATCTGCCGCTCGTGTCCGCCGCCATGGACACGGTGACCGAGGCGCGCCTGGCCATCGCCATCGCGCAGGAGGGCGGCATCGGCATCGTGCACAAGAACCTCAGCGCTGAGGCGCAGGCACGCGAGGTGGCACGGGTCAAGCGCTACGAGAGCGGCGTCGTTCGCGAGCCCTTGACGATCGGCCCGGACGCCACCGTCCGCGACGCCGTCGAGCTGACCAAACTGCATGGCTTCTCGGGTTTCCCGGTGGTCGAGGGCAAGCGCGTGGTGGGCATCGTGACCGGCCGCGACCTGCGTTTCGAGACCCGCATGGACGCTCGCGTCAGCGAGATCATGACCCCCGCCAGCAAATTGGTGACCGTTCGTGAGGGAGCGTCACTGGATGAAGCCAAGGCGCTGATGCACGCCCACAAGCTCGAGCGCGTGGTCGTCGTCAACGAGGCGTTCGAGCTGCGCGGCCTCATGACGGTCAAGGACATCACCAAGCAGACCAGCTTCCCGAACGCGGCCCGTGACAGCCACGGCAAGCTGCGCGTCGGCGCGGCCGTCGGCTTCGGCGAAGACACCGAGCAGCGCGTCGAGTTGCTGGTGAAGGCCGGCGTGGACGCCATCATTGTGGACACCGCGCACGGCCACAGCGCCGGTGTGCTGGAACGCGTGCGCTGGGTCAAGCGCGCCTATCCGGGCGTGGATGTCATCGGCGGCAACATCGCCACCGGCGCGGCAGCGCTGGCGCTGGTGGAGGCCGGCGCGGACGGCGTGAAGGTCGGCATCGGCCCGGGCTCCATCTGCACGACACGCATCGTCGCGGGCGTGGGCGTGCCGCAGATCACGGCCGTCGACAACGTCGCGACCGCGCTGCGCGGCACCGGCGTGCCGGTCATCGCCGACGGCGGCGTGCGCTACTCGGGCGACCTGGCCAAGGCCATCGCGGCGGGGGCCGACTGCGTCATGATGGGCGGCGCCTTCGCCGGCACGGAAGAAGCGCCGGGCGAAACCATTCTCTATCAGGGCCGCACGTTCAAGAGCTACCGTGGCATGGGTTCCATGGGCGCGATGGCCAAGGGCAGCGCGGACCGCTACTTCCAGGACACGTCGGCCAACAACCCCAACACGTCCAAGCTCGTGCCCGAGGGCATCGAGGGCCAGGTGCCGTACAAGGGCTCCGTCGTGCAGGTCATCTTCCAGATGGCCGGCGGCCTGAAGGCGTCGATGCACTACTGCGGTTGCGCCACGATCGCCGACATGCAGGAGAAGGCCGAGTTCGTCGAGATCACGACGGCTGGCATGCGTGAAAGCCACGTGCACGACGTGCAGATCACGAAGGAAGCACCCAACTACCGCAGCGAATAAGCTGTCCACGAGCACAACGGGGCGACATCGGATCGCCCCGTTTCTCTTTTCCGAACCACGATGAGCCGGTCACCGCAACGCTCTCCCGCCATGGGTTTCATCATGGCTGCCGTGCTGATTGACATGATCTCCATCGGCCTGATGATGCCGGTGCTGCCTCACATCGTCGGCACCTTCACGGCCAGCAACGACGAGCAGACCTCGGCCTTTCTGGCGGTGACCATGGCCTTCGGCGTGGCCAATTTCTTCGGCTCGCCCATCCTGGGCGCGCTGTCCGACCGCTTCGGTCGCCGGCCGGTGCTGTTGATCGGCTTTGCGGGCCTGGCGCTCAGCTTTTTCGTGACCGCCATGGCCACGGCGCTGTGGATGCTGGTGGCCGTGCGCCTGTTCTCGGGCGCCATGCAGGCCAACATCGCCATCGCGAATGCCTACGTGGCCGACATCACGGCGCCCGAAGACCGTGCCCGCCGCTTCGGGCAGCTCGGCGCGATGTTTGGCATCGGCTTCATCCTCGGGCCGTTCATCGGCGGGCTGTTGGGCGACCACGACGTGCACTGGCCGTTCTTCGCGGCGGGCTGCATGGCGGTGCTGAACTGGTGCTACGGGTTCTTCGTGCTGCCCGAATCGCTGCCCCGCGACCGGCGTAGCCCCTTCAACTGGAAGAAGGCCAACCCCGTGGCGGCCTTGCGTGGCCTGGCCGCGCTGAAGGGGGTGGGCTCGCTGGTGGCGGTCATCGCGCTGTCGTCGCTCGCGCAGTTCATGCTGCACAACACCTGGGTGCTCTACACCAAGTTCCGCTTCGGCTGGGGACCGCTGCAGGTCAGCTGGTCGCTGCTCGTGGTGGGCCTGGTGTCGGTGGTGAGCCAGGGCGTGCTGCTCAGGCCGCTGCTCAAGCGTTTTTCGGCGCAGCGGCTGGCCGTCATCAGCATGACGTCCGCCTCGCTCGCCTACCTCGGCTTCGGCCTGGCCAATCAGGGCTGGATGATGTACGTCATCATCGGCCTGAACCTGCTGGGCGGCGCCGCCGCTGCCGCGCTGCAGGGCATCATTTCCGGGGCGGCGAGCCCGACCGAGCAGGGCAAGGCCATGGGCGCGCTGTCGTCGCTGAACAGCCTGATGGCGGTGTTCGCGCCGCTCGTCGGCCTGACGCTGCTGGCGCAGGTCTCGCATCGCCCCGCGGGCGACCTGCTCATCGGGCTGCCGTTCTACACCTGCGCCGCGCTCCAAGCTGCGGCGATGCTGATCACCCTCCGTTTCTTCCGCACCCAGCCGGCCCCGCTGCCAGCCTGAAAGACGCGCCATGCAACACGACAAGGTCCTCATCCTCGACTTCGGCTCCCAGGTCACCCAGCTCATCGCCCGCCGGGTGCGCGACGCATCGGTGTACTGCGAGATCCACCCGAACGACGTGTCGGACGACTTCATCAAGACCTTCGCCCCCAAGGCCATCATCCTCAGCGGCAGCCACGCGTCCACCTACGAGGACCACGAGCTGCGCGCGCCGCAGGCCGTGTGGGACGCCGGCGTGCCGGTGCTGGGCATCTGCTACGGCATGCAGACCATGGCCGTGCAACTGGGCGGCAAGGTCGAGTGGAGCGACCACCGCGAGTTCGGCTATGCCGAGGTGAGGGCGCACGGCCACACCCAGCTGCTGGACGGCATCCAGGACTTCCAGACGGATGAGAAGCATGGCATGTTGAAGGTCTGGATGAGCCATGGCGACAAGGTCACCGTGCTGCCGCCGGGCTTCAAGCTGATGGCCTCCACGCCCAGCTGCCCCATCGCCGGCATGGCCGACGAGGCGCGCCGCCTCTACGCGGTTCAGTTCCACCCGGAAGTCACGCACACGCTGCAGGGCGAGGCCATGCTGCGCCGCTTCGTGCGCGACATCGCAGGTTGCAAGGGCGACTGGCAGATGGGCAGCTACATCGACGAGGCGGTTGCCAAGATCCGCGAACAGGTGGGTGACGAAGAAGTCATCCTGGGCCTGTCCGGTGGCGTCGACTCCTCCGTCGCCGCCGCGCTGATCCACCGCGCCATCGGCGACCAGCTCACCTGCGTCTTCGTCGACCACGGCCTGCTGCGCCTGAACGAGGGCCGCATGGTCATGGACATGTTCGCCGGCCGCCTGCACGCCAAGGTCGTGCACGTGGACGCCAGCGAGCAGTTCCTCGGCAAACTGGCCGGCGTGAGCGATCCCGAGCGCAAGCGCAAGATCATCGGCGCCGAGTTTGTCGAGGTCTTCCAGGCCGAGGCCAAGAAGCTGAAGGGATCGTCAACCACCGCCGGGAGCGGCGGTGGGGCGAAGTGGCTGGCGCAAGGCACCATCTACCCCGACGTGGTGGAAAGCGGCGGCACCAAGACCAAGAAGGCCACGACGATCAAGAGCCACCACAACGTCGGTGGCCTGCCCGAGACGCTGGGCCTGAAGCTGCTGGAGCCGCTGCGCGAGCTGTTCAAGGACGAAGTCCGCGCGCTGGGTGTGGCGCTGGGCCTGCCAGAGGACATGGTCTACCGCCACCCGTTCCCCGGCCCGGGCCTGGGCGTGCGTATCCTCGGCGAGATCAAGAAGGACTACGCCGACCTGCTGCGCCGCGCCGACGCCATCTTCATCGAGGAGTTGCGCAACACCATCGACCCGGCCACGGGCAAAAGCTGGTATTCGCTGACCTCGCAGGCCTTCGCCGTGTTCCTGCCGGTCAAGAGCGTGGGCGTCATGGGCGACGGCCGCACCTACGACTACGTCGTCGCGCTGCGCGCCGTGCAGACCAGCGACTTCATGACCGCCGACTGGGCCGAGCTGCCTTACTCGCTGCTCAAGCGCACGTCGGGCCGCATCATCAATGAAGTGCGCGGCATCAACCGTGTGACCTACGACGTGAGCAGCAAGCCGCCTGCGACGATCGAGTGGGAATGATCGCCCCTCTGCCATGAGGTCGGCTGGCGACCGCCGCCGTCACGGTCGAGCGCGCGGCATGTCCACGCGGATGCGCGCCGTGGCGGACTGACCGTCGCTGGTCCGAGCGACGATCTGGACATCTACATTGCCGACACCTGCGGGTGGTGTGCCTTCGAGCCTGCCGGTGGCCGGGTCGAAGCGCAGCCAGCCAGGCAGCGGCTGCCCGTTGGCCAGTTTGGCGCTGTAGGTTAACTGGACACCCGCCGGCGGGCTGAACAAGCGGCTGACTATCAGGCCGCTGGTCAGTTCCCTGCCCTGGACTTGCAGCAGGGGCAGGACCACGACGAGGCGGTCGGTCTGGCCGGTTCCGATGGACACGTTGGGCGCCGCCGACTGGATGGAAGAGTCCGTCTGGGCACGAGGCTGTGGGGAGGGCGGTGTCAGCCCGCCGACGGCAGACAGCCCAGCGCCTCCCGTGCCGAGCCCACCGCCCACACCAGCGCCCAGCACCGAGATCGACCCGGGCGGGCCCATGGGCAGGTCGGTGACTGTGGGCGAAGCCGGAACCACGGTGATGACGGGCTGCGTGACCGACGTGTAGGGCAGCGTCGTCGTCGGCAGGGTGACGATCAGAGTCTCCAGGTTCTCGGACTTGACCGCCGGCGATGGCTTGACCGTCAACACCCCGTCCACCAGCGTGAGCTGGTAGTTCTGCGCGGTCGCGCCGGTGATCTGGATGGGGTAGCTACCCGGGGGCACGCCAGCGCCGCTGGGGGCGGTCGGCGTCGCGTTCTGCACGACGGCGGCGGTGTCCTGGTAGCGCAGCTGGCTGGTGTTGACCGACCAGGTCAGCGCCGGGTCCTGTTCCCCGGCGGTCTTGACCTTGTCGTCGGCCGTGACGGTCAGCGGTGCCTTCGTCACGGTGAGCACACCGTCGCGCACGGTGACCACGTAGTTGGCGGCTCTGGCCTGGCCGGCGATGACGTGCGTGCCGGCGGTGGCCTGGGCGCCGGTGGGCGTGGTGCTGCCGGTGAGCTGCACGACGCCGGCGGCGTCGGCGTATTTGAGCTGGCTGGGGTCGACGCTCCAGGTCACCGTCGGTTCGGCGGCGCCGTAGACCTTGGTCTGGGCATCCAGGCTGATGGTCAGCGCCGCCTTGTCGACGCTCAGCGTGGCCGGCACGAACTGCGTGATCTGGTAGTTGGCGTTGGCGCTCAGCGTGCCCAGCGTGATGGCATGGCTGCCGGCCGTGGCGGTGGCGCCGGTGTCGGCGGCGAGCAGGCCCGACAGGCTGCCTGCCGCGGTATCACCCGCGACGAGGCCCTGGCCACCCAGTTGGTAAGTCAGTGCCGGGTCGGCCGCGCCATAGGTCTTGGTCTTGTTGTCGGCAGTGATGGTCAGGCTGCGCGGCGTGATGCTGGCCGTCGTGCTGGCCTGCGGCGTGACGGTGTAGTTGCCCAGGTCGGCGCCGGTCAGCGTCGTGGTGAGGTTGACCGTCTTGCCCGGGCCGGCATTCTTGTCGGCGAAGCTGCCGGACACGCTGCCGAGCAGCACCTGGTCGCCCGGCACCAGCCCCACCCATTGCAGGCCTTGCTGGCTGACGCTCGCGGCGAGCGTGCCGTCGTAGACCTTGTCCTGGCCCTGCAGGCCTTGCATCGAGAGCGCCTTGGGCGTGATGTCTGCGGCGAGGCCGGCGGGCTGCGTGACGTTGTAGTTGCCGGCGTCGGCGCCGCCCAGCGTATCGGCGGCGGTGACGGTCTTGGCGGTGCCCACGTTCTTGTCGGCAAAGCTGCCGGCCTGCGTCAGCGTGACGGCGTCGCTGCCGATGAGGCCGACCAGGCTGCCGCCCGACAGCGAGGCGGTGGTGAGGCCGTCGTAGACCTTGTTGGCGACGGTCGTGCCGGTGACGGTGAGGGCCTTGGGCGTGATGTTGGCCGTGAGGCCGGTGGGCTGTATGACCGAGTAGTTGCCGGCATCGGCCCCGCCCAGCGTGTCGGCGGCGGTGACGGCCTTGGCCGTGCCTGCGTTCTTGTCGACAAAGCTGCCGGCCTGCGTCAGCGTCACGGTGTCGCTGCCGATGAGGCCGACGAGGCTGCCGCCCGACAGCGAGGCCGTGGTGAGGCCGTCGTAGACCTTGTTGGCGACGGCCGTGCCGGTGACGGTGAGGGCCTTGGGCGTGATGTCGGCCGTGAGGCCGGTGGGTTGCGTGAGGCTGTAGTTGCCGGCATCGGTGCCGCCCAGCGTGTCGGTGGCCGTGACGGCCTTGGCGGTGCCGGCGTTCTTGTCGGCAAAGCTGCCCGTCTGCGTCAGCGTGACGGTGTCGCTGCCGATGAGGCCGACCAGGCTGCCACCCGACAGCGACGCGAGCAGCAAGCCGTCGTAGACCTTGTTGGCGACGGTCGTGCCGCTCACGGTCAAGGCCTTGGGCGTGATGTCGGCCGTGAGGCCGGTGGGTTGCGTGAGGCTGTAGTTGCCGGCGTCGGCACCACCCAACGTGTCGGTGGCCGTGACGGCCTTGGCGGTGCCCACGTTCTTGTCGACAAAGCTGCCGGCCTGCGTCAGCGTCACGGTGTCGCTGCCGATGAGGCCGACCAGGCTGCCGCCCGACAGCGAGGCGAGCAGCAGGCCGTCGTAGACCTTGTTGGCGACGGTGGTGCCGCTCACGGTCAGGGCCTTGGGCGTGATGTCGGCGGTGAGGCCGGTGGGCTGCGTGAGGCTGTAGTTGCCGGCGTCGGCACCACCCAGTGTGTCGGCGGCGGTGACGGCCTTGGCGGTGCCGGCGTTCTTGTCGGCAAAGCTACCGGCCAGGGTCAGCGTGACGGCGTCGCTGCCGACGAGGCCGACCAGGCTGCCGCCCGACAGCAAGGCCGTGGTGAGGCCGTCGTAGACCTTGTTGGCGACGGTCGTGCCGGTGACGGTGAGGGCCTTGGGCGTGATGTCGGCCGTGAGGCCGGTGGGTTGCGTGAGGCTGTAGTTGCCGGCATCGGTGCCGCCCAGCGTGTCGGTGGCCGTGACGGCCTTGGCGGTGCCGGCGTTCTTGTCGGCAAAGCTGCCCGTCTGCGTCAGCGTGACGGTGTCGCTGCCGATGAGGCCGACCAGGCTGCCGCCCGACAGCGAGGCCGTGGTGAGGCCGTCATAGACCTTGTTGGCGACGGCCGTGCCGGTGACGGTGAGGGCCTTGGGCGTGATGTCGGCCGTGAGGCCGGTGGGCTGCGTGACCGAGTAGTTGCCGGCGTCGGCGCCACCCAGCGTGTCGGCGGCGGTGACGGCCTTGGCGGTGCCCACGTTCTTGTCGACAAAGCTGCCGGCCTGGGTCAGCGTGACGGCGTCGCTGCCGACGAGGCCGACCAGGCTGCCGCCGCTGAGCGAGGCGGTCGTGAGACCGTCATAGACCTTGTTGGCCACGGTGGTGCCGGTGACGGTCAGCGCCTTGGGCGTGATCGTCGCGGCTTGTGTGCCCAGCGTCAGCGTGTAGTTGCCGGCGTGGGCGCCGCTGAGTGTCAGGCCGCCGAACTGCACCTGCGAGGCCAGCGCCACCTGGCTGCTGTTGTAGGTGGCGGTGGCGGTGCCGCCGATCGACACGGTGTCCAGCGAGTAGGGCATGCCGTCGGCCGTGCTGCCGCTGCCCGCGGCCTCGGCCGCCAGCAGCGCGGCCGTGCCGATGGGCGTCGCTGCGACGCCGCCGTTGTAGGCCCGGCTGGCCGCGACGGTCAGGCCGCTGAGCGTGAGGGCCTTGGGTGTGATGTCGGCCTGCACCGACCCGGCGCTGATGGTGTAGTTGCCGGCATCGGCGCCGCCGATCGTCAGCCCGCCCAGCGTGACGGACTTGCCCGTGCCGACGTTGCGGTCGGCGAAGGCGCCGGTGGCCGTGCCGGCGACGAAGACGTCGTCGCCGGTCAGCGCCTTGCCGTCGCCGGCGTTGGCGCCGCCGCCGCTGAGGGCCGCCGAGCCGCTGACCTGCGCGGAGGTCGTGCCGTCATAGACCTTGTTGGCCGCCGTCAGGCCGCCCACGTTGATGGCCTTGGGGTTGACCGTGAAGCTGCTGCTGCCGGTATTGACGGTGATCTGGTAGCCCAGCGACGAGGCGAACGTGCCCTGGCCGGTCAGGTTGACCGTGTAGGTACCGACCGGCTGGTAACCGGCGCTGGACGGCACGTAGCTGCTGCTGGTGAAGTTGAGTGAGCCGGTGGTGGCGGAGGCCTGGGTGTCGCCGTCGATGAAGCCGGTGATGTTCACGCCGGGCGTGGAGCCGGAGTCGCCGTAGGTGATGGACGAGCTGGCGCCGACCGACACGGTCAGCGTGGGCGCCGTGCTGTAGACGAACCAGTTGCCGCTCCCCGGTACGGCGCTGTAAGTCAGGTTGTAGTGCTTGTTGTAGCTGCTCATGCCCTCCGTCGTGCCAGAAGGCGAGGTGGAGTAGACGAGGTAGCGACCGCTGCCCACGCTCAGCCCGGTGTCGGTGGCGAGGTTGTTGACGAAGTTGCGGGCGGCGGCGACGACGAGGTCGCCCGAGCCGGTGCTGAGCGCCTTGTCGAGCACCACGTCGCTGCTGGCGCCGGCGGCCTGCAGCGTGCCGCCGCTCGTGAAGGCCAGGCCGTCGACGCCGTCCACGCTGCCCACCGTGAGGGTGCTGGCGGCGTTCTTCAGCGTGCCGGAGCCCAGCTGGCCGGCCACGGTGGCGACGGCGTTGCCGCTGCCGGTCAGCGTGGCCGTGCCGGTGCCGCTGAACAGCAACTGGCTGGCGCTGACGGTGCCCGACGCGCCTTGCGTGATGGTGCCCGCCGTGCCGGTGGCAAGCTCCAGGACGCCGGTGCTGGCCGTCAGCGTGTTGTTGCCCAGCGCCAGCGTGCCGCCATTGGCCTGCAGCGCCAGGCGGCGCCCGGTGGCCTCGCCGGAGGCGATGGTGCCGCCCAGCGTCACGCCGCCCGAGCCGCCCAGCAGGCTGACGTCGGCGTCCAGCGTGGCGCTGCCGCGCTTCATGCTGGCCTGGGTGAAGTCCAGCGCGGCGATGCTGGTAGCACCGCTCTGGTCGGTGCGGCCGAACTTCAGGTCGGTGAAGCCGCTGGATTGCTGAATGACGGCGCCGATCTGGCTGGCCGTGATGCCGAAGCCGTTGTTGTTGCCGCCGAGGGCTGCCGTCAGCGTCGGGTCGGCGGCGGCCACCTGCAGCGTGCCGCCGGAGGCGCCGACGAGCTGGGTGTCGCCCGCCAGCAGCAGGCCGCCGCCCTGGGCGGTGTAGCCGCCGACCTGGAAGACCAGCGACGTCGTGCTGCTGGCGCCGATGACGGCGCCGCTCTGGAAGCGCACGCCGCGGCCCTGGCTGCTGGCGTTCAGGCCAGCGTTCGTGACCGTGATGCCGGCGCCGCGCAGGTCGTCCAGCACGATGTCGCCGGCGGCGTTGCTGGTCTTGTCGGTGGATTGCTTCAGCGTGATGGCGAGCTGGCCGGTGCCGGCGTCCAGCGTGGTGCCGGCGCGCTGGACGATCTCGGACACGCAGCTGCTGCAGTTCGCATCCTGCACGCCCTGGGCCGCACCCTGGTTGGCGATGAGGCTGAGGTTGCCGTTGTCGGTCGTGATGTTGGCGTCGACGTAGACGCTGCGGCCGGCCTCCAGCGTGAGGCCGCCGCCGGCGCCGCTGGCCGAACTGGTGATGGCGCGGGCGATGCGGATGTCGTTGTTGGCCTGCAGCGTGACGTTGGTGCCGGCATTGAGCATGCCGGTGATGGCAGACGGCGTGATGACGATGTCGGTGGACGGGTTGGCCGAGAAGCCCAGCAGCCCGGTGGAGGTGCTGCCGCCGCTGGCGGTGTAGGCGCTGCCGTCGGGCACGAAGCGGCTGCCGTTCCAGTTCGCGCCGCCGGCGTTGTGGATGGGCGTGACGGTGCTGCCGCCCGAGGCGCTCTCGTCCACCAGCGTGGCCGCGTAGACGTGGTTGCTGTTGTTGCCGGACGAACTGTTCGGCGCGGCCCAGATCAACGGCCGGTAGGCCACGCGCTCGGCGCTGGTGACGGCCGTGGGCAGCATGGCCACCTGGATGTCGCTGCTCAGCGTGCCGCTGCCCACCGTGGAGGTGTTCTGGCCCAGGGCGCTCTGGGCCAGGCCCAGGATGCTGTTGCGCCAGCTCACCTGGCCGGCCGCGCCCTGGGCGCCGGACAGCAGCGTGACGGCGCCATAGCCGTCGACGCCGCAGTAGTCCAGTGCGCTCATGAAGAGCAGGTCGCCGGTGGCGGTGCCGTTGCGGGTCAGCGTCAGGAAGTTGGCGCCGACGCCGTCGCCCGCGGCGCTGCCGACGAGGCTGTTGCTGGCGCTGACGGCCGCACCCGTGGACGACTCGCCGTAGGCCCGGCCCGTCGTGCCGTCGACCCAGGTGACGGCACCGGCGCCGGCCCCGCCGCCGCTGCGGTCGTCGGTGTTGGTCCAGTGGCTGGAACGCACGACGTAGTGGGTCTGGCCGTTGGCCGTCACGGCCGTCACGCCGCTGACCACGGAGCTGATGTAGTTGTAGGCGTCGAACAGCGACGTGGCGATGCCGATGTGGTCACCCGTCGTGGAGCCGACCAGGCTGTTGCTGGCCGACACGGTGCCGGCCACGCCACCCGTGTCGCCGAAGGTGACCGCGCCGGCGCCCGTGGCCGAACCGTTGGACCACCACGGGCTGGCGACGGCGTAGCGGCCGCTGGCCAGCGTCGTGATGCCGCCGAACGCGAAGTGCTGGGCGGAGCTGGGGTCGATGTAGGCCGAGTAGGCGACCGCGTCACCGGCCACGGCGCCCACCAGCGAGTTGGTCGCGCTGACGGTGCCGCCCGCGCTGCCATCCTTGAGCTGGCCGTTGCTGCCGTTGATCCAGGAGGCCGCGCCCTTGGCGGCCGGGGCGGAGTACTGGTCCCACGCGGCGGAGGAGGCCCAGAACGGCGAGGCCACGACGGCGCTGCCGTCGGCGAGCGCCTTCACACCGCCCCAGCCCACGCGGTCGCCGTCCAGCGTCGTCACGCGGTCGGGCCAGTCGTAGTTGAAGCCCTTGCCCTCGATGTAGCGGTTGATGTAGTCGGCATAGTCCGTCATGCCCAGCAGCTTCTGGTTGGCCGTGATCTGCTGCACGCTGGTGGACGGCGTGCTGCCGACCAGGCTGTTGCTCGCCGAGATCGTGCCGGCCACGCCGGCCGTGCCGCTGCCCCAGGTGACGGCGCCGCGCTCGCTCCACCACTGCGAGTTGGATAGAACAAAGTTGCCGTTGCTCAGCTCGGTCACCCCGTCGATGGGGAGGCGGAAGCCGATGTAGTCGCCCGCGTGGCTGCCCACCAGGCTGTTGCTGGCCGACAGCACACCGCCGCTGGCGCCGCCCACCAGCTGGCCGTTGCTGCCGTTGATCCAGGTCACCGCGCCGGCCTGGGCCGCGCCGGTGTTGTTCCAGTTGGGGCTGGCCACCAGCACGTTGCCGTTGGACAGCTGCTGATAGATCGGCGTCACGTTGAGCACGAAGCCGGTGGAGACGCCGCCATAACCATCGGGCAGGACGGACAGTGACTGCGGCGTCGGCACCGAATAGTTGCTGCCGAAGGTGGCCGTGCTGGCCGTGGCCACATAGGGGCCGACCGGGCGCGCGGTGGTGGTGCTGGCGGCATTGCCGCTGACCGTGCCGGACGATACCGTCGGCGTGGCCCAGGCCGTCGTGGCCAGCGTGCCCAGGCGGTCGCCCACGGCGGTAATGGCGGTGTGGTTGGCGTTGTTGAAGGTGTCGGCCGTGTTGCCGACCAGGCTGTTGCTGCTGCTGACGGTGCCGGCGCTGTTGCCGCTGCCCAGCCAAGTGATGGCGCCCTTGCCCGAGTCCCAGAACGGGCTGACGACCAGGTAGCTGCCGCCATTGAGCGCGCCGCCCAGCAGGCCGACGTGATCGCCCGTCGTGGTGAGATAGGTGGTGACGTCCGTCCAGCTGACACCGCCGCGCGTCTGGTTGGTGGTGGAGACGCTGGTCACGTCCGACACGGCGCCCACCAGGCTGTTGCTGGCGCTGATGTTGCCGGCCAGGCCCGCGCTGCCGCTGCCCAGCGTGGCGGCGCCCTTGCCGCTGTCCCAGCCGGGGCTGCGCACGACATAGCTGCCGTCCGACAGCACACTGACCGCGCCGACCAGCAGCGCATCCCAGTTGCCCAGCGACGTGTAGTACGGCCCGTTGCCGCTGCTGTTGTAGTTGCCGCCGCGGTTGTCGCCGTAGTGCACGCTGCCGACGTAGTCGCCGGCATGGTTGCCGACGAGGCTGTTGGCGGACGACACCGCCGCGCCCGTGCTGCCGGCGCCGAAGGGCTGGCCGTTGCTGCCGTCCACCCAGGTCACGGCACCGTAGGCCACCGTGCTCTGCGCGCTGCTGCTGCGATTGCCCCATTGCGGGCTCAGCACGATGTAGTTGCTGCGCAGGCCGTTGGCCCCCGTGGCACCCACCGCCTGCACGCCGCCGGAGCCGACCGCCTCGAAGGCATCCGAGCCCACGAGGCTGTTGCTGCTGCCCACGGCGCCGGTGCGGCCCGTCGTGCCGCTGCCCCAGGTCACCGCGCCGGCGTTGACGGCGCCCGTGTTGTCCCAGTTGGGCGAGACCACGGCGTAGTTGCCGCCGGCCAGCTCGACGATGAACTGGCCGACCTGGTCGCTGGCGGTGGAGCCCACGAGGCTGTTGGACGAGGCCGCCACACCCGCCGCGCCACTGGCGCCATCACCGAAGCCGACGGCGCCGGCACCGTTGCTCCAACTGGTGGCGTCGACCAGGTAGTTGCCACTGCTGAGCGTGCGCACACCGCCGGCGAGGGCGCCGGTCTTGCGGGTGGTGCTGGTCGTGATGAGCGTGCTGCCGTTGTAGTCGTAGCTGGAGTAGGGCGTGCTGTCGCCCAGCGAGTAGGCGCCGATGCCGTCGCCCGCGCCGCCGATGCGGCTGTTGGACGCGCTGACCGCCGCGCCGGTGCTGCCGGCGCCGAAGGGCTGACCGTTGCTGCCGTCCACCCAGGTGACCGCGCCGTTGGGGCTGTTCTCCAGGAATCGCCCGGCCGCGGCGTTGCCGTTGCCGCTCCAGTAGGGGCTGACGACGATGTAGTTCTGGCCGCTGCTGCCCACGGTCTTGATGCCGCCGCTGCCGACGTAGTCGTAGGCGCTGCTGCCCACCAGGCTGTTGCCGGTGCCGATGGTGCCCACCGCGCCGCCGGCGCCCGCCCAGGTGACGGCGCCGGCGTAGGTGGCACCGCCATTGGTCCACAGCGGCGAGTTGACGACGTAGCCGCCGCCGGGCAGCGCGGTGACGAGCTGGCCGACGAGGTCGCCGGCGCCGCCGGGCGTCGTGGTGCGCCGGTTGGTGCCGCCATCGCTGTACTGGTAGGGCAGTGACGCGGTGCCGAAGCGCTCCAGATCCACCGGCGTGAACAACGGGTTCTGGGCCGTGCGCTGGCCCAGCACGTAGACCTTCTTGTTGCTGTCGCTGGCGGCCGCCGACACCGGCGCCTGCGTGCGGTTGGGCGTGCTGCCGAGGAGGGCCGTGGTGCTGGAGATCGCACCGCCGGAGGCGCCGTCGGCGAGCAGGCCGTTGCTGGCGTTCATCCAGGCCACGGCACCGCGGCCGTTGAACCAGGTCGGCACGCCGATGGCGATGTTGCCGTCGGCCAGCGCGGTGATGGTGGTGCCCGGGCGCACGACGTTGGAGCCACCGGCGTCCAGCACGTCGCCGCCGCCGACGCGGTCGTTGGCCGTGACGGTGACCGAGCCGGCGTTGTTGACCGTGAGGCCGCTGTAGGTGTAGCGGGTCAGGCTGTCGACGTTGGACGTGCTGCCGACCAGGCTGTTGCCGGAGCCGACGGTGTGCGAGCCGCTGCCCGTCTGGCTCTGCCAGGTGATAGCACCGGCCGACGCGGTGGTGTTGTCCACCAGCGCGTAGGCCCGGCTGGCGGCGGGCGAGGCGCCGCTGCCGCTGCTGTCTTGCGAATCGTAGGACGTGACGGTCTTGCTGGTGACGGTGCCGTAGTCGGGGCTGAGCACCAGGTAGCTGCCGGTGCCCAGCAGCTTGATGCCGCCGCTGCCGATCTTGTCGTTGGCGTTGGCGCCCCGCAGGTTGGCCAGCAGCGCGCCGGTGCTGCTGTTGAACAGGTAGGCGGCGCCCGTGGCCGTCGTGGCCCCGGTGTTGGCGGTGGGCGAGGTGATGACGACGTTGCCGTTGCCGAGCACCTGCACGGCACTGCCGAAGCCGTCGGTGGTGGTGGGCGTCGGGTCGCTCAGGTCCAGCGTGGCGAGCGCGGTCGAGGCGTTGTCGACGAGGATGTTGCGCGGGTCCAGCAGCAGCTGGCCATTGCGGCCGTCGCGGCTGGAGAGGTCGGCCAGGCCCTGGAAGACCAGATCCTGCTTGCCCGACACCTCGGCCTGGCCGCCGGCGCCGGCGATCGTGCCGCCGCGGGCGCTGAGGCTGCCGGCGAACAGCGTCTTGGCGTCGGACCAGACGACGATCTGGCCGCCGTCGCCGCGCGCACCGTTGGCATCGGCCCGCAGCACGGTGGCGGCGTTGATGCCCACGGTGGTCGCGTTGCCGAGGTCGCTGTCGGCGCCATGGAAGCCGCCGCCGATGCGCAGCCGGCCACCCTGGGCGCCGCTGGCGTCCAGCGTCGCGGCGCGCAGCTGCACGCTGGCCGCGGTCAGGTCGATGCTGCCGCCGCGGCCGGCACTGGATTGCGCGCTGAACTGCGCGGAGCTGTAGATCGTGGCGCTGCTGTCCGCGCCGGTGCGGCCCGTGACGGCGATGCGGCCGCCGGCCGTGGCGCCGTCGGCGACGATGGCGGCCTGGGCCGTCTGGATGACTGTGTCGGCCTGCAACTGCACCGTGCCACCCGCACCGGTGGCGGACGACACGTCCAGCCGTGCCGACTGGCCGACGTAGTCGCCCTGCAGCTGGATGCTGCCGCCGTCGCGCGCGGTGACGGCGCCGCTCAGGTCGAGGTTGCCGCCGCTGAGTGACACCCGGCCGCGCTGGGCCGAGATGCTGCCGCTGTTGCTGACCAGGCGCACGACGCCGTCCTGCTCCAGCATCTGGCTGGCGCTGTTGCCACCGGCCACGGCCTGTTGCAGCAGCTGGCGCGCGGCGCCGGCCGCGAGGATGACCTGGCCGCCCTCGGCCACCAGTGCATGGCGGTTCTCGATCAGCGTGTCCAGCGTGCTTGGGTCGACCTTGATGCCCAGCAACTGCGAGCCGTCGAGGTTCAGCGTCACCGCATCGCCGCCGGCCAGCGCCACCGTGCCCAGACGGGCGCTGACGACGCCCTCGTTGCGCACCTCGGGGGCCAGCAGCGCGACGTAGCCACCGTCGGCCGCCGTCAGCCTGCCCTGGTTGACGACGCTGGCCGTGCCGCTGCCGCGCGTGAAGCGCAGCCGGCCGGCCATGAAGTCCTCGTCCGACAGGTTCATCGTCGACGCCACCAGCCCGCCCACGTCCACCTGCGAGCCCTGGCCGAAGACGATGCCGTTCGGGTTGACCAGCAGCACCTGGCCGTTGGCGGTGAGCTTGCCGAAGACCTGCGACATGTTGCCGCCGACGACCCGGTTCAAGGCGACCGAGCTGGCGTTGGGCTGAAGGAACCGCACCTCGGCCTGCGCGCCGATGTCGAAGCTCTGCCAGTTGATGGCGGCCTTGGTGCTGCCCTGGGTGACGTCCAGCCGGGTGCCGGCCTGCCGCCATTGCGCCTGCCCCTGGGTCACGGAGCCGCCCTGCGGCAGCGCCGTGGCGGGCGGCGGCGCGGCCTGGGCCCAGGCCGACAGCGCCGCGCCGGCCAGCATGACGCCGGTCACCGCCTTGGCTGCACCCGAGCGGCCCTTGCCGCGGCCGCTCACGAGTTCTGCCACGGCCACAAAGCCGCCGGCGGCTTCACTCCACACGAGACGGAACGCACGATTCATCGAGCCAGGACCACGATTTGTCATGTCACACCTCAACGATTGCTAGCCGGGAAGGCAGGGCGGTGCGGGCGAGGGCCGACGGCCGCCTCAGAACCACTTGGACAGCGAGAGCAGGGCGCGTGTTTCCTTGTGCCTGCCGTCGGCGTCCTGCTGAGTCACGGGGTTGCGTGTGGGGTTGGCCCCGTGGCGGCGCGCCAGCGCCGCGCGCGCCGTGAGGCCGTCTGGGCCGTCCCAGCTGAGTTCCACGCCCGAGCCGCTCAGGTGAATGCGGTTGGGCTGCAGCGTGGCCACGTTGACGTTCTCGTCACGCCAGCCCAGGCCCTGGTCATGGAACAGGCTCGCGGCCCAGGTCGGCGCGAACTTGAACTTCCAGTCCACGTTCAGCAGCAGGCCCGAGTCCACGCTGGGCTCGGACACGCTGTAGGCGCGCACCGCGTAGGGGCCGGCGAGCTGGAACTTTTCCGACGGATCGAGGTTCTTGCTCGCCTTCTGGGCGGAGGCCGAGACCGTCAGCGTCTGCTGTGCGTCCAGCCGCTGCAGCCGCGTCAGCGACAGGTTGAAGTGGGCAAAGCGGCCGTTGCGTTGCGGCCCGCCGGCCAACTGGTCGCCGGCCAGGTCGGCGGCGTTGTCCGCCATGTCCAGCCGGCCGCCCACGCCCTGCGCGGCCACCATCCAGACACCGCCGCCGCCCCAGGCGTCGCGCCGGTCCAGGTTGAAGGACAGCGTCATGAGGTCGATGTGCTTGCGGCTCAGTTCCACGCCGGCCACGAGGTTCTTGAAGCGCTTGCGCTCCGCTGCCAATTGCAGGCTGGCGTTGCGCTCGGCGCTGCGCTGCAGCGGGTAGCTCAGCAGCCCGCCCAGCGTGCTGGCGTTGCCGGCGTAGCGCACGGTGTTCAGGTCGTAGCCGTAGTGCAGGCCCGAGGTCTGCAGCGTGGCACGAAGCCCGTCGCTGCCCAGCGGCATGGCCACCCCCACCCGGCCATAGGTGGAACCCTTGCTGCCGAACGAGGCCAGCGTCCACTGATCGCCCCGCGCCAGCGGCCCGTTCACCGCCAGGTTGACGGCCACGCGCGCCTCGCCGGTGGCACGGGCGCCCGTGTTGTCGAGCAGCGCATTGCCGCTCAGCAGCGGTGCGTCGGTCACGGCGGCGACGAGGCGTGTTTCGCCGGCCTTGTCGCCCGGCTCCAGCACCGACGCCGCGTGCATGCCCGGCGTTTCGTTGAGCAGCGTGACGGCGCGCTGCACGTCGTCCGTGCGCAGCGGCTCGCCTTCCTTCTGCCGGGCCAGCAGGTAGTCGCGGACCCTCGCATCGGGCAGCGCACGCGGCGCGCTGCGGTTGTCGATGCGAACTGCCGACAGGCGGCCCTCGGCGACCTGGATGCGCACCAGCCCCTGGCGAATCTCCTGCTCCGGCAGCCAGGCCCGCGCGAGATAGCCGCGCTGGCGGTAGGCCTCCACGATGGCCTCGGTTGCGCGTTGCAGCGAGGCCAGGTCTTGCCGTTGCCCCACCCAGGGCTTCAACACGCCCTGCAGGGACTCCGCGTCGATCAGTTGCGCGCCCTGCACCTCGAAGTGCTCGACGACAACGCCGGGCCCCTGGGTGGCGGGTGTCGGCCGGGGCGCTGCGGGTGCTGACAGGTCGGCAGGGCGCGCCGGCTGGGTGGCCCGCTCGGCTTCCCGGAGCAGGTCTGCGCCGGTGGGCGGCGTCTGCGCCCTCGCCATCGACACCCACAACAGCGCCGCACTGGCGGCCAGGGGGCTGAGCACTCGTCGGGCTCGATGCATCGGCGTCTCCGTCCTGTGAGTCGGATTGCTTGACCGAAGCCTCTCAGAGGGGGAGCGCAAAGCCAGACGGGCGCGCAGTGCGGCCCGGCGTGACGCAGTCTCCCTGCCCGAGGCTTGCCGGCACCGACCGCCGGTGGAGACCGTTCGATCAGCGGGTCATGCAGCCCTGGTTCTTCAACGTGGCGAACTCATCGTAGTGCCGCATTTGGCGTGCCGACAAGCCGTTTTGTCGGCAAGTCCGCCGCAACATCAACGGCACTTGTCGAATGTCAAGGAAGTCTGTAGGTCAGTTGCGGCATCGGCAAAACGCTGGCGCTGACCATCGCCTTGGAGGCCGGCGACATGAGCCGCTTCGCCAGCGCCGGCAACTTCGCCTCCTACGCCCGCACCGTGAGCAGCCGGCGCGAGTCCAACGGCAAGAAGAAAGGCGACGGCAACGCCAAGTGCGGCAACAAACACCTGGCCTGGGCCTTCATCGAAGCCGCGCACTTCGCGGTGCGCTACGACGACACGATCCGGCGCTGGTTCCAGAAGAAGTGCGCCAGCAGCCTGCAGGTCGTGGCCATCAAGGCCGTGGCGCACAAGTTGGCGCGGGCCTGCTTTCATGTGATGAAGACGGGCACGCCGTTCGACGCGGCCAAGGCGTTTGGATGAGAAAGATCGGGTGATCCACGGGACGACGCGGGACAGGCCGAATGGGGGTTGGTTCACAACCAAGAGACCTGAATGCCTGCCCGCGTCGATCCCGCCCCAAAGTTGAAGGCGTTCGCAGCGCCCGCAGCCTGAGCCAGATGGGGTTGGAGCGTGCCGCGCGTGGTTGCCACGAGCACGCAGCCACAAGACCTGTGCGAGGCGCGTCGCGCCCCGCAATGAGTGGACGGGCTGGGGAACAGACGGCTTTCTGGAGCGGCGAGCGCGGCGGCCAACTGCCGAGTTCAAAGCCTTGATCCCGATGGGTGACTGGTGCGCTGCGGCGCAACCAATGCTTTGAGAGCCCAGTGCGCGGCGAGTTCGACGACGGGGAATGCTGTCTTGGAGGAAAAAGGTGCGCTCTTGCGGTGCGGGGGCGTGTGTTTGCGGCCTGCTCTATACAGACTCATGTCGCCAGACCGGGAACGCCAATGCAAAACCTTCCTCTTCGAGCGAATCGACCATTGCGTTGATTTCATCGCACTCTGCCTCTGCCGGCACATCGATGGCGAACATCGAGAACTTCTCGAAGCTCACCAATGAACATCCCAGTTCGAGCAATCGCTTCTCCGGCAGTGAGAAGTCAAGGGAATCGTTGTTCAACACCCGGACCAGTGAGTGCCCTGACGACTTCACCAGTTCGAACTCGAAAATCTGCCCGTTGACTGGGTCATGCTGGGCTCGGAACACATCACCGACCGCCAGACCTCGAATGAAGAGCGGAACGCTCTTGAGTGCGTACAGCTCTCCGTCTCGCTCGCACCAAACGCCTTCTGCCGCAACAGGCGGCCAGCCATCGTCAACATCCAAGGCAAAAAGCAGCTTCTCCATGATCGTTCGCTTCAGGCCGTCAGATGGGCCTGAAATAGTAAGTCGTCGAACACGGTGACCCATCCGTCATCAACGCGTGATTAGGAATATAGCCCGCCCTCTGCCACCCCAGCCGCTCATAGAGCCGCGACGCGTCGTTGCCGGTGCCGGTGTCCAGCACCAGCGTCGTCCTGCCCAGCTCACGCGCTTTCACCTCCAGCGCACGCAGCAACCGCTCGGCCACGCCCTGCCGGCGAGCGCGGCGGTGCACCAGCATCTTGGACACATCGGCGCGGTGCGGCTGGTTGTCGGGCATGTCGGTGACGAGAGACACCAAATTCGGGGTCTCAAATTTAAACCCGCCCCCGCCAAAATCCTCTGAATTTCACACCATGGCCCGCCCTTCGCCTCAAGCGCGTGGGTCCTCCGGGCAAAATATTGCTTGGTTCGGAAAGATGGGGTTTAAATTTGAGGCCCGATCCCGAATTTGCCACGTCCTAAAAGATGCTTCGACCGTGATTATTATTATCCAACTGGATCGGAGGTTAAGCGCGATGCAAGAATTTCCAAGGAACTGATTCCACTGTATTGCCCTGGGTTGGTTGAAGGGCCACCGTTAGGGTTTTTGTACATCTTCCAGGAGGTTGCAATAAGCTCTTTGAAGGAAATATTTCCTTCGAGCTGGCCTGAAACATCCTTAAAGTTATAAATTGTCGAATTTCCCGTAAAGGCATTTTTCGATACAAAGGCCGAATTAGCTGCAGTTGTTTCCAGATACGCTGTTGCGGCGCCCATGTATGAAGCCACAGCCTGTGCTAGCTTGGTATCATTATTCAGAATATTTTCCATGGCCGCCTTGTCGGCAGCCTGCACATCACCAACCACATGCAACTTACCTTCTTTGATGGTGACATCCCAATTGGACGCTGCCAAGTCTGGCCGAGCGGCAGCAAGCGAACTCTGAAACTTTTTCAACCGTGCTTCGATGGTCTTGATGCTCTCATCAGCCGTCAGAGAAGCACTGGTTTTAGTGTTCCATTTCTCGTAAACCACCTTGGAATCTCCCAATTCCAAGGCCGCGCCCGTCAGAGTGACCGGCGTAGATGAGTTCTGGTAGTGCTCGTACCCAGCGGCGAGGGCGGCACTCTCGGCTGCAGAGCGGCCTTCAGCTCCAGCAGTAGGCGCTGCGCTGGTTGCTGTCCGAACGATAGAAGGGGACAGGGCTACGATGTTCATGATGCTCCATGCCTGCGGAAGGCGAGGCATGGATGCTCTTCGGCAGCTTCTGCCATGTTCTGAACCCCAGCGCCGCCAAATGCGCATTTGCACAGTTCTTTAACAATCGCGCCCTGAACCGTCGAGCTGCCCACAGCACACCAGGCTGAGCCGGGGCTCGGTGCTGCTCAACCTCAGGAATTCGTGGGTAAGTCTAAAATTTAAACCCCTCCACCCCGAAATCCACTAGATTTCGCCCATGGTCCGCTAAGGGTTTTCCGTTTGGTGCGCCCAGCCATGGCATTTCTCGGTCCAGCCACACGGTCAGCGGGGCGCGCGACTTCAGCGTCGTGTTGTATTCGGCCCAGCTGGTCTTGCGGTAGCGCACTCGCGCCTTTTTCTCTTCAGCGATACCGACAGCCCAACTCTTCGGACGGGCAGTTTTGCAACAAAGCCGTCGATCAGTCGATCTGGCGGAAACGGTAACCCTTGCTGCGCATGCAAAGGGTGATCACTTCCGCCTGGTCGGAGGATGAGAGTTTGTTGATTTTCACTTGATAGCCGCACTCTGCCAGTGCATTGTCTTTCTCGTGATTTGTTACATTATCTTTGACCCAGTCAAACTTGGGGGAGGCTGCGCAAGCCGCCAGCAGCGCAGGTAGTACACACAAAGCCAGCAGTTTTTTACACATCGGTTTCAACCCTCAAAGACACACTCACTGTTAAAACAGATAAAGGCCGTCCAAGGCCTGTCATCAACGGATTTTTCAGTCTAGCTGATGGGTGCGTTAGCCGATATTCAAATCAAGCCTTGGATATTTAAATTACCTGGGCTTACGAACGACACGTCCTGGCGTCACCAGGCCAGGCTCAGCGCGCTCCCAGGCAGCGCGCCATCGCCAAGGCGCGCGCGAACAGGCGGCGGTCGCCAGGGGGGCACCACCCGGTGATGCGGCCAGCGTCGCCCGCGCACCCGCTGATCAGCCCCAGCACCGCGCTCATCGGCGTGGGGCCCAGCGCGGACAGCCAGGCCAAGTCAGAGGCAGCCGGGCCGGGAAAGGGTGGGGGTCACCGCGTGCGGGCTGACGTTGATCAACCGCTCCCCGGGGAGTTGAAGCCCGATTGCCAGCACCCGCTCGATCAGAGCTGCCATGAGGTTGTGGCCATCGACCGCGCCGTCAGGCCGTCGGGCCGTCGGGCCGTCACACGGCCTGCACATCGCATTCCTAGAGTCGCAGCCTTTCCCGACTTTTCCCCCCGGAGTGCCCCCCATGTCCCATCCAGATCGCCGCGGCTTTCTGCGCAGCCTCGGCCAGGCGGCCGGCGCCAGCGCGTTGCTCGCCAGCTTCCCGCCCGCCATCCAGCGCGCGCTGGCCATCCCCGCCAGCCAGCGCACCGGCACGCTGCACGACGTCGAGCACATCGTCATCCTGACGCAGGAGAACCGCTCGTTCGACCACTACTTCGGCACGCTGGCCGGCGTGCGCGGCTTTGCCGACCCGTTCCCGGTGCCGGTCATGGACCGCGCCGGCACGTTCGCCGGCAAGACGGTGTTCGTGCAGCCCAATGGCGGCGGCGTCAAGGTGCCGGGCCGGCCCGATTGGGGCGGCCAGCGCACGGCCATCGCGCCGTTCCACCTGAACACGCAGCAGGACTTCTCGGTCATGCGGGTCGCCGGCACGCCGCATTCGTGGGCCGACGCCCAGGCCGCCTGGGACCAGGGCCGCATGAACAACTGGCCGGCGGCCAAGCAGGCGCATTCGCTGGGCTACTTCCAGCAGGCCGACATTCCTTTCCAGTTCGCGCTGGCGCAGGCCTTTACGCTGTGTGACCACTACCACTGCGCCACGCAGACCGGCACCAACACCAACCGTCTGTTCCTGTGGAGCGGCGGCAACGACCCGCTCGCGCTGGGCGGCGGCCCGTCTACCGACAACAGCCGTGACTGGTTCAACGAGAACCCGGCCACCGACTACACCTGGACGACCTATCCCGAGCGTCTGCAGGCCGCCGGCATCAGCTGGCAGGTCTACCAGAACATGGACGACAACTTCACCGACAACTCGCTGGCGGGCTTTCGGCCGTTCCGGGACGCGTGGTACGGCCGCCCGGGCTTCTCCAGCGTGCTCAAGGCGCGGGGTGTCAGCACGCGTGACTTGGACCTGCTCAAGGCCGACGTCGTGGCCGGGCAGTTGCCGCAGGTGTCGTGGATCGTGGCCACGGCCGAGGGCTCGGAGCACCCCGGGCCGTCCAGCCCTGCGTCGGGTGCCGACTACACGGCCCGCGTGCTGGATGCGCTGACGGCCAACCCGGAGGTCTGGTCCAAGACCGTGCTGTTCATTAACTTCGACGAGAACGACGGCTTCTTCGACCACATGCCGCCGCCGGCCGCGCCGTCCTACGAGACTTACGACGCCGACCCCGCCAAGGCGGTGCTGGCCGGCGCCTCCACCGTGGACACGACGGGCGAATACCACCACGTGCTCAACGGCAGCGCCGCCACCTACCAGCACCGCAACTACGGCATGGGGCCGCGCGTGCCGATGTATGTCGTGTCGCCGTGGAGCAAGGGCGGCTGGGTGAACTCGCAGGTGCATGACCACACCTCCGTCATCCGCTTCATCGAGGCGCGCTTCGGCGTGCAGGAGCCGCTCATCACGCCGTGGCGCCGCGCCGTCAGCGGCGACCTGGTGGGCTGCTTCGACTTCGCCCGCCCCGAGGACAGTGCCTTCCTGCAGCACCTGCCGGCCACCGCGGCGCTGCGCGCCCGCGCGCTGACGCTGCCCGGCACCAAGACACCCGTGACGCCCACCACGCTGGCCGCGCCGGTGCAGGAAGCCGGCCTGCGCATGGCCCGTGCGCTGCCGTACGAACTGCAGGTGCAGGCCCAGGCCGGCACGGCCGGCGTCACGCTGCGATTCGAGAACGGCGGCGAGGCCGGCGTGGTGTTCCACGTCTACAACCGGCTGACGCTGGACAAGCTGCCGCGCCGCTACACCGTCGAGGCCGGCAAGCAGCTGGACGGCCTATGGCCCGGTGCCGCCGGCGCGGCCTATGACCTGTGGGTGCTGGGGCCGAACGGCTTCCATCGGCACTTCACGGGCAACCTGCCCAAGGCTGGTGTCGCCCAGGCCCAGCCTGGCGTGCGCGTGAGCGCCGATCGCGTGTACCTGGAGCTCGTGCTGGAACTGCGCAACGACGGCAGCAAGCCCTGCACCTTCGTGCTGCAGACGCATCGCTACGCCGCCGTGCCGGACCGCAGCTGGATCGCCGCCGCAGGCAGTGTGCAGACGGTGCGCATCGCTGTGGACCGCGAGCATCGCTGGTACGACCACAGCCTCAAGGTCACCGAGGTGGCCGGCTTCGGCGTGCGTCTGTCGGGCCACCTCGAGAACGGCGAACCCTCGGTCAGCGACCCGGCCATGCACGGCCCGGCCGTGCTGGACCAGACCCGTCCCTGAACCTCATTCCTCACAAGGCATTTCCATGATCAAGCATTTCACTGGCCTGGCGCTGCTGGCCCTCACGCTCGGCGCGCAGGCGCAAGCCACGCTCGGCAGCAACCTCGTCGTCAACGGCGACGCCGAGAGCGGCGTCGCCGGCTGGTCGGGCTTCGACGGCTACTCGATGTTCCAGTCGGTCAACTACGGCAGCAACTGGGTGCTGCCGACGCAGCCGGGCCCCGTGGACCGCGGCAGCAAGATGTTTGCGGGCCTCGCATCGCAGGCGGCCGGGTTCCAGACCGTGTCGCTGGGCGCGCTGGCGGGCCAGTCCCTGCACTACGAACTGAGCGGCTACCTGGGCGGCTGGGCGGCGCAGGGCGACAACGCCGTGTTCTACGTGTCCTTCCTCGACGGGCTGGGCAACGAGATCGGCGGCGCCGCGCTCGGCCCCGTCACGCCGGCGGACCGGGGCGACCAGACCGGGCTGTTCCTGCGTACCGCCTCGGGCGCGCTGCCCGCCCAGACGACCTCGCTGATGTTCTCGCTGTCGATGGAGCGGCTGGGCGGCGGCGACAACGACGGCTATGCCGACAACCTGTCGTTCGTCGTCAGCAGCGTGCCCGAAGGCAGCACGCTGGCCTATGCGCTCGCCGGCCTGAGCCTGCTGGCGGGCGTGGCGGCGCGCCGCCGCCAGCGCTGAGGCGCGGCGCGTGGCGATGCTCGGCCTTGGGCCCCGGCGTCGTGGTCGAGCGTCACCCGCGCTTGTATGCTGGCGGCCCCTGGACCTCTTCCTGACCTGCACCGATGCGCGCCGCCCTCAGCATTCTTGCCCTTGTCATCGTCGCGGCCATCGTGCTGTCCCTCGTCAAGAAGCAGGCCACGGCGCTGAAGCCGCCGCCGGCTGCCGGTGCATCGGCCGTGCGGGCCGCGCTGCCGCAACCACAGGCCGTGGACCAGCAGGTGCAGCAAAGCGTGGACGACGCGGCCCGGCGCGCGGCAGAAGCGGCCTCGGCGGCGACGAACTGAGGCCGCGATCGGCCGAGATTGGCCAGGAGCGCTTCGTCACGCTGCGGCCTGGCTGGGGTGTTCGCACGGCCTGCCAGCGCCGGCCTTGGCGGGCTTGAGTCCTACAGCGTCCGCCGCTGCCGGCCGACCGGCGCGGCGGCCCGCGGGCGTGACGATGCGGCCATCGGCGACAAGGAGATGCGCATGGTCATCCTCAAACCTCTCGTGGCCCTCGTGGCGACCTCGGCACTGGCCGTCAAGCTGGTGCAGCACCTTCATCGCGCGCGGCAACAGCGCCATGCGCACACCGAGCAGAGCCGGCACCGCGACGACGTGCATCGCTGGGAAGGCGAGGGCGGCAACCTGCCGCCGCGGCCGCAACGCTGACCGGCCCGGGGCGAGCGGCGATCAGCCGGCCGGGGCCACGGCCTGGGCCAGCGCCCGCACGCTCAGCGGGGCCGAACCTTCGGCCTTGTTGGAGATGGTGACGAAGGCGTCCTGGCCCGCACCCGCCGTGCCGCGGATGATGCGCGCCAGTTCGCCGCGCGTGTCGGGATCGGGGTCCAGCATCTCGCTGAACTCGCCGTACTTGCTTTCGGCCGCTTCGTAGCCATAGGCGCCGTGCAAGCGGTTGAGGTTCCAGCGCACCACCAGCGGGCCCGGCCACAGCGCACGCAGCAGCGGCAGTTGCTCGGCCAGCGGCGGCAGCTTGGGATGCAGGCCCACGCAGTAGCGAGCGCCGGTGTCGCGCAGCAGCGCTGCGAGGTCGGGCGTCAGCCACGCGGCGTCGCGCACCTCCACCGCCAGCACACCCGTCGCCGGCCGGGGCAGAGCGAGCAGCATGGCGTGCAGCAGGTCGAACTGTTGCGTCATGTCGGCCAGCCGCCCACCGGGCAGCGGGCTGAGCTGGAACACCAGCGCACCCAGCGTGGCGCCGAGGCCCTCGTAGGCCGGCTCGATGAAGCTCTGCAGCGCGGTGGCGGCATCCAGGAACAAGGGGTTGGGCTGCTGGCCGCGACCGTCGTCGCTGCGCAGCAGCGCATCCGTCACCAGGCTGGGCGCCTTGACCGTGAAGCGAAAGCCCTGTGGCACCTGCTCGGCATGCCGCTGGAACTCGCTGGCAGCCAGCGGGCGGTAGAAGCCGCGGTCTATGCCCACGGCGCGCAGCAGCGGGTGGGCGGCGTAGGCGGGCAGCCCGTTCTTGGACAGCGCGGACTCGCTGTGCCGACCCGCCCACACCAGGCCTTCCCAGCCCGGGTAGCTCCAGGTCGACGTGCCCAGATGGATGTGCGGCGACAGCCGCGCGGCCAGCGCCACATCCTCGGGCAAGGCCGGCGCGGCGCCGATGCCGCGTGTGCGCTTTTGCGGCGCGCCGCCGAACAGCTCGTCCTGCATGCGGCTCAGAGGGTGAGAGGGAATCCGGCGTGCCCGAAAGGGCGCTCGAAGCCGCCCCAATCGAGGCGCAAGGCACAGCCGTAGCTCGGGCTACGGCGAGCCTTTGCAACGACGAGTGAGGCGGTTTGGAGCGTCAAGGCGGGCATGCTGGATTTGCTCTCACCCTCTCAGGCGCGGATCTCGACACCGGCCTGCGTCAACGCGGCCTGGATGGCGCGCGCGAACGCCAGCGCGTGCGGGCCGTCGCCGTGCAGGCAGATCGTGTCGGCCTGCAGCGGCACGGTCTCGCCCGTCACGGCCACGACGACGCCTTCGCCCACCATGCGCAGCGTGCGTGCGACGGCCTCGTCCACATGCTCCACAAACGCGCCGGGCTGGCTGCGCGGCACGAGGCTGCCGTCGGCGCGGTAGCCCCGGTCGGCGAAGACCTCCGACACGGCGCGCAGGCCGGCCCGGTCGGCCGCGCGCAGCAGCTCGCTGCCGGCTAGTCCGTACAGCGCGAGCGACGGGTTCACGTCCAGCACCGCGGCGGCGATCGCGTCGGCGAGTGCGGGGTCCCGGGCGGCCTGGTTGTAGAGCGCGCCATGCGGCTTGACGTGATGCAGCCGCCCGCCCGCGGCACGCACGAGCGCGTCCAGCGCACCGATCTGGTAGATCAGGTCGGCGCGCACGTCTGCCGGGTCCAGCTGCATTTCGGTGCGGCCGAAGTTGTCCCGGTCCGGATAGCTGGGGTGGGCGCCGATGGCGACACCGCTCTGCAGTGCGGCGGTGACGGTGGCCTGCATCAGCCGGGCGTCTCCCGCATGCCAGCCGCAGGCGATGTTGGCGGCGCTCACCAGTGCCAGCAGCGCCGCATCGTCGGCAGCGCCTTCGCCGAGGTCGGCGTTCAAGTCCACATGCAGGGTCACAGCCCGCTCCTCATCTGATCCAGCAGCAGGCGTTGCGCGCGCCAGGCGGCAACGGCCTCATCGGGTGTGCAGCGCACGAAGCGCAGCCTGGCGCCCAGTCGCAGCTGACCGAGCTTCCACAAGTCCGCCCGGATGACGACGGCGATGCGCGGGTAGCCGCCGGTCGTTTGCGCATCGGCCAGCAGCACGATGGGCTGGCCCGACGGCGGCACCTGCACGACGCCCGGCAGCACGCCGTGCGAGGCCAGCTCGCCACCGCGCACACGCGCCAGCGCGGGGCCCGCCAGGCGGTAGCCCATGCGGTTGCTCTGCGGCGTGACGGTCCAGTCCGTGGCGTCGAGGGCGGCGATCGCGTCGGCGTTGAAGTCGCCGTGCTCCGGGCCGGGCAGCACGCGCACGCTGGCGTCCCAGGGCGGCGGGCGCATGCCCACGCGGCGCGCCTCGCGGCCGAGGGGCGGCACATCGCGCAGCGGCAGGTGGTCGCCCTTGCGCAGCGCGCGGCCGGCCAACCCGCCGAAGCCGGCCTTCAGGTCGGTGCTGCAGGACCCCAGCACGGCGGGTACGGCGATGCCGCCGCGCACGGCCACGTAGCTGCGCATGCGCTCGCGTGGCGCGCCCAGCCGGAGCGTCTGGCCAGCGCGCACTGCCGCGCGCCACCAGGGGCGCAGCGGCTGGCCGTCGAGCATGGCGTCGGCATCGCTGCCGGTGATGGCGATGCAGGCGTCGCGGTGAAAGCGCAGCGTGGCCCCGTCGAGCGTGAATTCGAGCGCCGCCGCGTCGGCCGGGTTGCCGACGAGCAGATTGCCCGCGCGCAGCGCCAGGTCGTCCAGCGCGCCGCACAGGCTCAGGCCCCGGTCGCGCCAGCCGGTTCGCCCCAGGTCTTGCACGGTCGCGAGCGGCCCGGCCCGCAGCAGCTCGATCATGCGGCCACCGCCACGAAACGCACCCGGTCGCCCGGCGACAGCGCCGTGGGCGGCTGGGCGTTGGCGTCGAACAGCGCCACCGACGTGCGCCCGATCAACTGCCACCCCCCGGGCGAGGCCAGCGGGTAGATGCCGGTCTGCGCGCCGCCGATGCCCACGCTGCCGGCCGGCACCGACACGCGCGGCTCGGCGCGGCGCGGCGTGTGCAGCGTGTCGTCCAGCCCGCCGAGGTAGGCAAAACCCGGCTGGAAGCCGAGGAAGTAGACGTCGTACGCCGCCGCGGTGTGGCGGCGCACGACCTCGTCGGGCGTGAGCCCGCAATGGCGGGCGACGTTGGCGAGGTCGGGGCCGTCGTAGACGACCGGGATCTCCACCCGCCGGCCGGCGCGCGCGCGCCGCAGCGGCCGGGCCCAGGCCGCCTGCGCGGCGCCCTCCAGCGTGGCGGCCTCGGTGAGCAAAGGGTCGAACACCAGCGTCAGGTTGTTCATGCCGGGGATCACCGCCTGCACGCCCGGCGCGCCGCGCAGCGCGTCGGCCAGCTGCCAGATGTGCTGCTGCAGTGCCAGCGACACCGGCGGCGCCAGCGTGCAGCACAGCGCGGCTTCGCCGAGGGGGTGGACGGACAACTCGCTCATGGCCAAAGCATGCCATGGCACCGGCGGCGTCCCGGGCGGCAGGGCGCAGTCGCCTAAACTCCTGCCCCCATGACCGAGCCCCTTTTCACGCCCGCCGACGAGTACGCCATGCGGCTCGCGCTGGACCAGGCCCACAACGCGTGGCTGGTGGGCGAGGTGCCGGTGGGTGCCGTCATCACGCGCGGCGGTCAGGTGGTGGCCACCGGCTACAACCGCCCGATCACGACACACGACCCCACCGCACATGCGGAGATCGTGGCGCTGCGCCACGCGGCGACGCTGCTGGAGAACTACCGGCTGCCCGAGTGCGAACTGTTCGTCACGCTGGAGCCCTGCGCGATGTGCGCGATGGCGTTGATGCATGCGCGGTTCAAGCGCGTCGTCTTCGCCGCGACGGACCCGAAGACGGGGGGCGCCGGCTCGGTCATCGACCTGTTCGGCCACCCGCAGCTTAACCACCACACGCGCATCGAGCGGGGACTGATGGCCGATGCCTCGGCCCAGCTGCTGCGCGACTTCTTCGCCGAACGCCGCGAGGCCGCCCGTGCGCGCCGCGCCGAGCGCCAGGGACTGATCCCCACCGGCGAGGCCACGCATCTCGACGACAACCCATGACCACGCTCACCCTGTTTTCCCCCTCCGGCGCGGTGCCCAAGGCCGACGCGATCAAGCGCGCCACGCGCCGCCTGACGAAGCTGGGCTTCGACGTGAGCGTCGACGCCGATGCGTTGTCGCGGCAGCAGCGCTTTGCCGGTGACGACGCCGCGCGGCTGGCCGCGCTGCACCGCGTGGCCGATGCGGCGCCGTCCGTCGCGCTGGCCACGCGCGGTGGCTACGGCCTGACGCGGCTGCTGGACCAGATCGACTGGGCCCGCATCGCCGCCAGCGTCGAGAGCGGCACGCGCTGGGTGGGGTACAGCGACCTGACGGCGCTTCAGAACGGCTTCATCGCGCGGCACAAAGGCCTGGCGATGTGGTCCGGCCCGATGGCCAACGACGACTTCGGCCGCAGCGACGCCGACGGCGGCGTGGACGAGGTCACGCGTGACTGCTTCGTCGAGGCGATGAGCGGTGCGCTGGAGGCGGTCGGGTTTCGCGAGTCGACGAAGGCCTTGGACGGCGCGTTCGATGGGCTGGAGGCGCGCGGCCGGCTGTGGGGCGGCAACCTGACGGTGCTGTGCTCGCTGCTCGGCACGCCGCACTGGCCCAAGATCAAGGGCGGCATCCTGTTCCTCGAGGACGTCAACGAACACCCCTACCGGGTCGAGCGCATGTTGCTGCAGCTGCAGCAGGCCGGTGTCATCGACAACCAGGCCGCCGTGCTGCTGGGCGACTTCAGCGGCGCGGCGCGCACGCCCAACGACCGCGGCTACGGCCTGAAGGACGCCGTGGCCGCGCTGCGCGCGCGCACCAAGACGCCGGTGCTGACCGGGCTGCCGTTCGGTCACGTGCGCACCAAGGTGTGCCTGCCCGTCGGTGGCACCGTGGAGTTGTACGTGCAGGGGCGCGAGGCCATCCTGGGCTGGCAGTCAGACCCTCGCCTGGCGCACGCGGCCCACGAGGCGGGTGAGGCCTGCGGGCCGGACTGCGGCCACGACCATCACCACGGCCACCACCACGACCACTGACGGCCCTGCGGGTTTTCCTTGTCGCCGGGCCCTGGGGCGTGGTGGCGGGACTTCCCCTGACGAGACCGTTTGCGGATCTATGATGCCGCCCCTCGCCTCGGCCCTTGCCGGGGCGTCGCGTTTTTGGGGGCGTCGGCTTGGGTGCAATTCGTGTCGGGTTCATGGCGGGGCTGGGCGTCGCGGCGCTTTTGTTGCTCGCCGCCTGCGACAACAGTCCCCACCCGCATGGCGCAGAGCGTGAGAACACGCTGTTCATGGCGTTCTCGGAGCGCTCGCCGCGCTTCCTGGACCCCACCTCCGCGTACACCGCGCCCGAGAGCACCTACGTCTACGAGATCACCGAGCCGCCCTACGGCTACCACCCGCTCAAGCGGCCGTACACGCTGATCCCGCGCGCCGCGCAGGCGCTGGCCCAGCCGTACTTCCTCGACGCGCAGGGGCGCCGCCTGCCTGACGACGCGCCGGACGACCAGGTGGCCGAGGCGGTCTACGACATCCCCATTCGCCCGGGGCTGAAGTGGTCACCGCACCCGGCCTTCGCGGTGGACGCGCAGGGCCGCTACCTCTATCACCACCTGAAGCCCGGCGAACTGGGTGAGCGGCGCAGCCCGTTCGAGTTCGCGCAGCTCGGCACGCGCGAGGTTGTGGCCGAAGACTTCGTCTATGCGCTCAAGCGTCACGCCAGCCCCAGGCTGGATGCGCCACTGGCGGCCGTGTTCTCGGAGCATGTCATCGGGCTCAAGGACTACATGGCGCTGCTCAAGCGCGAGAACCGGCAACTGCTGGCCGGCCTGCCCGAGAACCTGGCCGACAAGCCCTTCCTGGACCTGCGCCGCTGGCCGCTGGCCGGCGCGGTGGCCGTCAACGACCACTTGCTGCGCATCCGGCTCAAGGGGCGCTACCCGCAGTGGCAGTACTGGCTGGCGACCACCTTCACATCGGCCATCCCCTGGGAGGTGGACGCGTTCTACGCGCAGCCCGGCATGGCCGCCCAGTCGCTCACCTGGAACCAGTGGCCCGTCGGCAGCGGCCCGTTCATGATGACCGAGTACGTGCAGGACCGCCGGCACGTGATGAGCCGCAACCCGAACTACCGCCCCGACACCTACCCCTGCGAGGGCAGCCCCGGTGACGCGCAGGCTGGCCTGCTGGACGACTGCGGCAAGCGCATCCCGTTCGTCGACAAGGTGGTGGCCATCAACGTCAAGGAGCGCGTGCCCATCAAGGAGCTGTTCAAGCAGGGCTACCTGGACCTGCCCGAGATGGACCGGGCGGACTGGGGTGTGACCCTGGGTGTGGACCGCGACGATTCCGATGCCGTGCGGGACTTCTACGCGGAGCGGGGCTTTCGCCTGCCGATGATGGTGGACATCACCAATTGGTACCTGGGCTTCAACTGGCTGGACCCGGTGGTGGGCCAGGGCGACACGCCGGAGCAGCAGCAGCGCAACCGGGCTTTGCGCCAGGCCATCGCCATCGCCATCGACTGGGAGGAGGGTTATGGCCGCATCTTCCGCGAGAAGGGGGGCGACGCGGCGCACGGCATCATCCCGCCGGGCGTGTTCGGGTCTCGCGAGGGGCAGCCCGGCGAGTTCAACCCGGTCACGCACCGGCTCGTCAACGGCCGCATCGAGCGCCGGCCGCTGGCCGATGCGCAGGCGCTGATGGTGCAGGCGGGCTACCCCGGCGGCCGCGATGCCCGCACCGGCCGGCCGCTGGTGCTGAACTACGACTTCCAGCGGGTCGTCACGCCGGAGCTGAAGGCCGAGAACGACTGGCTGGTGCGCCAGTTCGCGAAGTTGGGCATCCAGCTCGACATCCGTGCCACCGACTTCAACCAGTTCCAGGAAAAGATCCGCCAGGGCCGGCACCAGATCTTCTGGTGGGGCTGGTTCGCCGACTATCCGGACGCCGAGAACTTCCTGTTCCTGCTCTATGGGCCCAACGCCAAGAGCCTGCACGAGGGCGAGAACGTGGCCAACTACGCGAACCCCGAGTTCGACCGGCTGTTCCGCGAACTGCAGTCGCTGGAAGATGGCCCACGCAAGGCCGCCGTCATGGCCCGCATGAACGACATCGTGCGGCAGGACGCGCCCTGGGCCTGGGGCTTCTGGAGCTATTCGGGCCTGGCCTTCCAGCACTGGGTGCACAACGGCAAGCCCGGCGTGGTCGTGCGTGACCGTGCGCGCTACCTGCGTGTCGATGCGCAGGAGCGGGCCAGCCGCATCGCCGAATGGAACCGGCCGGTCTGGTGGCCGCTGGCGGCGCTGGCGCTGGGCGGGCTGGCCATCGGCATTGCCACGCGGCGCGCCTGGGCGCGGCGCGAGACGGCCACGGCGCTGGGGAAGGGCGCCTGATGCTGCGCTTCGTGCTGCGTCGCCTGGCTTACGGCCTGGCCGTGCTGGTGGGCGTGAACCTGTTCACCTTCATGCTGTTCTTCTCGGTCAACACGCCCGACGACATGGCCCGCCTCAACATCGGCGGCAAACGCGTGACGCAGGCGCAGATCGAGGCCTGGAAGACCGAGCGTGGCTACGACAAGCCGCTGTACTTTGACGCCGGCCGTGAGGGCGCTGAGCGCTTCACGCACACCATCCTGTGGGAGCGTTCGGTCAGCCTGTTCGCCCTGGACTTCGGCCGCAGCGATGCGCGCCAGGCCATCAACATCGGGCACGAGGTGAAGGTGCGCATGGGCGTGAGCCTGCGTCTGGCGCTGCCGCTGTTCCTGCTGCAGGTCATCGCCAGCGTGGCGTTCTCGCTGCTGCTGGTGTTCTTCCGGCACACGCGCATCGACTTCTGGGGCGTGGTGCTGTGCGTGCTGATGCTCTCCATCAGCAGCCTGTTCTACATCATCGTGGGGCAGTACCTGTTCGCGCGGGTGTTCCGGCTGGTGCCGATGAACGGCTTCGCGCCGGGGCTGGACGCGCTGCGCTTCCTCGCGCTGCCCATCCTGTTGTCGCTGCTGTCGCGCCTGGGCGGCGAGGCGCGGCTGTACCGCGCGATGTTCCTGGAGGAAATGGGCAAGGACTATGTGCGCACCGCGCGTGCCAAGGGTCTGAGCGAGGGGCGTGTCCTCGGGCGCCATGTGCTGCGCAATGCGCTCATCCCCATCATCACGAGCGCGGGCGGCTACCTGCCCTATGTCTTCCTGGGCAGCCTGGTGTTCGAGAGCTTCTTCGGCATCCCGGGTCTCGGCGCCTTCGTCATCGAGGCCATCACGGGCCAGGACTTCGCCATCGTGCGCACGATGGTCTTCCTCGGTGCGCTGCTGTATGTGGCCAGCAACGCGCTGATCGACATCGCCTACACATGGGTGGACCCCCGGGTGAGGCTGGCATGACGGAGCGGCCATGAAGCTCGTGCTGTTGTGGACCGATGTGGCGCTGTGGCTGATGGTGGTGGCCGCAGCCGGCTACGCCTGGCGGGTGAGGGCGCTGGCCCATCTGCGCACGACCTGGCGGCGCGTGCTGCGCGACCCGGTGGCGGCGAGCGCCGGGGTGGTGATGGCGTTGTTCCTGCTCGTCACGCTGGCCGACAGCGTCCATCTGCGCCGCGCGCTCGAGGCGGCCGGCGAGCCGGCGGCCTATGACACGCACACGCTGTCCGCGCTGGACCTGCTGCTGGCGCGGCAGATCGCCATGCGCGAGGTGAGCTACTCGGTGCCGCTGGGCACGCATGGCTTCAGCAAGGAGAGCCTCTTGGATGCGCAGGGCCAGGCGCGGCGCGATTACCCGCGCCTGGCCTTCGGCGGCGCCCATCTGGCGGACCCGGCCACGCAATGGTGGGGCGACGTGGCCCGCCGTACGGCAGCGGGGCTGGCGGCAGGCGTGGTGATCACGGGGCTGCTTGCCGCGCTGGCGGTGGCCGCGCTGGCCCGGCACCACCAGGGTTGGCGGCGCGC
The DNA here is from genome assembly GCF_043555975.1 of Pelomonas nitida. NCBI lineage: Bacteria > Pseudomonadati > Pseudomonadota > Betaproteobacteria > Burkholderiales > Sphaerotilaceae > Roseateles > Pelomonas nitida. The sequence continues at coordinate 115,199 of NZ_JBIGIA010000003.1, read as the reverse complement.
GCTGGCCGACCTCGCCGCCGACCGCACGGACTATCCGCTGCGCGCCGTGCTGATCACGCTCGGCGTGGTGCTGTTGCTGGCGGGGCCCGTCATCGCGCTGGCGCCGCACTACCACGTGCTCGGCACGGACCGCACCGGCAACGACGTGCTGGTGCTGGCGCTGAAGAGCGTGCGCACGGCCTTCGTCATCGGCGCGCTGTCCACGCTCGCCACGCTGCCGGTGGCGCTGCTGCTGGGCGTGCTGGCCGGCTATTACAAGGGTTGGGTGGACGACATCATCCAGTACCTCTACACGACGCTCAGCGCCGTGCCCAACGTGTTGCTGATCGCGGCCTGCGTGCTGATGGTGCAGGTCTATTTCGACAAGAACGCCGAACTCTTCGAGACCGCGGCCGAGCGGGCCGACCTGAAGATGCTGGTGCTGTGCCTCATCCTCGGCTTGACCGGCTGGGCCGGCCTGTGCCGCCTGGTGCGGGCCGAGACGCTGAAGCTGCGTGAGCTCGACTATGTGCAGGCCGCCACCGCGTTCGGCGTCGGCGACCTGCGCATCATGGCGCGGCACATCCTGCCCAACGTGATGCACCTCGTGCTGATCACGGTGGTGTTGAGTTTCTCGGAACTCATCCTGTACGAGGCGGTGCTGACCTATGTCGGCGTCGGTGTGGACCCGTCGACCAGCAGTTTCGGCAGCATGATCAACCTGGCGCGCGCCGAGATGTCGCGCGACCCGGTGGTGTGGTGGAGCTTTGCGGCCGCGTTTGCCAGCATGGTGAGCCTGGTGCTGGCCGCCAACCTGTTCGCCGACGGGGTGCGGGATGCCTTCGACCCCAAGGCGCGCTCGGCGCGGCCACGCGTGTTCCAGCGGCGCGGAGGCGGCGATGCTTGAGATCGACGACCTGCGTGTGCAGCTCGACGCCGATGCCGGCCTCGTGCGCGCCATCGACGGCATGCACCTGACGCTGTCGCGCGGCGAGACCTTCGCGCTGGTCGGCGAGAGCGGCTGCGGCAAGAGCATGACGGCGCTCGCCTTGATGCGCCTGTTGCCCGAGAGTGGCCATGTGGCCGGCGGCGCCGTGCGACTGGACGGCCAGGACCTGCTCGCGCTGCCCGAGCGCCGCATGCGCGCGGTGCGCGGTGGCCGGGTGTCGATGATCTTCCAGGAGCCGTCGACCAGCCTGAACCCTGTCATGCGCGTCGGCGACCAGATCGTCGAGGTCATCGAGGCGCATACCGCCTTGCGCGGTGCCGCCGCCCGCGCCAAGGCCGTTGAGTGGCTGGCGCGCGTGGGCATCCCCGAGCCGGCGCGGCGCGTCGACGACTACCCGTTCCGGCTCTCGGGCGGGCAGAAGCAGCGCGTGATGATTGCCATCGCGCTGGCGGCCGAGCCTGACTACCTCATCGCCGACGAGCCGACGACGGCGCTGGACGTGACCATCCAGGCGCAGATCCTCGACCTCATCCGCGACCTGCAGCGCGAGCGCCAGCTCGGCGTGCTGCTGATCACGCATGACCTGGCCGTCGTCAGCGGCATGGCCCACCGCGTGGCGCTGATGTATGCCGGGCAGATCGTCGAGGTCGCGCCGGCCGCCGCGTTCTTCGCCGCGCCACGGCACCCTTATGCGCGGCTGCTGCTGCAGGCGCTGCCCGATGCCGGCCGCCGCGGCGAGCCCCTTGCGGCCATCGGCGGCACGGTGCCACCCCTGTGGCAGGACTTTTCCGGCTGCCGCTTTGCGCCGCGTTGCGACAAGGCCATGACGCACTGTGCCGGCACGCACCCGGAGCTGACACCGCAAGGCCCCGAGCACCAGGTGCGCTGCCTGATCTACAGCCAGCCCGGCGACGCGCTGCCGCGAGCCGCCGTCCAGGCCAGGCCCGCACAACCGGCGCCGGCAACGGCCGGTGCGCCGCTGCTCGACGTCCGCGACCTGCGTGTGCGCTTCGCGCTGAAGGCGGCGTTGCTGCACCGGGGGCTGCGCCACTTCGACGCGGTGGACGGCGTCAGCTTCCAGCTGCACGCCGGGCGCACGCTGGCGCTGGTGGGCGAATCGGGCTGCGGCAAGACGACCTCGGGCAAGGCCATCGTCCAGTTGCTGCGGCGCCAGGCGCGCATCAGCGGGCAGGCGCTGTTCGACGGGCAGGATTTGTTCGCCCTGCGCGGCGAGCCACTCGTGCAGGCGCGGCGCGGCCTCCAGATCATCTTCCAGGACCCGTTCGCGTCGCTGAACCCGCGCATGCGCGTGGCCGATGCGTTGGAAGAAGGCCTGATCGCGTTGCGCCCTGATCTGGATGCCACCGCGCGCCGCGCCCGCCTGCTGGAGCTGGTGGAACAGGTCGGCTTGCGGCGCGATGCCTTGCAGCGCTGGCCGCACGAGTTCTCCGGCGGGCAGCGCCAGCGCATCGCCATCGCCCGTGCGCTGGCGGTCGAGCCTCGCCTCATCGTCTGCGACGAGCCGACGTCGGCGCTGGACGTGTCGGTCCAGGCGCAGATCCTGAACCTGCTGCGCGAGCTGCAGCGCGAGCGCGGGCTGGCTTACCTTTTCATCACGCACAACATCGGCGTCGTCGAATACATCGCCGACGACATCGCCGTCATGCAACGCGGCCGCCTCGTCGAGCACGGCGCCTGCGCGGACGTGCTCGGCCAGCCGCGTGAAGCCTATACAAGGGACTTGCTCGCGGCGGTGCCGCGACTGCTTGTCACATAACGCTGTGTCAGCGTCGTACGGCGACAACGGCTAGGGTTTGCCTCTAGCGCTGGGTTGTCAGGGAAAACCGTTTGTAAATCAACGGCTTGCGATCGATGTTCGAGGCGGTAGGGGCATCTACCGTACGTCGGCTTTGTTGCAGCCGCACAAACTCCTCGCCGCCCTCAGCCCGGGCCTATCGCTCGGGGCAGGGATCGGCCCCATCCCGGCCGCCCCGCCATGCATCGCGGCGGACCTACCTCTCCAAATAGGAGTTTCAATGTTCAAGAAGACCACCGTCACGAGTGCGATCCTGGCGCTCGCCGCGTCCAGCGCCTTGGCTCAGCAGACGGAGACCCAGAAACTGGAGCGCATCGAAGTCACGGGCTCCAGCATCAAAAGGGCGTCCTCAGAAACCTCGCTGCCGATCTCGACGATCAGCAAGGCGGACATCGCGCGCACCGGCGCCACCACCGTTCAGGACCTGGTGTATTTGCTGCCGTCGAGCTTCGGCGGCAATGTGGTGGCCAACAACGTGGGCGCCACGGGTGGTGCTTCCACGGCCAACCTGCGCGCGTTGGGTCCCAAGTACACGCTGGTGTTGCTGAATGGCCGGCGCATCGCCAACTTTGCGTTCGGCAACAACCCGGTCGATCTGAACTCGATTCCCTTGGCGGCTGTCGAGCGTGTGGAGGTGCTGCGGGACGGTGCCTCGGCCATTTATGGTGCCGACGCTGTTGCTGGCGTTATCAACTTCATCCTGAAAAGGGATTACCAAGGTGCCGAAGTCTCTGCTGCCGAATACAAGGCGGACAACGGAGGCGGGGCTTCGCATAACCTGAGCGCCGTTCTCGGTTATGGGGACCTCGACAAGGATCGATTCAATGTGATGTTGACCGCCAGCTACGAAGGCGTCGACCCATTGAAGGCAAGTCAGCGCAGTTTTGCGAGCACGGCGGTTCGGCCTGATCTGGGCATCAACAAGTCGTCGCCACGCAACGGCATCCCGAACCTGAATTTCAGCGACACGCTCGGCAACAGCTATACCTCGGTCAATCCGTTGGCGTACAACGGCTGCGTTTCGCCGGCTTTCGCGTTGGTGCAGCGCTCGGCTGCGGGAACTTGCGGCACGGACTATGTCAAGTTCATCGACCTGATTCCGCAGCAAAGGCGCGACAACGTCTCTGCGCGGGCTGTATTCCAGCTGGACGCCGACAACCAGATCATCGCGGAGGCGATGCACAACGCCGATCGCCAGCAGTCTTTCTACTCGCCGGCACCGTACACGCTGCTGATGCGCTACCCGGCCGCTGGTCGTTTCTATCCCAAGTCGATCACGATCCCCAAGGGCGTCACGCTGCCCGCCGGCTACAAGTTCGCGGACGGGACCGTCCTGACCAGCCCGACCGTTCTGGCCAACGATGTGACGGTGACGCCCACCGGTTCCATCACCGGGAACTGGCGGACCGTCGCGGGGGGCGGTCGCTCGGACATCACGCAGACCCAAACGGACCGCGCGCTGGTGGGAGCCAAGGGCTTGCTCGCTGGCTGGGACTATGACTGGGCGCTGACCTTTTCCCGCAACAAGGGGCAGATTTATTTCGGGTCGGGGCAATTCAGCTATACCGGCCTTACGCCGCTGGTCGCGAAAGGGGACATCAACGTCTTCGGGGCGCAAGATGCCACCAGCCAGGCCGCGCTGGACAGTGCGCAGCTGACGGGGCAACTGCAGCAGACTGCCGAGTCCAAGGCCACCGAGCTGGATTTCCACATGTCCCGCGAAATCTACAAGATGGCGTACGGGGAGCTGAGCGTGGCCGTGGGTTGGAACTTCCGCAAGGAGACCATTGAGCAAATCTCGATGCCGGTGTTGGCCAGTGGCGACGTGGTGGGCGGCAACGGGCCCGTGCCGGGTGTTGCCAGCGGCCGCAAGGTTGCGGGCCTCGTCGGTGAGTTGATCGTGCCCGTCTACAAGGATCTCGAGCTGAACCTGGCGGGGCGGTACGACAAGTACAAGAACGACTTTGGGACCAGCTTCGACAAGTTCAGCCCCAAGGCGAGCTTGCGTTACCAGCCGATGAAGGAGCTGGTACTGCGTGGCTCCGTCGCCAGTGGCTTCCGCGCGCCGACGCTGTATGAAAACCTCCGTCCGCTGACCACGGGCAACAACACCTCGGCGAACTGGAGCGATCCGATCCGTTGCCCGGGCGGCGTCAAACTCCCGGATGCCGTTGCTGTCAACCCAGTCGATGAAATCCAGAGTGAGTGCGATGTGCAACTCAACTCAGCGACGTCAGGTGACAGGAATCTGCGTCCTGAGAAATCCAAGCAGTTCTCGCTCGGTGCGGCGTTCTCGCCTATCCAGGAGCTGACGATGGGCGTCGACTACTGGAATGTGCGGATCACCGATCCCATCGTCGCAAAGTCTGAAATCCAGGTGCTGAGCGATCCGGAGAAATACAAGAACTACATCTATCGATACGACCCCGAGGCATTCCCAGACGGCTGGGTTGACGACGGCAAGCAGACCGGCGCCAAGCAGGGAAGTACTGACCCCAGATTCCCGATTGCCTATGTCTACCTCCCCCAGGAGAACACGGCGAAGACGTATGCCTCCGGTCTCGACTTCAGCCTGTCGTCGCGGGCGAAATTTTCTGGACTGGGATCGTTCGGCGTCAACCTGGACGGCACGCTGTTCCTGACCCATGGCTACCAGTACACGGGGCTGGGCAAGACCAGCGATCTCGGCAAGTTCAAGGATTTCGGCGCCATCCCGCGCTGGCGTCATGCGCTGACGTTCCTCTGGGGCAACAGCATGTTCGACGCTTCGCTGACTCATAACTACACAAAGGGTTATGAGGACTACACCGACCCGACGGCGGTGGACGGCACGACCTATCCCGCAGTGCGCAAGGTGTCGGCCTACGTGACCTGGGATGGTCAAGCCACCGTCCGACCCACCAGTTCGTTGTCGCTGGTCTTCGGCGTCAAAAACCTGCTGGACAAGGAGCCGCCGTCGTCGCGCAACTCGCTGTATTTCCAGATGGGCTACGACCCGACGTACACCAATCCCATCGGTCGTCAGTTCTATGGCCGCATCAACTACAAGTTCTTCTGAATCAGGGTTGATGTAGCGCTAACGTTCAGCTGCACTGCAGGGTGCAACTGAACGTTTCGCAGCAAACTTTGCGATGAGGCTGCGTTCGTTGCACGGGTTAGCCCCAAGAAATGGTCGTCCGGCCCACCGCTAAGATGCCGCTGCGGCCAATTTCGGCCGGCGGTGTGGTTCTACCGCACCGCGTTCGTGGCGATGAAATGCGTGCCCGACGGCTTTGGCCACCGGGCGTTTTTTTTGGCCAGAACGGGTATGGAGGGGCTCTCTGCGTTGGGTATGTGCATGACGTTCGGGAGCGCTCTCCTGACCGTTCTAGAATGCACCCCCTTCGGGAACTGGTTGGACGGCTGGAGCGCAACTTCCGCTGTTTCGTAGCTGCCACTCCCCAGGAGTCATCGACTGTGATTTGTAGTTGCAAGAAGGAGCGCGCATGAATTTTGCGCAGGAGAAGCAGGGCGCATCCCGGTTCACGGGAATCGGCATCGTGGCCCTGATCCACGTCGTCGCCATTTATGCGCTCGCCAGCGGTCTGGCCCGCGACATCGTGAAGAAGGTCAGCGGCCCGATCGATGTGAAGGTGATCGAAGAGAAGGTCAAGCCGCCGCCGCCGCCTGAGAAGGTCGTCCCGCCCCCGCCGGACCTGAAGGCCCCGCCGCCGCCGTTCGTGCCGCCGCCTGAGTTCCAGGTCACGGCGCCGGCGCCCCCAGCTCCCGCCATCCAGTCCACACAGGTGGCACCGCCCGCTCAGGCTGAGATCCGTCCGGCACCGGCGCCAGCGCCTGTCGCCGCGCCGACGCCCAAGCCGGCTCGTGTCACGGCAGCCATGGTCTGCACCAAGCGTGGTACGCCGGAAATGCCGTCCGTCAACTGGTCCGGCGAAGCGCTGTTCAAGGTGGTTGCGACCGTCAAGAGCGGCCGCGTGACCTCCGCTGAAATCACGTCACTGCGTGGTGGTGTTGACCGCAAGGCGCTTCGTGCCATGACGCAGGCAATCGACGCCACGCTGCGCGACACCTATGAATGCCCGGGCGACCACGTGTTCGAGCAAGAGTTCCAGTTCAAGATCGACTAAGACAACGACCTTGAACTCGCGCCGACCCGGCGCATCCAGAACGCATCAAACCAGAATCTTTCCCTAGGAGTTGACTCCATGATTTCTCGCATCACCGGCTTCCTTGCCGCTATCGCCATGGCCGCGACCCTGGCCGTCTCGCCTGCCCACGCGCAAGACCAGAAGCCGGCCGACGTTGCTTCGGCTCCCGCAGTCGAAGCCGCCCCGCTTGACGCTGCCGCAGCCCCCGCTCCGGCCGCTTCCAAGCCGGTCGACAACCCCTACAGCCTGGGCAACATCATTGCCCACGGCAACGTGGTCGACCAGGTCGTGCTGGTGATCCTGGCCATCATGTCCATGGGTTCGTGGTACATCCTGGTGGTCCGTCTGTGGGACACCGCCAAGCTGTCCTCGGAAGCCAAGGAAGTTCGCGCCACCTTCTTCAAGAAGGCCAACCTGAACGACGGCGTGCGCAGCCTGAAGGAGGAAAGCGCCTTCCGCTACATCGCCACGGCTGCCATCGAAGCGTCGGAGCACCATGAAGGCGCCCTGACCGAGAACATCGACCACAGCACCTGGGTGACGATGAACGTCGACCGCGCTGTCGCCGACGTCAACAGCAAGATCTCCGCTGGCCTGGGCTTCCTGGCTACCGTCGGTTCGACCTCGCCTTTCATCGGCCTGTTCGGTACCGTGTGGGGCATTCTGAACGCGCTGACCGCCATCGGCCAAGCCGGCCAGGCTTCGATCGACAAGGTGGCCGGCCCCGTGGGCGCCGCGCTGATCATGACCGCCATCGGTCTGGTCGTCGCCGTGCCGGCCGTGCTGGGCTACAACTGGCTGGTCAACCGCAACAAGAGCGTCATGAGCCAGGTCCGTTCGTTCGCCGGCGACCTGCACGGCGTGCTGATGGGCAACCGCGCTGTTGCCAAGCGCTAATCCCTGAGCTGCCGCTCGTAAAGGAGCCAATGCCATGGGCATGAACGTCGGATCCTCTTCCGGCGAGGACGAAGTCAACTCGGCCATCAACACCACGCCCCTCGTGGACGTGATGTTGGTGATGCTGATCATCTTCCTCATCACCGTGCCGGTGGTGACGCAGACGATCGCCGTGAATCTCCCTAAGGAGACCAACGTCGTTCGCGTCACGAAGCCGGAAAACATCGAAATCTCGGTCAGCAAGGACGGCGACGTCTACTGGGGTACCAAGCTGATTCCCGACATGGAGGAGCTCGTGCAGCGCCTCGGCAAGGAATCGGTCAAGAACCCGCAGCCCGAGGTGCATATCCGCGGCGACGACAAGACGCGTTATGAGTCGGTCGGCCGTGTGATCTTCGCCAGCCAGCGTGCGGGCATCATGCGGGTCAACTTCGTCACCGAGCCGCCGGCTCGTGGCGGCTGATCCCAGGAGTCAAGCATGGGAATGAATGTTGGAAGTTCGTCGGGCAGCGGTGAACCCGAAGTCCTGATGGACGTCAATACGACGCCGCTGATCGACGTGATGCTGGTGCTGCTCGTGATGCTGATCATCACGATCCCGATCCAGCTGCACACGGTCAACCTGGACATGCCGCCGCCGAACCCGAACTCGGTGCCGCCGCAAGACCCGGTGGTGCACACCGTCCTGATCGACTTTGACGGCACGATCTACTGGGACGAAGCCGCGCTGCCGAACGTCGACGCGGTGAACGCCAAGATGCAGGAAGTCGGGGTGATGCCTATCAGCGATCAGCCCGAGATCCACATCAAGCCGAACAAGCTGGTCGACTATGGCGTCGTGGCTGCGGTGATGGCTTCGGCCCAGCGCAACAACGTCAAGAAGATGGGCATGGTCGGCAACGAGCAGTACGTCAAGTGACGTCCGTGCTGGCCAGCTGACGCCGGTATATTGATGCGCGCTGCCCGAAAGGGCGGCGCGTTTTTGCTTTGCAGGAGAGCAAGTTGAAGACTTTGAAAACCGTGGTGGCTGTGGCCGTTGGCGTTCTGGCGCTGTCCTTGAATGGCGCACCGGGCGCTGAGTTCGGCCTGAGCCAGGCACAGGCTCAGGAGACGGTGCGCAAGGAAGTGGGCACGCCCCTGAGTGAGGCGAGCAAGCTGGTCAAGGCCGGCAAGTACAAGGAAGCGCTGGCCAAGCTGCGCGATGCGGAAGCCGTCGGCGGCCGCACGGCCGGCGAGAACAATGCGATCGAGGGCGTGCGCTTCTCGGCGGCCATGGGTGCCGGCGATGCCGACACGATGGCGCGCTCGTTCGATGTGCTGAAGTCCAAGCTGGGCGGACCGCAGCAGCTGCAATACATGGAAGCCATCGCGGGCACCTATCTGCGCGCTGGCAGCGCGGCCAAGACGCTGGAATGGGCGGGCAAATACTTCGCGGCCGGCGGCACCAGCCCCGCTGTCAAGCAGATGCAGCAGCAAGCCCAGTTCAAGTCGGGCGACATGACGGCCGTGTTGAAGGACACGCTGGCCGAAGTGCAGGCCGATGAGAAGGCAGGCCGCGTTCCCAGCCAGGACAAGCTGAACCTGGTGCTCTACGCCGCCCAGAAGAAGGGTGACGGCGCGACCGAGGCCTATGCCGTCGAGAAGCTGCTGAACCACTATCCGCGCAAGGAACTGTGGGCCCAGGTGGTGGGTAGCCTGCAGAGCAAGAAGGGCTTCGCGCCGCGCTTCGGGCTCGACGTCTATCGCCTGCAACTGGCCACCGGCAACTTGCGTGGTGCCGACGACTACATGGAAATGGCCCAGCTGGCTGCGCAGGCCGGCTACCCGGACGAAGGCAAGAAGATCGTCGAGCAAGGTCTGGCCGCCAACGTGCTGGGCCAGGGCGCCGAGGGCGCTCGCCACAAGCGCCTGCTGGACCTGATGGTCAAGAAGTCGGCCGAGGCCAAGGCTGATGCGGTCAATGCCGAGAAGTCGGCGGCGGCGGCCAAGACCGGCGACGAACTCGTCAAGTTGGGCCTGTCGCGCGTGTTTGCTGGCGACAAGGCCGGCGGCCTGAAGCTCGTCGAGGACGGCATTGCCAAGGGCAACTTCACACGTGCCGACGACGTCAAGCTCTACCAGGGCCTGGCTTACTACAACGCGGGTGAAACCAGCAAGGCGCAAGCCGCCTGGCGCGCCGTCAAGGGCACCGACGGCTCCGCCGATCTGGCCCGTCTGTGGCTGGTCCAGTCGCGCACCAAGCGCTGATCGGTGCCGTGGGCGGCTGCCGCCGCTCACGCGATGCTCAGCATGCCAAAGGCCCTTCGCGGGCCTTTTTTCATGGGCGGCCGGGCTGTGGTGCCGTCACTTCGGTGCGAGGCGGATGGCGCCGTCCAGGCGGATGACTTCGCCGTTGAGCATTTCGTTCGTGATGATCTGATGGACGAGCTTGGCGTAGTCCTGCGGCGTGCCCAGCCGGCTCGGGAATGGCACGCCGGCGGCCAGTGCGTCCTGCACCTCCTGCGGCATGCCGAACAGCATGGGCGTGCCGAAGATGCCCGGCGCGATGGTCATGTTGCGAATGCCGTTGCGAGCCAGGTCGCGCGCAATGGGCAGCGTCATGCCGACGATGCCGCCCTTGGAGGCCGCATAGGCCGCCTGGCCGATCTGGCCGTCGTAGGCGGCGATGGAGGCGGTGGAGATCAGCACGCCGCGCTCGCCGGTGGACTCGGCCTCGTTGCGGGCCATCGCCTCGGCGGCCAGGCGAATCATGTTGAACGTGCCGATCAGGTTGACCGTGATGGTCTTCGTGAAGCTGGCCAGCGGGTGAGCGCCGTCCTTGCCGACGGTCTTGGTGGCTGGCGCGATGCCGGCGCAGTTGACGAGACCGACGAGCTTGCCGAGCGCCGTGGCCGCCGCGATGGCCTGCCGGCCGTCGTCTTCCTGGCTGACATCGCAGCGCACGAAGACGCCGCCCAGCTCATGCGCGAGCTGCGCGCCGCGCTCGGCTTGCAGGTCGGCGATGACGACCTTGGCGCCATGGCCGGCCAGCATGCGGGCCGTGCCTTCCCCGAGGCCCGAGGCGCCGCCGGTGACGATGAACACCTTGCCTGCGATTTCCATGCTGAGGAACTCCTGCGTTGATTGACGTGAACGTCAATTGTGGCCGACAAAAAAGCCGCAGGGCTGGCGCGCTGCGGCTGGTTTGGTTGAGCAGTGGATCAGCTGCTCAGTGCGGCCAGGGCGTTGCGGGTGATCTCGTCCACCGAGCCCACGCCGGCGATGCGGCGGTACTTCGGCGCGCTGGCGTCGCCGGTGGCGGCCCATTGCGAGTAGTAGTCCACCAGCGGGCGGGTCTGCGCGGAGTACACGTCGAGCCTCTTCTTGACGGTCTCTTCCTTGTCGTCGTCGCGCTGCACGAGGTCTTCGCCGGTGACGTCGTCCTTGCCGTCCACCTTGGGCGGGTTGAACTTGACGTGGTAGGTGCGGCCCGATGCCGGGTGCGAGCGGCGGCCGCTCATGCGCTCGATGATGGCGTCAAAGGGCACGTCGATCTCGAGCACGTAGTCGAGCTTGACGCCGGCCGCCTTCATCGCGTCGGCTTGCGGAATGGTGCGGGGGAAACCGTCGAACAGGAAGCCGCCCGCGCAGTCTGCCTGGGCGATACGCTCCTTCACCAGCGCGATGATCAGGTCATCGCTGACCAGGGCACCGGCCTTCATGACGGCATCGGCCTGCAGGCCCAGGGGTGTGCCCGCCTTCACGGCGGCGCGCAGCATGTCGCCGGTGGAGATCTGCGGAATGCCGAATTGCTTGCAGATGAAGGCTGCCTGGGTGCCTTTGCCGGCGCCGGGGGCGCCCAGAAGAATCAGTCGCATGGGTCTCCTCGTAGTGTCGGGGGCGCCAGCGCGCGCCCGACTCGGTCAGCGCGCGAGTATCGCATGGGGTCTTTCAGTGGCCTGACGTGAGCGCCGGATTCAGCTCTGGATGAGATGACGCACGCGGGCCAGGTCTTCGGGGGTGTCGACGCCAGGGCCGGGCTTCTCCGGGCTGATGTGCACGGCGATGCGCTCGCCATGCCACAGCACGCGCAGCTGCTCGAGAGACTCGATCTGCTCCAGCGGGCTGACCGCCAGCGTCGGGAAGCGGCGCAGGAAGCCGGCACGGTAGGCATACAGGCCCACGTGGCGCAGCGCATGGTTGGGCTGGCCGCCGCCGTCGCGCCACCAGGCGATGGGTGCGCGCGAGAAGTACAGCGCCCGCCCCAGGCGGTCGGTGACGAGCTTCACGACGTTGGGATTCGCAAACTCCGCAGGATCGGTGAGCGCGTGGGCCACCGTCGCCATCACGCAGTCGGGCTGGGCGGCCAACGTGGTGGCGCAAGCGTCGATCATGGCGGGAGCGATCAGGGGCTCATCGCCCTGCACGTTGACGACCGTGGCGTCGTCCGGCAGGCCCAGCTGTTCGACGGCCTCTGCGAGGCGATCGCTGCCGGAAGGGTGGTCGGCGCGCGTCATCAGGGCCTGCACGCCGTGCGCAGCGCAGGCAGCGGCCACTTCGGTCGCGTCGGTGGCGACGACGATGCGCCCGGCGCCCGACAGCGCGGCGCGCTGCGCCACGCGCACGATCATCGGCAGGCCGGCGATGTCGGCCAGCGGCTTGTTGGGCAGGCGGGTCGAGGCGAGCCGCGCCGGGATGACGACGGTGAAGCTCACGGGGTCAGCTCGACCGGCGCGGTTGGCGCGTCCGGGTCCCAGGGGCGCGCCTCGCTCTCCAGCATCAGCGGAATGCCGTCACGTACAGGGAAGGCGAGCCGGTCTGCGCGGCAGGCGAGGGCAGGCAAGTCGGGCTCGGCGCCGCGCAGCAGCGTCAGCGGCCCCTTGCACAGCGGGCAGACCAGCATCTCGATCAGTCTTGGGTCCATCGGGAGGGAAACAGGCGTTGGAGTTGGGCATCCAGCGCGGCCTCGAAGGCGGCACCGGGATCAAAGTCTAGCGTCACGACCCAGACGGGCGTGGTGCCGGCGCGCTCCGGCGGCAGTTTGACGGCGTCCTTTTCGGTGAGGACGACGCCCGCAGCGTCGGCAGGCCAGGGCAGGGGGGTGAGGTCGGCATGGTCCGGCAGCGGCAGGGTGTCGGTGCGCAGGCCGCAGGCCGCGAGCATGTCGAAGAAGCGCTGCGGCCGCGCGATACCAGCCACTGCGAGCAGGCCCGGCCTGGCTCGCAGGGTATCGAGCACCTGCAGGTCCGCGGGTGCGCCGGCCCACCAGTCGGCCAGCGGCACGGCGCCGGCCAGGCGACGGGCGCCGACGAAGCCGTCCAGCGGCGTGCTGGCATGGGGGGCGTTGTAGACGACCAGCTCATGGGCCGTGGGCGTGGCGGGCGGCTGTCGGAGCGGGCCGGCCGGCAGCAGTCGGCCATTGCCCAGCCCACGCTCGTCGAACACCAGCAGGCTCAAGCGCCGCGGCAGCCGCCAGTGCTGCAGGCCGTCGTCGCTGACGAGCAGGTCGATGTCGGCATGAACGGCGAGCAGCGCTCGTGCGGCGGCGACTCGGTCTCGCCCCACGACGACGGGCACGCCGCTGCGCAGGTGGATGAGCAGCGGCTCGTCACCGGCGTCGCGTGCGGTGGAGTGCCGCGTGACATGGTGGACGCCGTCGCCGTCGCGGCCATAGCCGCGCGAGATGACGCCGACCTTGAGGCCGCGCGCCCGCAGCAGCGTCAGTAGGGCCAGTGTCGTGGGTGTCTTGCCGGCGCCGCCGACGATCCAGTTGCCGACGACGATGACCGGCACCGGCAGGGTCTCGGCGTGCTTGAGGCCCAGCCGATAGGCCAGCGTGCGCACGGCCAGCAGGCCGCGATACAGCCAGCTCAGCGGCAGCAGCGCGGCGGACAGCGGTCCGCCGGTGAGCCACTGCGCCTGCAGCCGATCAGTGAGCGTCGGCTTGCGCGGCGAAGGTGACACGGCTCAGGCCCACACGGCGCGCCGCGTCCATCACGTTGATGACGGCCTGGTGCGGTGTGGCAGCGTCGGCCGAGATGATGACCGACGTCTCGGCGTTGCCGCCCGAGGCCTGGCGCAGCGCGCCGATGAGGACGTCCACCGAGCGGCCTTCCACGGCCTGACGGTTGATCACGAAGCGGCCATCGGCGGCGATGCCGACGATGACTTCCTGCGGGCGGTCCTTGAGCTTGTCCGCGTCGGCCGACGGCAGCGTGATCTGCAGTTCGGTGAACTTGGAATACGTCGTCGACAGCATCAGGAAGATCAGGATCACCAACAGCACGTCGATGAAGGGGATCAGGTTGATCTCCGGCGGCTCGCGGTGCGGGGAGCGGAAGCGCATGGCTCTCTCCGACCTCAGACGGTGGTGTAGCGGCGCAGCTGGCCCAGCAGGCGATCGGCAGCGCCTTCGAGCTCCAGCACGTACTCCTCGATCTTGCCGCGGAAGTAGCGATAGAACATCAGCGACGGGATGGCGATCATCAGGCCGAACGCAGTGTTGTAGAGCGCGATGGAGATGCCGTGCGCGAGCTGGGAGGGGTTGGTGCCACCGGGGCTCTGGCTGCCGAAGATCTCGATCATGCCGACCACCGTGCCCATGAGGCCCAGCAGTGGCGCGGCCGTGGCGATGGTGCCGAGCGTGTTCATGTAGCGCTCGAGCTGGTGCACGGCGCGGCGGCCGGCGAACTCGAACACCAGGCGCAGCTTGCCTTCCGGCATCTTGGGCTCGGCCGCGACGGCACGCAGGCCGGAAGCGAGCACCTCACCCAGCAGGGAGTTCTTGGCCAGCTTGTCGACCATGTCGCGAGCCGGCAGTTGCTGGGCGGTGACGTTGAGCACGTCGTCGAGCAGGCGGGGCGGCATGATGCGCGCCGCGCGCAGGCTCGTCAGGCGTTCGATGATCAGGGCCAGAGCCACCACGGAACACAGAAGCAAAGGCCAAATCGGCCAACCGGCGGCTTGTATGATGGAAAACAAGGGTGTCCCCGTCGAAAAAGGCGTCGAACAAACGGCCACTGCTGGCCAGGAAAGTGCGGCGGATTATGGCCCGACCCTCGGCCCCTGCCGGCGATCGTTCCGTCCCCGAAAACCGTTCCCGTCATCCACCGCTGCTGTGGATAACTTTGTGAGTAAGCTCGGGGCGGCGCTCGTAAGCGGTTGTGAGAGCAGGGTCTTGGACAACTTGCCGTAAGTTTGAGCACCGGAAATTGAATTGAAAAACAAGACCTTATGTGCTCATGACGAAGCGATGACGCGCTTCACCGCCCAGAAATGCCCGGCAGCCCAGCATTGGCGCGGCTGTGGACTTCCCGGCCTGCGCCGGTATTGGGGTTGCGCGTGATTGATGGCCGCGAACCCGCATCAAATCGACGTGTCTGGGGTGTGGCCGGCCTGCTGGAGGCCGTGTCGCAGAGCCTGGCCGATCGATTCTCGGTGGTGGTCGTCGGCGGCGAGATCGCCGGTTTCACGCGCGCGGCCAGCGGCCATTGCTACTTCGGGCTCAAGGACGCCGACGGGCAGGCGGCGAGCCTGCGCTGCGCGATGTTCCGCCGCGCGGCGGCCATGCTGGATTTCGCGCCGGCCGATGGGGCGCTCGTGGAGGTGCGTGGGCGCGTGGCCGTCTACGAGCCGCGCGGCGAGCTGCAGTTCGTCGTCGAGGCCATGCGCCGGGCGGGTGCGGGCACGCTGTACGAGCAGTTCCTGAAGCTGCGCGCGCGGCTGGCGGCCGAAGGCCTGTTCGATGACGCCGCCAAGCGGCCGCTGCCGCCACTGCCGCGGCGCATCGGCGTCGTCACGTCGACGGCCGGTGCGGCGCTGCATGACGTGCTGACCGCGCTGGCGCGCCGCGCCCCGCAGGTGGAGGTGGTCGTCTATCCCAGCCTCGTGCAGGGCGCCGAGGCGCCGCCGGCACTCGTCAATGCGCTGCGGCTGGCCAATGAGCGGGCGGAGGTGGACGTGCTGCTGCTCGTGCGTGGCGGCGGCTCGCTGGAGGACCTGTGGGCCTTCAACGATGAACGTGTCGTGCGCGCGGTGGCGCAGTCGGCGCTGCCCGTCGTCTGCGGCGTGGGCCATGAGACGGACGTGACGCTGTGTGACCTGGCGGCCGACCTGCGCGCGCCCACGCCGACGGCGGCGGCCGAGCTGGCGGCACCGTCGCGCGACGGCTTGCTGCAGCACCTCGCCAGCCTGGAGCGCGGCCTGGCCATCAGGCTGGAGCACCGGCTGCAAACCCTCGGTCAGCGGCTGGACCGTCTGGCGCTGCGCCTGTCCCGCCCCAGCGATGCCTTGGCGCGCCAGCGCCGGCTGCTGGACCTGCTGGCCCAGCGCGCCGCCGCTGCGCCGGGGCGCCGGTTGGAGTTGCAGCGGCAACGGCTGGAGCACCTCGCGCCGCGCCCGGCGCGCGCGCTGGCCGAGGCGCTGCGGCGGCAGGGCGCGCGGCTCGACGCCTTGCAGGCCCGCCTGCAGGCGCTGGACCCGCAGCACGTGCTGGCGCGTGGTTATGCCTGGCTGGACGACGGGCAGGGCGGTGCCATCACCTCGGTGCAGTCACTCGCGCCGGGGCGCGAGGTGCGCGCCGTGCTGGCCGATGGCAGTGCCGACATGCAAGTTCAGCGGGTACGGCATTTGCCGCCGCGCTGACGGCCATGGCCGTATCGGC
Source organism: Pelomonas nitida (assembly GCF_043555975.1). Classification (NCBI taxonomy): domain Bacteria; kingdom Pseudomonadati; phylum Pseudomonadota; class Betaproteobacteria; order Burkholderiales; family Sphaerotilaceae; genus Roseateles; species Pelomonas nitida. The sequence continues at coordinate 98,769 of NZ_JBIGIA010000003.1, read as the reverse complement.
CGCAGGCTCTCTTTGCGTCCCTACAATCCGCCGCGATTGTTTCCCCCCAACACACCGAGGTTCACACCATGGAACACACGCTGCCCCCGCTGCCTTACCCCATCGACTCGCTGGCCCCTCACTACAGCAAGGAAACGCTGGAGTTCCACCACGGCAAGCACCACAACGCCTATGTGGTGAACCTGAACAACCTGCAAAAGGGCACCGAGTTCGAAAGCAAGACGCTGGAAGAGATCGTCAAGACCTCCAGCGGCGGCATCTACAACAACGCCGCGCAGATCTGGAACCACACCTTCTTCTGGAACTGCATGAAGCCGCAAGGCGGCGGTGAGCCCACCGGCGCGCTGGCCGCAGCCATCAACGCCAAGTGGGGCAGCTACGCTGCCTTCAAGGAAGCCTTCGTCAAGAGCGCCGTCGGCAACTTCGGCTCGGGCTGGACCTGGCTGGTCAAGAAGGCCGACGGCACGGTCGACATCGTCAACACCGGCGCCGCCGGCACGCCGCTGACCACCGCCGACAAGGCCCTGCTGACCGTCGACGTGTGGGAACACGCCTACTACATCGACTACCGCAACCTGCGCCCCAAGTTCGTGGAGACCTTCCTGAGCAATCTCGTGAACTGGTCGTTCGCCGAAGCCAACTTCGCCTGAACGGCTTTGCGTTGACGCTCGAAGGCCGGCAATAGCCGGCCTTTTGTTTTTTGCGGGCCGAGCGCCGGGCCGCTCCCAAGCCGGCCCGCGTTGGCGATGTGCTCTCGGCTCGACGCCGAGAGCATCGCCGTCCCCTCGGGGGACCGACCAGATGCGTCCGCGTGCAGCGGGACGCAACTGGGCGAGGGGCGTCACCCCGACACTTGAATGACGTGCCGCACCAGTGGATAGACCTGGTGCTGCCAGCGCCGCCCGCTGAACACGCCGTAATGGCCCACGTTGGGCTGGATGTAGTGCGTGCGCATGTAGAGCTTGAGGCTGCTGGCCAGCTCCTGCGCGGCCAGTGTCTGGCCTACGGCGCAGATGTCGTCGCGCTCGCCCTCGATGGTCAACAGCGCGGTGCGACGGATGGCGGCCGGGTTCACGCGGCGGCCCTTGAACGTCAGCGCGCCGCGCGGCAGGTCGAAGGTCTGGAACACGCGCTCCACCGTCTCCAGGTAGAAATCGGCGGACAGGTCGGCCACGGCCAGGTATTCCTCGTAGAACAGCCGCGTGGCCTCCGCCAGGTCGAACTCCTCGGTGACGAGGTGGCGGTAGTAGTCCTTGAAGGCATTGGTGTGCCGGTCCTTGTTCATGCTCATGAAGGCCGACAACTGCACGAAGCCCGGATAGACCCGTCGCCCCGCGCCCTTGTGCTGCCAGGGCACATGGCTGATTAGGTGGCGGCGAAACCAGGTGATGGGCCGGCTGGTGGCGAGGCGGTTGACCTCGGTCGGGCTGACGCGACAGTCGATCGGGCCCGCCATCAGCGTCAGGCTGGCGGGCGTGGCGGGGTGCTCGTCTTCGGCCATCAGCGCCACCGCTGCCAGCGCGCTGACGCAGGGCTGGCAGACCGCCACCACATGGGCGCCGGGGCCCAGCGCGGCGAGGAAGTCGATGACGTGCTGGGTGTATTCGTCCAGGCCGAAGCGGCCAGCGGCCAGTGGCACGTCGCGCACGTTGTGCCAGTCGGTGACGTGCACGTCATGGTCCTGGGCCAGCGTGCGCACGGTGTCGCGCAGCAGCGTGGCGAAATGGCCGGACATGGGCGCGACGACCAGCACCTTGGGCGAGGGCGGGGCGCCGAGGCGGTGAAAGCGGCGCAGCGTGGCGAAAGGCGTGGCCGACACGACCTCTTCGACGACCGGCCAGGACTCCCTGCCGCTGGCGACCTGCTCGATGCACCAGGGCGGCCGCGTGTGCGTGACCTGCGCGAGCTCGAACACCTGCCCGGCCGCCGCCATCTGCCGCGCCGCTGCCCAACCGCGGCGCGTACCTGCGTGCTGCAGAAAGGGCAGGGACAGCCGGGTCGCGGCGCGCAGTGGCCACAGCAGATCGGCGTGGGCCTGGTAGGCGGGATACATGGCGGTCTCCTTCGCGATGCACGGGCGCTGCAAGGAGCGCGCCAGCGTGGCATGCGGCTTGCGTCCGCCAGTCCACACAGGAGACGCGTCATGCCGCTTGCCACGCCCAACCGTCCCGCCAGCCGCCGGGCCGCCAAGACCGTCCAGCCCGCCGTGGCGCCCGCCACGCTGACGCTGTGCAGCAAGAACTACTCGTCGTGGTCGTTGCGGGGCTGGCTGCTCGCGCGCTTCGCCGGGCTGGCGTTCGAAGAGGTCATGGTGTCGCCCGACGACGAAGCGGTGCGCCGTGAACTGCTGCTGCTGGCGCCATCCATCCGCGTGCCCTGCCTGCGGCACGAGGGCGCCACGGTGTGGAACACGCTGGCCATCGCCGAGTACCTCAACGAGGTGTTTCCCAAGGCCGGGTTGTGGCCTGCCGATCGCACCGCTCGTGCGCATGCGCGGGCCGTGTGCGGCGAGATGAACTCCGGCTTCGCCAACCTGCGCTCGGCGCTGCCGATGAACCTGAAGGGGCGCTTTCCGGGGCACCGCATCTGGGCCGGTGCGCGGCCCGACATCGAGCGCATCGTCGACATCTGGGCCGACTGCCTGGCGCAGTACGGCGGGCCGTTCTTGTTCGGCCCGCGCCGTGGTGCAGCGGACGCGATGTTCGCGCCGGTGGCCACGCGTTTTCAGACCTACGACGTGGCGCTGCCGCCGGCCTGCGCGGCCTACCGCGACACCATCCTGGCCATGCCAGAAATGCAGGCCTGGACGGCCGATGCGCGGCTGGAGCCCGACGAGATCGAGCAACTGGACATGGACTTCTGACGCGTCAGGCCCAGGGCGTCGGCGAGGGAACCTCGCAGGGTGCCGGCATGTCCACGGTCTTGAAGTCGGCCGGCGAGACGATTTCGAGGTACTCCATGTCTGGCGAGTAGTCGAACAGGTAGTGCACGATGCCGGGCCGCTGGTGCACGCAGTCTCCGGCCTGCACCAGCGTCTCCTGGTCGCCGTACATGAACTTCGCCCAGCCCTTGGTCATCAGCACGATCTGGAATTGCGCCTCATGCCGGTGCCAGCCCGTGCCCCGTTCGGGGGCCATGTTCGCCTTGACGAGGTGCGCGATGACGCGCCCGCCGGTCGCCTCGGCGACACCGAGGTCGCGGTAGAGGAAGAAGTCCCTCAGCCCGTCGCTGCGCCAGGGCGTGTCGCCTGGCTTTACGTGAGAGAACGTCGTGTTCGACGCGCCGACGGCTTCCGATAGATCCGACATGGCCAGGCCTCCTGAAGTGCTGAGAGGAGATCCACCGTCATGCAAGACGCATTCCTGCGTGTCGCGCAGGAGGCGCAGCGGATGAATGCGAACGGCTTGACGCAGATCACGGGGTGCCCGGCCCGCTTGACCTAGATTCGCGGCGTGAGCGCTCTTCCTCAAGGCTTGCACGCGGCGGAAGCCGACGCGCAGGCTCTCGCCCCCTTCACCACCTGGCCCGACGGCCCCGACGGTGCCGCGTTGTCCCAGTTCCAGGTGGCGGGCATGCATTGCGCCGCCTGTTCCGGGCTGATCGAGTCGGCGCTCGCGAAGCTGCCAGGCGTCGTTGGCGCCAGCGTCAATGCGGCGTCGGCTCGGCTGGCGCTGCGCTGGCGGCCGTCACGGCTGCCGCTGGCCGACGTGCTCGCGGCGCTGGAGGCCATCGGCTACCGCGCAACCCCTGACGTCGCCGCGCCTGCCCGCGAACTGCGCCGTCAGGAGCGCCGCCAGGCGCTGTGGCGCGTGTTCGTGGCCGGCTTTCTGATGATGCAGGTCATGATGCTGGCGACGCCGGCCTACGTCGCGACGGCGGGTGAACTGGCCCCCGATCTGGACCGCCTGCTGCGCTGGGGCTGCTGGGTGCTGACGCTGCCGGTGATGGTGTTCTCGGCCGGCCCGTTTTTCCGTGGCGCGTGGACGCAGTTGCGCGCGCGTCGCCTGGGCATGGACGTGCCGGTGGCGCTGGGCATCGCGGTGACCTTTGTCGCCAGCACCGGTGCGCTGTTCGATCCCACCGGGCCGCTGGGGCACGAGGTCTATTTCGATTCGCTGACGATGTTCGTCGCGCTGCTGTTGCTGGCCCGCTGGTTCGAGCTCGGTGCCCGCCACCGTGCGGCGGATGCGCTGGAGGCGGTGGCGGGTTCGCTGCCCACGGCCTGCGAGCGCCTGCGCGACGACGGCAGCAGCGAGCGCGTGGCGCCCGAGGTGCTGCGCGTGGGCGACCGTATCCGCGTCGCCGCCGGCGAGGCCTTCGCGGCGGACGGCCGCGTGCTGACCGGGCAGGGCTGGGTCAACGAGGCCTTGCTGACCGGCGAATCGGCGCCGGTCGCCAAGGCGGTGGGGGACGGTGTGGTGGCCGGCAGCCTCAGCGTGGACGGCAGTTTCGTCGTCGCGGTGCAGCGCGTCGGTGCCGACACGACTGCGCAGGGCATCGTGCGCCTCATGCAGCAGGCGCAGAGTCAGCGGCCTTTTGCCCACGGCGTGCTCGACCGCGTGGCCGCCGGCTTCACGGCGGTGGTGCTGCTGCTGGCGGTGGCCGCCGGCGTGGGCTGGTGGTGGGTGGACCCGTCGCGGGCCGTCGCGGTGGCGGTGGCGGTGCTGATCGTCACCTGCCCCTGCGCGTTGACGCTGGCCGCGCCGGCCGCATGGCTGACCGCCAGCGGAACGCTGGCGCGGCGCGGGCTGCTGCTCGCCGACCTGTCGGCGCTGGACCGGCTCTGCGCGGTGGACACGGTGGTCTTCGACAAGACCGGCACGCTGAGCGAAGAGCGGCTGATGCTGCGACGCTGGTGGACCGGGAACGCCGGCGCAGATGCGCAGGCGCTGCTGGAGCGGGCGCGCAGCCTGGCGGCGTTGTCGCGCCACCCGCATGCGCAGGCCTTGGCCGATGGCCGTGGCGGCGAGGGCTGGACCGATGTGCGCGAGGTGGCCGGCCGCGGCGTGCAGGCGTGTGATGCGCAGGGGCGGCAATGGCGGCTCGGCGCGCCCGGTTGGGTGAGCGACACACCGGACCCGGCCGCGCGGCTGGCCTTCGGTGACGAACACGAGGTGCTGTGGCTGGATCTGGCCGAGGCCCCGCGCCCCGATGCCGCTGAGGCGGTGGCGGCGCTGCGAGCCCAGGGCCTGCGGGTGCGGCTGCTGTCGGGCGACCAGCCGGACGCCGTCGCGCGCATGGCCGCCGCGCTGGACATCGCGCACTGGTGCGGTGGCGCCACGCCGGCGTCCAAGCTGGCGGCCGTGCAGGAGTGGCAGGCCGATGGCGAGCGCGTGCTGATGGTGGGTGACGGCATCAACGACGCGCCCGTGCTGGCGGCGGCCGATGTGCGAATCGCGATGGGGCAGGGGGCCATGCTGGCGCGCAGCGCCGCGGATGCGTTGCTCGTCTCCAACCGCCTGATGGCCGTGCCGCAAGCCCTGGCACTGGCGCACAAGACCCGCCGCGTGCTGCGGCAGAACCTGGCCTGGGCGGCGCTCTACAACCTGGCCTGCGTGCCGCTCGCGTTGGCAGGCTGGCTGCCGCCGCTGGCTGCCGGCATCGGCATGGCCAGCAGCTCGCTGTTCGTCGTGCTCAACGCGCAGCGCCTGCATCGAGGCTGAGGCCCATGGACATCCTGTATCTGCTCATTCCGTTCTCGGTGGTGCTGGTGCTGCTCATCGTGGCCGTGTTCGGCTGGGCCGTGAACTCGGGGCAACTGGAAGGCCTGGACGAAGAGGCCGGGCGCATCCTGGTTGACGAGGATCAAGGCACCTAGGGCCCTTCCCGAGAAGAATCGTTTTCATCAGACTGAAGGAGTCGCGATGGCGAACGAAACAGTCCCGGTGGCATCCGGGATGACATACGAGGACGGACCGGTACGCGCGTTTGCGCTGGCTGCGGTTCTGTGGGGGGTGGTCGGCATGCTGGTGGGGGTGTTCATCGCCGCCCAGCTGGCCTGGCCGGAGCTGAATCTCGGCATTCCATGGTTGAGTTATGGCCGCCTGCGGCCGCTGCACACCAACGCCGTGATCTTCGCCTTCGGCGGCTGCACGCTGTTCGCGACGAGCTACCACGTCGTGCAGCGCACCGGGCAGGCGCGCCTGTTCCTGCCCAAGCTGGCCTGGTTCACGTTCTGGGGCTGGCAACTGGTGATCCTGCTGGCGGCGCTGTCGCTGCCGCTGGGCTACACCACCGGCAAGGAATACGCCGAGCTCGAATGGCCGATCGACATCCTGATCGCCGTCGTCTGGGTGGCCTATGCCGTCGTGTTCTTCGGCACGGTCGGCACCCGCAAGATCCGGCACATCTACGTGGCCAACTGGTTCTTCGGCGCGTTCATCATCGCCGTGGCGCTGCTGCACATCGTCAACAGCGCCGAGATCCCGGTCAGCCTCACCAAGAGCTACTCCGCCTACGCTGGCGTGCAGGACGCGATGGTGCAGTGGTGGTACGGCCACAACGCCGTCGGCTTCTTCCTGACGGCCGGCTTCCTGGGGATGATGTATTACTACATCCCCAAGCAGGCGGAGCGCCCGGTCTACAGCTACCGGCTGTCCATCGTCCACTTCTGGGCGCTGATCTTCACGTACATGTGGGCGGGCCCGCACCACCTGCACTACACCGCGCTGCCCGACTGGGCGCAGAGCATCGGCATGATCTTCAGCCTCGTGCTGCTGGCGCCGAGCTGGGGTGGCATGATCAACGGCGTCATGACGCTGTCGGGCGCCTGGCACAAGCTGCGTGACGACCCCATCCTGAAGTTCCTCATCGTGTCGCTGTCGTTCTACGGCATGTCGACCTTCGAGGGCCCGATGATGTCGATCAAGACGGTGAACTCGCTGTCCCACTACACCGACTGGACGGTGGGCCATGTGCACAGCGGTGCGCTCGGCTGGGTGGGCCTGGTGTCCATGGGCTGCCTGTATCACCTGATCCCGCGCATGTTCGGCCGCACGCAGATGTATTCCAAGCGTGCCATCGAGCTGCACTTCTGGGTGGCGACGTTGGGCATCGTGCTCTACATCGCCGCGATGTGGATCGCCGGTGTCATGCAGGGCCTGATGTGGCGCGCGGTCAACCCGGACGGCACGCTGGTCTACACCTTCGTCGAGAGCGTCAAGGCGACCTGGCCGTTCTACGTGATCCGCCTGGGCGGCGGCCTGCTCTACCTCGCCGGCATGGGGATCATGAGCTGGAACGTCATCAAGACCGTGCAGGCAGGCAGCGCCACGCCCGTGCGCATTCCCGCCCCCGCGCTGGCCCACGCCTGAGGAGAATTCATGAGTACCGATACCCGAGCCGTGACAGGCCACCAGCGCATTGAGACCAGCAACCTGCTGATGATCGTGCTGGTTCTGCTGACCGTGCTGGTCGGCGGCATCGTCGAGATCGTGCCGCTGTTCTTCCAGCGTTCCACCACGCAGGCCGCACCTGGCCTGAAGCCTTACACCGCGCTGCAGCTGGCGGGCCGCGACATCTATCTGCGTGAGGGCTGCTACAACTGCCACTCGCAGATGATCCGGCCGCTGGCCGCCGAGACGCTGCGTTACGGCAAGTACTCCACGGCGGGCGAGTTCGTCTACGACCACCCGTTCCAGTGGGGCAGCAAGCGCACCGGCCCGGACCTGCACCGCGTGGGCGGCAAGTACAGCGACGAATGGCACCGCATCCACCTGAACAACCCGCGTGACGTGGTGCCCGAGTCCAACATGCCCGCCTACCCGTGGCTGGTGACGGCTCCGGTGGACGCCGCCGGCATGCCGGCCCGACTCTCGGCCATGCGCACGCTGGGCGTGCCCTACACCGACGAAGAGGTGAAGGCGTCCACGCAGGACGTTGCCGGCAAGACCGAGCTCGACGCGCTGGTCGCCTATCTGCAGGTGCTTGGCACCGCGAACAAGTGAAGGAGCCCGCATCATGGGCATCAACGAACTCCGCATCGCCGTGACCATCGTGTCGCTGGCCGTTTTCGTGGGCATCGTCGTCTGGGCCTGGCGAGGCCGCTTCGAAGCCGCTGCTGCGCTGCCTTTTGAAGGAGGCGAGCAATGAGTGACTTCTTCAGCTCCGGCTGGTCGGTCTTCGTGGCCGCCGCCACGGTGCTGGGCCTGGTGGCCTGCGTCGTGCTGCTGGTCATCGCCAGCCGCCGTCAGCCGTCCGCTGCCGACAACACCACGGGTCACGTCTGGGACGAGGACTTGCGCGAACTGAACAACCCGCTGCCGCTGTGGTGGATGGGCTTGTTCGTGCTGACCATCGTCTTCGCCGGTGCCTATCTGGCGCTGTATCCCGGCCTGGGCAGCACGGCCGGCAAGCTCGGCTGGACCAGCCTCGGCGAGCATGCGGCCGACGTGGCGCAGACCCGTGCGGCGATGGCCCCCGTCTATGCCGGCTTCGCCGGTCTGACGCCCGAGCAACTGGCCAAGGACCCCAAGGCCCATGCGATCGGTGAGCGGCTCTTCGCCAACAACTGCGCGCAGTGCCACGGCGCGGACGCGAAGGGCTCCAAGGGCTTCCCCAACCTGACCGACAACGACTGGCTGTGGGGCGGCAGCATCGAGACCATCACCGAGACCATCACCAAGGGCCGCGAGGGCAACATGCCCGTCATGGCGCCGGCGGTGGGCACCAGTGACGACGTGCGCAACGTGGCCCACTACGTGCTGTCGCTGTCGGGCAGCCCGCACAACGAGCTGTACGCACAGCTCGGCAAGCCCAAGTTCACGGCCTGCGCCGCCTGTCACGGCAGCACCGGCGCGGGAACGCAAGCCCTGGGTGCGCCCAACCTGAGCGACAAGATCTGGTTGCACGGCTGGGGTGAGCAGGCCATCATGGCCATGGTCAACAACGGCAAGCACAACGTCATGCCGGCACACGGTGAACGCCTGACGCCCGAGCAGATTCGTGTGCTCGCGACGTATGTGTGGAGCCTGTCGCAGTCGCAGGGCGTCGCTAGCAACCCCTGATCCATGGCATCCCCTGCAGTACCAGGGCCGGGTGGCGATGCCACCCAGGTCATCCGCCTCTACCGCTCGGAAGACAAGATCCACCCCCGGGCGGTGGACGGTTTCTATGCCCGCTGGCGCTGGGCCTTCGTGGCCCTCACCCAGCTCGTCTTCTATGGCTTGCCCTGGCTGAGCTGGGGTGAGCGGCAGGCCGTGCTCTTCGATCTGGGGGCGCGGCGTTTCTACGTCTTCGGCCTGGTGCTGTATCCGCAGGACTTCGTGTATCTCACGGCCCTGCTCATGATCTCGGCGTTCGGACTGTTCCTGTTCACCGCGGTGGCCGGGCGCTTGTGGTGCGGTTTTGCGTGTCCGCAGACGGTCTACACCGAGATCTACATGCGCATCGAGCACTGGTTCGAGGGCGACCGCAACGCGCGGCTGCGGCTGGACAAGTCGCCCTGGAACTTCAACAAGCTCTGGCGCAAGTCCGGCAAGCAGTTCGTGTGGATTGCGCTGGGCCTGTGGACCGGCTTCACCTTCGTCGGCTACTTCACGCCCATCCACACGCTGGGCCGTGAGGTGCTGGCGCTGGGCCTGGGGCCGTGGGAGAGCTTCTGGGTGCTGTTCTACGGCTTCGCGACCTACGGCAACGCCGGCTACATGCGCGAGCAGGTCTGCAAGTACATGTGCCCCTACGCGCGCTTCCAGAGCGCGATGTTCGACCGCGACACCCTCATCGTCAGCTATGACCCGGTGCGCGGTGAGCCGCGCGGCAACAACGCCTTGCGCAAGAAGGGCAGGAACCCCAGCGAGCGCAGCGCCGAGGTCGGCGACTGCATCGATTGCGGGCTGTGCGTGCAGGTCTGCCCGACGGGTATCGACATCCGCAACGGCCTGCAGTACGAATGCATCGGCTGCGCGGCGTGCATCGACGTCTGCAACGGCGTCATGGACAAGATGGGCACGCCGCAGGGGTTGATTCGCTATGACACCGAGAACGGGCTGGAGCAGCGGCTGACCCGCGCCCAGCGCTGGCGCCGCGTGCTGCGGCCGCGCGTGCTGGTCTACAGCGTCGTGTTGTTGGTGATCTGTGTTGCGCTGCTGTGGAGCATCGCGTCGCGCCACAGCTTCCGCGTGAACGTCGTGCGTGACCGCGCTTCGCTGGCAAGGCTCGTCGAGGACGGCTGGATCGAGAACGTCTATCGTCTGCAGCTGATGAACGCGACCGAAGCGCCGCAGCGCTACCGCATCGAAGCCGAAGGCCTGCCAGGCTTGAAGCTCAGCCAGGCCACGACCGTGGAGCTCGGCCCGACGGAGGCCCGCTGGGTGGCCGTCGCGCTGCGTGTGCCGCCCGAGGCCGCTCAGCAACTCAAGGCCGGTGCGCATCCCATGCACTGGCATATCCGCCGCGACGGCGAGGGTGGTGACGAGACGGTCGTCGAGAAATCCACTTTCGTGCTGCCGCGTTGACCCCCCAGGAGACACACATGACCGTTGCATCGACCGCCCACGCGCCGGCATCCGCCTGGCGCGAACCCATGGTCTGGCTGGTCGTCGGCGGGCCGGCCGCCGTCGTCGTGGCCAGCTTCGTCACGCTGGCGCTGGCCATTCGCCACCCCGATCCGCCGCTGGATCTGCGCGTCAGCGCGCCGCACGCGGCTGACGATGCCGATGCGGCCGACCTGCGGGCCAAGTCCGGCGACCTGCCGGCCATGGTGGGGCGCAACCATGCCGCCACCGGCGCTCCGGGAGCCAAGCCGTGACAGGCGCACCCGGCCCCTCGCGCGTCGCACGCTTCGCGATGGCGGTGGCCTGGTCGTCCTTCCTGTCGGCAGGCGTGCTGGAGGCGCTGGTATTCGCCGTGGTCGACCCCGGCGAGCTGCGCTGGTTCGGAGGCTCGCAGGTGGAGTTGTCCGCGCAGGCGGTCTACACCGTCAGCTTCCTGATCTTCTGGGGCGTCGTCGCGCTGGGGGCGAGCCTTGCGCTGCTGCTGGTGAACCTGCCGGCCGACGACGTCAGGCCTGAGCGCCGTTCTCCGGGCTGGCCGCGCTGAGGCCGCTGCCGGCCACTACGCGCGCATGGCGGTCGTGGGTCCAGTAGGCCCACGCCCAGTCGATCAGCACGACGAAGCGGTTGCGGAAGCCGATCAGGAAGTAGACGTGGGCGAAGAGCCAGAACAGCCAGGCCGGGTAGCCTGAGAAGCGCCACGCGCCGGCCGGCGTGTCGAGGTCCACGACGGCGCTGTTGCGGCCGATGGTGGCGAGGTTGCCGTAGTCGCGGTAGCGAAACGGTGTGGTGGCCTGGTTGCGCAGGCGTTGCTGCAGGTTGGCGGCGGCGCAGCGGCCCATCTGCTTGGCGCCGGGTGACACGCCGGGCACCGGCTGCGGTGGGCGGCCCGGCGCATGGCTGTGCGCCGAGGCGAGGTCACCGATGACCTGGATGGCCGGGTGGCCGGGCAGGCTGAGGTCGGCCTCCACAACGACGCGGCCCGCGCGGTCCAGCGTGCAGCCGGTGGCGTCGGCCAGCACCCGCCCGAGCGGCGACGCGGCCACACCGGCGGCCCAGACGATGCAGCGGCTGTGCAGCCGCTCGGCGCCGGTGGCCGTCGTGATGTCCAGCCCTTCGGCGTCGATGCCGGTCACGCGGGCAGCCAGCCGCACTTCCACCCCCAACGCGGCCAGTTGCTCGCGGGCGCGTTCGCTCAGGGGTTCGGGCATGGCCTGCAGCACGCGCGGGCTGCCTTCCACGAGCAGCACGCGGGCCTGGCGCGGGTCGATGCGGCGGAATTCCCCCGGCAGCGTGTGCCGCGCGATCTCGGCGAAGGTGCCCGCCAGCTCCACGCCCGTGGGCCCGCCGCCCACGACGACGAACTGCAGCAGCGCTGCGCGGCGCACCGGGTCTTCCTCGCGCTCGGCGGCTTCGAAGGCCATCAGCACGCGGCGACGGATCTCGAACGCGTCCGACAGCGTCTTGAGCCCCGGTGCGTGTGCGGCCCAGTCGTCGCGGCCGAAATAGCTGTGCGTGGCACCCGCGGCGACGATGAGATGGTCCCAGTGCAGCCGGGCCCCGTCCTTCAGCGTCACCGTGCGTTCCGTGGGGGCGATGGCCACCACTTCGCCCAGCAGCGTCGTCACGTTGCGCTGGCGCCGGAACAGATGCCGGATGGGCGCTGCGATCGACGGCGCCGACAGCCCGGCCGTGGCGACCTGGTAGAGCAGGGGCTGGAACAGGTGGTGGTTGGTCTTGTCGACCACCGTGATGTCGACGTCGGCGGTGCGCAGCGCTCGCGCTGCCTCCAGCCCGCCGAAGCCGCAGCCGATGATGAGAACTTGGGGACGCATGCGGGCCATCCTACCCGCGCGCTTGTGCGCTGCAGCATGCATGGTTTTGCGTTCGCCACAGGGCGGTTGCATCGTGATGCAAAGCCGGCCTTGTCCGACAGCATCACGCCGGTTGCGCGGCCTAGCATGCGACGCGCGTGCCGCTGCGGGCGCATCGCTCGCCCATGTCTACCGAGGTCCTTGTTCCCCCCACCGCGCCGCCAGAGGCCGTCGACGCCACCGGGCCCGTGCGGCCAGCGGGCGCCGCGCGGCAGCGCCTGCGAGGCTTGTCGTTCCACCAATGCCTGCTGGCGGCCTTCCTGCTGATCACGGCGGTGCTGGGCGGCGCTGCGGCGCAGGCGATGCTGGCGCTGGAGCACGTGGCGCTGCAGGGCCGCCAGGCCTCGCAGGACGCCGCCGGCCTGACCGCCGATGTGCAACGGCTTGCCGAGCGCACGGTGGCCATGGAGCGCAGCGCGCGGCAATTCCTGGTGCTGGACGACGCCGAACTGCGCGACCGCTATGCCGCCGCCTGGGCCGACGCGAAGGACACGCAGCGCGCCCTGGCACCTTTGATGGCCGACGTGGCGGTGCGCGAGCTGTTCGCCGAATGGGCGCAGCAGGCCCAGTCGGCGTGGGAGGCGCTGCAAGACCCCGGCCCGCAGCGGGCCCGCCCGGCGCTGCTCAAGCGGCTGAGCCCGGCGTTCGCGCGGCTGCACCGGCTCAACGAGCTGATCGCCGAGCGCAGCCAGCAGGCCATGGACCGGCGCTCCGACGCGGTGCTCGCCGAGCTGGAGCAGCAGCGGCGGCTGATCTCCGTGCAGGTGCTGGGGGCGATCGGGCTGGCCCTGCTGCTGGCCGTGGGATTCGGCCACTGGCTGCTGCGGCCGCTGGCTCAGCTGGAGGCGGCGATCGGCCGCATGGGGGACAACCGGCTGGACGGCGCCATTGCCGTTGGCGGCCCGGCCGACCTGCGGCGCCTGGGCCGGCAGCTGGAATGGTTGCGCCAGCGGCTGGCGACGCTGGAGGCCGACAAGACCCGCTTCGTGCGCCACATCTCGCATGAGCTGAAAACGCCCATGGCGTCCATCCGCGAAGGCGCCGCGCTGTTGCGCGACGGTGTGGCCGGCCCGCTGACGCCCGACCAGACCGAGATCGTCCGCATCCTGGGCGACAACAGCGTGGCGCTGCAGCGCCAGATCGAAGACCTGCTGCGCTACCAGACGCTGGCGTCCGACGCCCATCAATTGCAGCGCAAGCCGACCGACCTGCCGGCCCTGCTGGCCCGCGTGGCGGACGAGCAGCGGCTGCTGTGGCAGGCGAGGGGGCTCACCGTGCAGGTGGACGCCCAGCCCTGCACGGCGGCGGTCGACGGCGAGAAGCTCGCCATCGTGCTGGCCAACCTGCTCGTCAATGCCGTGCGCTTCAGCCCGCCGGGCGGCACGGTGACGCTGTCGGTGCGGCAGGACGAACGCCAGACCTGCTTCGACTGCGTGGACGGCGGCCCCGGCGTGGCGTCAGAGGACGTGGCGCGCGTTTTCGACCCCTTCTTCCAGGGCCGCAACCAGGCGCCCGGTGCGCGCCGGGGCAGCGGCATCGGCCTGTCCATCGTGCGCGAGATCGTGCAGGCCCATGGCGGCCGCTGCCAGCTGCTGCCGCGCGAGCGCGGTGCCCATTTCCGAATCGAGATTCCCCATGCGACCTGAACGACGACAGCTCCCCCAGCTTGGTTTGTTTGTGCTGATCGGCCTGCTGTCGCTGGCCGCCTGCCAGGCGCCGGTGCCCGTACCACCCCCTGCGCCGCCGCCGGGGGTCTGTGCGAAGCCCGCGGCGCCGCCCGAGGCCGAGTCGCTCAAGGCCGTGCTGGCCTATGCCGACGAGCTGCGCAAGACGCTCGCCCTGGCGCAGGGGCGCACCGGTGCCGAGCAGGCCCAGGCCGCCGCGCAGCTGGACGCGCTGGCGGCCGCGCCGGACGCGCTCGCCGAGCCGCTGAAGGCCGTGGCCACGCTGAGCGCCGCACGGCTGGCCGAGCTGCGCCGGTTGCAGGACAGCGTCGACAAGCTGACGCAGCAACTGCGTGACAGCCAGCGCCGCAACGAGCAGCTCAATGAAAAGCTCGAGGCGCTGAAGGCCATCGAGCAGACCCTGCCCGTGAAGCGATGAACCCCTCGTCCAAGGAGTACCTTGGCCGGTCCCCCGAGGGGACGGCGATGCTTGCCGGATCGACCGGCAAGCACATCGGCCGAGCGGGTCGGCTTGGGAGCGGCCCGGCGCTCGCCCCGCAAATCACAGGAGTCCTCGCATGACGCCTTCTGCCTCCATCCTGGTCGTCGACGACGACGCCGACCTGTTGCGTCTGATGACCATGCGACTGACCGCTGCCGGCCACACGGTGCAGGCCGTCGCCAGCGCCGAGGCCGCGCTGGCCCACCTCGCGGTGAAGCTGCCTTCGCTGCTCATCACCGATGTGCGCCTGCCCGGGCTGGACGGCATGGCGTTGTTCGACGAGGTGCGCGCGCGGCATGCGTCGCTGCCGGTCATCCTGCTGACCGCGCACGGCAGCATCCCAGACGCGGTGGACGCCACGGCGCGTGGCGCCCATGCCTACCTGACCAAGCCCTTCGACGGCCAGGAGCTCATGGCCAAGATCCACCGAGCGCTGATGGTGAACGCGCCAGGCCCGGCGCGCTTCGACGGCGACGGCGCCTGGCGCCGCGAGATCGTCAGCCGCAGCCCGCGCATGGCCGAGGTGCTGGCCGAGGCCCGCCTCGTGGCGGGCACCGACGCCAGCGTGCTCATCAGCGGCGACAGCGGCACGGGCAAGGAACTGCTGGCCCGCGCGCTGCATAACGCCAGCCCGCGCGCGGCGCGACCGTTTGTGGCGGTGAACTGCGCAGCCATCCCCGAGGCGCTGCTGGAGTCCGAACTGTTCGGTCATGTGAAGGGGGCGTTCACCGGTGCGCAGGGGCATCGGCAGGGGCTGATCCCGGCGGCGCATGGCGGCACGGTGTTTCTCGACGAGATCGGCGACATGCCGCCGTCGCTGCAGGTCAAGCTCCTGCGGGTGCTGCAGGAGCGCGTGGTGCGGCCGGTGGGCAGCAACGAGCCGGTGGCCGTGGACGTGCGCGTGCTGTCCGCCACCCACCGCGACCTGGAGCTCGCGATGGCGGAAGGGCAGTTCCGCCCAGACCTGTTCTACCGCCTGAACGTCGTGAAGCTGAGGCTGCCGCCGCTGTCGGAGCGCCGCGAGGATGTGGCGCTGCTGGCGCAGCATTTCCTGCAGCTGCTGGCCGAGCGGCATCGCAAGCCGGTGAAGGGCTTCGCGCCCGAGGCGCTGGAGGCGCTGGTGACGGCGCCGTGGCCCGGCAATGTGCGCCAGCTCTACAACGTCGTCGAGCAGGTGTGCGTGCTGGCGACCGGCACGCTGGTGCCGTTGGCCCAGGTGCAGCGCGCGCTGCAGATGCCTGCGGCCGACGTGCTCAGCTACCAGCATGCCAAGCAGCGCTTCGAGCGCGACTACCTGAACCAGTTGCTCACGCTGACCTCGGGGCATGTCGCGGAGGCGGCCCGGCTGGCCGACCGCAACCGCACCGAGTTCTACCGCCTCATGCAAAAGCACGGGCTGGACCCGCAGCGCTACCGCACCGATCCCCTGGCGACCGCGTCGGATTTCAGCGACACGAAGCGGTCCGACGAATCAAGCACTTAGCGGCGCTGTCGCCAGAGCTGTCGCCGCCTGGCGACAGAACCGCTGCTGCGGCGGGTGCCGGCATCACCGGATCGGCCGCCGACGACGGGCAAGTGGCTGATTTCAAAAGGAAATCAAGACCTGGCACAGCCTTTGCGCTGAGGAGGTCGTGGTGCCCCCGGGCATCGCGTTTCTTTGACTCAGCATCCTCAGGAGATCTGCATGCAACAAGCATCCACCTTGGTCCGTCTGCTGTCCGCCGCCCTGACGGCCACGGCCGTTAGCGCTTCCTTCGCCGCCGACATGGCGCCGGCCACCGCTCCTGCGCCGGCAGACCAGGTCGCTCAGGCGCAGCCCGGCGATGCGGCCATCGCCAGCCAGGCCGCTGCGGCGCTGCAGCAGGACAAGGACCTGCAGGCCCTGCCGCTGACCGTCAGCAGCGCAGCTGCCGGCGTCGTGGTCGTGAAGGGCATGGCGCCCAGCGCCGAGCTGGCTCAAAAGGCCATCAAGCTCGTGCAAGCCGTGCCCGGCGTGAAGGAAGTGCGCAACGAGATCAAGGTCGGCTGATCCCCACCGTCCCTGATCTCCCCGGCCCCGCGTGCCCCCGCGGGGCCTTTTTTTTGTCTTCGGGCCGAGCGCCGGGTCGCCCCAAGCCGGCCCGCTCAGGCGATGTGCTTGCGGCTCGATGCCGCAAGCATCGCCGTCCCCTCGGGGGACCGACCAGAGGCGCCCGCGTTCAGCGCGGCGCGACTGGGCGAGGGGCTTCCGGTCAGCACCGGCTGTTGTTCACCAGCGCCTGCAGGCCGGCCTGGTCGAGGATGCGCAACTGGCGCTGCTTGACTTCCATGAGGCCGTCTTCCTGGAATTTGGAGAAGGTGCGGCTGACCGTCTCCAGCTTGAGGCCCAGGTAGCTGCCGATTTCCTCGCGCGTCATGCGCAGCACGAGGCTGGACGCGGAGAAGCCGCGGGCCTGCAGACGTTGCGTCAGGTTCAGCAGGAAGGCAGCGAGCCGTTCCTCGGCGCGCATATTGCCCAGCAGCAGCATCACGCCATGGTCGCGCACGATCTCGCGGCTCATGATCTTGTGGAAGGAGTGCTGCAGCACGGTGAACTCGCGCGACAACTCCTCCAGCTGGGCGTATTGGATGACGCAGACCGACGAGTCTTCCAGCGCGACGGCGTCGCAGTGGTGGTGGTCGCTGCTGATGCCGTCCAGGCCGAGCAGTTCGCCCGCCATCTGGAAACCGGTGACCTGGTCGCGGCCGTCTTCGCTGTTGACGCAGGTCTTGAAGAAGCCGGTGCGCACGGCGTAGAGCGACTCGAAGCGCTCGCCGTTGCGGAACAGGTGGTCACCGCGCGACACGGAGCGCCGCTTGGTGACGAGGTCGTCGAGCTTGCTGAGCTCGCTGGCGTTCAGGCCCACGGGCAGGCAGAGTTCACGCAGGTTGCAGCTGGCACAGGCGACCTTGAGCGGCTCGATGGCGTCGGAAGTGGGCGTCGGCATGTCTGGGGAGCGCGACATGCGGGAGACGGTCGGCAAGGTCGTCGGCATGGCGTTTTTTGGGTTGGATCAACTGGTTTGCATTCTTGGCCGGGCGGCGCGCAGCGGGCTTGATGCCGATCAAGGCCGGTCCGCGTGGGGCTGGGCAAAGTGCCGGTCATGACTGCTGTAACCGAACGCCCCCACGAGCTCGAGCTTGCCGACCTGCTGCGTCGCCACGACGTGGCCGGGCCGCGCTACACCTCGTACCCGACCGCCGACCGCTTCGTCGAAGCGCACCAGGGCACCCAGCACTTGCAGGCGCTGCACCAGCGCGGCACGGCCCAGCCGTTGTCGGTGTACGTGCACATCCCGTTCTGCGAGCAGCTCTGTTACTACTGCGCCTGCAACAAGATCATCACCAAGCATCACGAGCGCGCCGCGCCGTATCTGGCGGCGCTGGAGGTGGAGATGGATCTCGTCGCCGAAGCGCTGGGCGCTGAATCCGGCGGTATGGCGCCGGTGTCGCAGCTGCACCTGGGAGGCGGCTCGCCGACCTTCCTGTCCGACGACGAGCTGAGCGGCTTGATGGACGGTCTGCGCCGCCGCTTCAAGTTGCTGCCCGGCGCCGAGGTGTCCATCGAGGTGGACCCGCGCACCGTCGACCGGCAACGGCTGGCCCACCTGCGCGTGCTGGGATTCAACCGCCTGTCCTTCGGCGTGCAGGATTTCGACGCCGCCGTGCAGAAGGCAGTGCACCGCGTGCAGCCGATCGAGCAGGTGGCCGCGCTGATGAAGGACGCGCGTGAACTGGGCTTCTCGTCCACCAACGTCGACCTGATCTATGGCCTGCCGCTGCAGACGCCCGAGAGCTTCGCCCGCACGATCGCGCAGGTGGCCGAGTTGCGGCCCGACCGCATTGCGATGTATGCCTACGCGCACCTGCCGCAGCGCTTCAAGCCGCAGCGGCGCATCGTGGCCGAGCTGCTGCCGCCGGCCGGCGACAAGCTCACCATGCTGTCGGGCGCGATCAGCTCGCTGCTGGGCGAGGGCTATGCCTATATCGGCATGGACCACTTCGCGCTGCCCGACGACCCGCTGGCCGTGGCCAAGCGCCAGGGCCTGCTGCACCGTGGCTTCCAGGGCTATTCCACGCAGCCGGACTGCGATCTGGTCGGGCTGGGCGTGTCGGCGATCAGCCGCGTGGGCGCCACCTACGCGCAGAACGCCAAGACGATGGATGAATACGAGGACGCGCTGCGCCAGCGCCAGCTGCCCGTGCAGCGCGGCCTGGCGCTGACGCGCGACGACCTCGTGCGCCGTGCCGTCATCATGGCGCTGATGTGCCAGGGGCGGGTGGAGTACGAGTCCATCGCGGCGTCCTACCTCGTCGATGTGCCGAGCTATTTCGGGCCGGAGCTGGCGCGGCTGAAGCTGCTGGTCGACCAGGGGCTGGTCGAGCTGGAGCCGGATGCGATCCAGGTCACGCCGCTGGGCTGGTATTTCGTTCGTGCCGTCGCGCTGGTGTTCGATCGCTACCTGCAGGCTGATGCCAGCCGCGAGCGTTTCTCCAAGATCATCTGACGCCGATCGTGACCGGGGCCGCCGATGGCATTTGATGTCGCGCTGATCGCATCGGCCACGCTGATGGGGCTGGCCGGCACGCCGCATTGCGCGGCCATGTGCAGTGCGCCCTGCGCGCTGGCGGCAGGGCCGCGTCCCGCCAAGCTGCTGGCCGGCCGCGTGCTGGGCTATGGCGCGGGCGGCGCCGTGGCGGCCGCGTCCGCCGAAGCGCTGGCGCGGGCGTCGCAGAGCGTCGCGCTGCTGCAGCCGGCCTGGGCGCTGCTGCAGGCGGCCCTGCTGCTGCTCGGGCTGACGCTGCTGGCCCGCGGCCGCGTGCCGGCCTGGCTGGGCGCCGTGAACTGGCGGCCCAAGCCGCGCCATGCGTTCGCCACCGGCCTGGCCTGGGTCGTCATGCCTTGCGGGCTGCTGCATGCGGCGCTGCTGCTGGCGGGGCTGTCGGGCTCGGTGCCCGGCGGTGCGGCGGCGATGGCGGGCTTCGCGCTGGCGAGCACGCCGGGCCTGGTCATCGCGCCGCTGTGGCGTGCGCGCCTGCTGCGGCGCGGTGAACGTGGCGAGGTGCTGGCGCTGCGACTGGCCGGTCTGGCGCTTGCCATCGGCGCGGCGTGGGGCCTGGGTCACGGCGTGTGGGAACGCATCCTGCTGGCCTGCTGACGCCTAAACTCGCCGGGTTCGTTCTCCCCTTCGTCAGCTGCGGAGCCGCTCCCTCATGCCCCAACACATCACGGCGCCGGAAGGCGGCCGCAAGATCACCGTCAACGCCGACTTCTCGTTGAATGTGCCGGACCACCCCATCATCCCGTTCATCGAAGGGGATGGCATCGGCGTGGACGTCACGCCGGTCATGCTGCGGGTCGTGGATGCGGCCGTGGCGCGCTGCTATGGCAATGCCCGCAAGATCCACTGGATGGAGATCTATGCCGGCGAGAAGAGCACGCGCGTCTACGGCCCCGGCGTGTGGATGCCGCCCGAGACGCTGCAGGCCGTGAAGGACCATGTGGTCTCGATCAAGGGGCCGCTGACAACGCCGGTCGGCGGCGGCATCCGCTCGCTGAACGTGACGCTGCGCCAGGAACTGGATCTCTACGTCTGCCTGCGCCCCGTGCAGTACTTCCAGGGTGTGCCCAGCCCGGTGAAGGAGCCGCACAAGGTCGACATGGTCATCTTCCGCGAGAACTCGGAAGACATCTACGCCGGCATCGAGTACGAGGCGGGCAGCGACAACGCCAAGAAGCTGATCCAGTTCCTGCGCGACGAACTGGGCGCCGGCAAGATCCGCTTCCCGGAGAGCTCGGGCCTGGGCATCAAGCCCGTCAGCCGCGAGGGCACGGAGCGCCTGGTGCGCAAGGCCATCCAGTACGCCATCGACCACAACAAGCCCAGCGTGACCATCGTTCACAAGGGCAACATCATGAAGTTCACCGAGGGCGCCTTCCGCGACTGGGCCTATGCGCTGGCGCAGAAGGAGTTCGGGGCCGAGCCCATCGACGGTGGCCCGTGGTGCCGCCTGCGCCACCCGCGTACAGGCAAGGAGATCCTGGTCAAGGACGTCATCGCCGACGCCTTCCTGCAGCAGATCATCCTGCGGCCGGCCGAGTACAGCGTCATCGCGACGCTCAACCTCAACGGTGACTACATCTCGGACGCGCTGGCGGCGCAGGTGGGCGGCATCGGCATCGCGCCCGGCGCGAACATGAGCGACTCGGTGGCGATGTTCGAGGCCACGCATGGCACGGCGCCCAAGTACGCCGGCAAGGACTATGTGAACCCCGGCTCGGCCATCCTGTCGGCGGAGATGATGCTGCGCCACATGGGCTGGACGGAGGCGGCCGACCTCATCCTGCGCGCGATGGAGCTGGCCATCCTCAGCAAGAAGGTCACCTACGACTTCGCACGGCTGATGGACGGTGCCACGCAGGTGTCGTGCTCGGGCTTCGGGCAGGTCATGATCGACCAGATGGAAATTGCCTGACGGCCGTTGGCCGGGCCGCACCAGCCGGGGTTTCAGGATCAGCCAGTTTCAAAAAAAGAAAACCCCGGCGTAGGGCCGGGGTTGTGGGGCGCCCCGTGGTGCTTCACGAGACGCGGTCAGGGATTGCAGGAGGCAAACGCCTGGTCGGGAGTTTAAGTAACTGCGCTGAAACTTTCCTTGCTGGTCATTGACGTGAATCAGCGGTGATCGTGAAAAAGGGGCGCGTTCGGCGCCCCTTGTCACATCGGCTGAGACGTCAGGCGATCAGTTGCAGCGCGGCGTTGAACGTCGCGCTCGGGCGCATGACCTTGTCCAGCTTGGCGGCGTCCGGCAGGAAGTAGCCGCCGATGTCGGTCGGCTGGCCTTGCACGGCCTTCAGTTCGTCGGCGATCTTGGCTTCGTTGGCCGTCAGCTTCTCGGCCAGAGGCTTGAACTTGGCGGCCAGCTCGGCGTCTTCCGTCTGGGCAGCCAGTTCCTGGGCCCAGTACAGCGTCAGGTAGAAGTGGCTGCCGCGGTTGTCGATCTCGCCGGTCTTGGGGCTGGGGCCCTTGCCGTTGTCCAGCAGCTTGCCGGTGGCGGCGTCCAGCGCCTTGGCCAGCACCTTGGCCTTGGCGTTCTTGTTCTTGATGCCCAGCTCTTCCAGGCTGACGGCCAGCGCCAGGAACTCGCCCAGCGAGTCCCAGCGCAGGTGGTTCTCTTCCACCAGCTGCTGCACGTGCTTCGGAGCCGAGCCGCCGGCGCCGGTTTCGTACATGCCGCCGCCGGCCATCAGCGGGACGATGGACAGCATCTTGGCCGAAGTGCCCAGCTCCATGATGGGGAACAGGTCGGTCAGGTAGTCGCGCAGGATGTTGCCCGTGGCGCTGATCGTGTCCAGGCCGCGGATGACGCGCTCCAGCGTGTAACGCATGGCGCGAACCTGGCTCATGATCTGGATGTCCAGGCCGGTCGTATCGTGCTCGTGCAGGTACATCTTGACCTTGCGGATCAGCTGCGCCTCGTGCGGGCGGTAGCTGTCCAGCCAGAAGACCACCGGCATGCCGGAGTTGCGCGCGCGGTTGACGGCCAGCTTGACCCAGTCACGGATGGCGGCGTCCTTGCACTGGCACATGCGCCAGATGTCGCCTTGCTCGACGTTCTGGCTCAGCAGCACCTCGCCCGTCTCCAGGTCGGTGATGTTGGCGATGCCGTCTTCGGTGATCTCGAAGGTCTTGTCGTGCGAGCCGTACTCTTCGGCCTGCTGGGCCATCAGGCCCACGTTGGGCACGGTGCCCATGGTCTTGGGGTCGAAGGCGCCGTGCCACTTGCAGAAGTTGATGATCTCCTGATAGATGCGGGCGAAGGTCGATTCCGGCATCACGGCCTTCACGTCCTTCAGGCGGCCATCGGCGCCATACATCTTGCCGCCGGCACGGATCATGGCCGGCATGGAGGCGTCCACGATGATGTCGTTGGGCGAATGGAAGTTCGTGATGCCCTTGGCCGAGTCCACCATCGCCAGTTCGGGGCGATGCTCGTGGCAGGCGTGCAGGTCACGCTTGATCTCTTCTTGCTTGCTGGCTGGCAGGCTGGCGATCTTGGTGTAGAGATCGACCATGCCGTTGTTGACGTTGACGCCCAGCTCCTCGAACAGCTTGCCGTGCTTCTCGAAGGCGTCCTTGTAGAAGATCTTCACGCAGTGGCCGAACACGATGGGGTGGGACACCTTCATCATCGTGGCCTTGACGTGCAGCGAGAACATGACGCCGGTCTTGCGCGCATCCTCGATCTCGCGCTCGTAGAAGGCCAGCAGCGCCTTCTTGCTCATGAACATGGAGTCGATGACCTCGCGGTCCAGCAGGTCGACCTTGGGCTTGAGCACGATGGTCTTGCCGCTCTTGGTGATCAGCTCCATCTTCACGCTGCGGGCGCGGTCCAGCGTCAGGGACTTTTCGCCGTGATAGAAGTCACCGTCGTGCATGTGCGAGACGTGCGAGCGCGAGGCCTGGCTCCACTCGTCCATGCGGTGCGGGTTCTTGCGTGCGTATTCCTTGACGGCCTTGGGCGCGCGACGGTCGGAGTTGCCCTCGCGCAGCACCGGGTTCACGGCGGAACCGATGCACTTGTTGTAGCGCGCGCGGATGTCCTTTTGCTCGTCGGTCTCGGGCTTCTCGGGGAAGTCGGGGATCTTGTAGCCCTTGTCCTGCAGCTCCTTGATCGCGGCCTTCAATTGAGCCACGGAGGCGCTGATGTTGGGCAGCTTGATGATGTTGGCCTCGGGCTTGAGCGTCAGCTTGCCCAGCGCGGCCAGGTTGTCGGTCACGCGCTGCTCTTCCGTCAGCAGCTCCGGGAACTGGCCCAGGATGCGGCCTGCCACCGAGATGTCGCTGGTGACGACGTCGATGCCCGCATGGCGGCCGAAGGCCTGGACGACCGGCAGCAGCGAGGCGGTGGCCAGGCGGGGGGCTTCGTCGGTCAGCGTGTAAACGATCTGGGGCGTCTTTTCGGCGGTCATGGGAGAGGGTCCGGTAATTGAGGAATCCGTGGAGCGCTGGGCGCCGCTTGGGCGCGCGCCAGGTGCGAACTCTAGCAAGCTGTCCGCATGCCGGCGGCCATTGCGATGCTTGCCCGGGCTCAAAGCAAAAGCCCTGCAGCGTCAGGCTGCAGGGCTTTTGCCGTTTTGCCGCTTCCGTGCGGATTCAGGCCTGCAGCGACGACTGCTGCTGCTCGGCCGCGCGCGCGGCGGCTTCCATCGGCGTGATGTTCTGGGCGAGCTGGCCCTTGGGGCCCTGCACCAGGTCGAACTGCACCTGGCTGCCCTGCTTCAGCGTGCGAAAGCCCTCCATCTGGATCGCCGAGAAATGGGCGAAGACATCATCGCCACCGGCTTCCGGCTCGATGAAACCAAAGCCCTTGGCGTCGTTGAACCATTTGACCTTGCCCTGCGCCATCATGTTGTCTCCGTTCTTTGGGGCGCCTCCTGGAGAGGCGGAGCGGATTTTGGTGACGTGAATAGGGGCGTCAATTCGGGACCTTCCCGGCCGGGTTCTCCCGCAGCTGCTTGCAATTTCATCAACCGGCGCCAAGTGCCTGCCATCGGCGAGGGGATACCCCCGTCGATAGAATCGATTCATGCCTGTGCTCCCCGTCTTTTCACCAAGAAACCAGTCAGCGCCGCCCCCGCCCATGCCGCCCTTGAAACCCGGCAAGGACGAAGGCGATGGCGCCGTGGTCGTCGAGCGTCAGCCGCAGAAGACCGAGCCCCCGCGGCTCTATCAGGTGCTGCTGCTGAACGACGATTTCACGCCGATGGAGTTTGTTGTCATGGTTCTGCAGGAATTTTTCCGGCATGACCTGGATACGGCGACGCAGATCATGCTCAAAATCCACCATGAGGGTCGTGGGGTCTGCGGTGTGTTCACCAAGGACGTCGCTGCCACCAAGGTGGAGCTGGTACTGGCCGCCTCCCGGCGTGCCGGCCATCCCCTGCAGTGCATTATGGAGGCCGCATGATTGCGCAAGAGCTTGAAGTCAGTCTGCACATGGCGTTTGTCGAAGCGCGTCAGCAGCGGCACGAATTCATCACCGTCGAGCACCTGCTGCTCGCGTTGCTCGACAACCCCAGCGCCGCCGAGGTGCTGCGCGCCTGCGCGGCCAACCTCGACGACCTGCGCAAGAGCCTGACGCAGTTCATCAAGGAAAACACGCCTATGGTGGGCGGCACCGACGAGGTGGACACGCAGCCGACGCTGGGTTTCCAGCGCGTCATCCAGCGCGCCATCATGCATGTGCAGAGCACCGGCAGCGGCAAGAAGGAAGTGACCGGTGCCAACGTGCTCGTTGCCATCTTCGGCGAGAAGGATTCGCATGCCGTGTACTACCTGCACCAGCAGGGCGTGACGCGGCTCGACGTCGTCAACTTCATCGCCCACGGCATCAAGAAGACCGATCCCGAGCCGCCCAAGGCGCCCGAAGGCCAGGCCCAGGGGCAGGAGAGCGAACGCGAGGAAGGCGAGGGCGGCAGCCCGAAGGCCTCGCCGCTGGAGCAGTTCACGCAGAACCTCAACCAGCAGGCCAAGGACGGCAAGATCGACCCGCTGATCGGCCGCGAGAGCGAGGTCGAGCGCGTCGTGCAGGTGCTGTGCCGTCGCCGCAAGAACAACCCGCTGTTGGTTGGCGAAGCCGGCGTTGGCAAGACCGCCATCGCCGAGGGGCTGGCCTGGCGCATCACCGAGGGTGAGGTGCCGGACGTGCTGGCCGACTCCGTCGTCTACTCGCTGGACATGGGCGCGCTGTTGGCGGGCACCAAGTACCGCGGCGACTTCGAGCAGCGCCTGAAGGCGGTGCTGAAGGCGCTGAAGGAGCAGCCGCACGCCATCCTGTTCATCGACGAGATCCACACGCTGATTGGCGCCGGTGCAGCCTCGGGCGGCACGCTGGACGCGAGCAACCTGCTGAAGCCGGCGCTGTCCAGCGGCGCGATGAAGTGCATCGGCGCGACCACCTTCACCGAGTACCGCGGCATCTTCGAGAAGGATGCTGCGCTGAGCCGCCGCTTCCAGAAGGTCGACGTGGCTGAGCCGTCGGTGGAGCAGACCGTCGAGATCCTGAAGGGCCTGAAGAGCCGCTTCGAGGAGCACCACTCGGTCAAGTACGCCCTGGGCGCGCTGCAGGCGGCCGCCGAGCTGTCGGCCAAGTACATCAACGACCGCCACCTGCCGGACAAGGCCATCGACGTCATCGACGAGGCCGGTGCCGCGCAGCGCATCCTGCCCAAGAGCAAGCAGAAGAAGACCATCACGCGCGCCGAGGTGGAAGACATCGTCGCCAAGATCGCGCGCATCCCGCCCGCGTCCGTCAACAGCGACGACCGCAGCAAGCTCAAGACGCTGGACCGCGACCTCAAGAGCGTCGTCTTCGGCCAGGACCCGGCCGTCGACGCGCTGGCCGCCGCCATCAAGATGGCGCGTTCGGGCCTGGGCCGGCCGGACAAGCCGGTGGGCAGCTTCCTGTTCAGCGGCCCCACGGGTGTCGGCAAGACGGAGGTGGCCAAGCAACTGGCCTACATCCTGGGCGTTGAGCTGATCCGCTTCGACATGTCCGAGTACATGGAGCGCCATGCCGTCAGCCGCCTGATCGGCGCGCCTCCGGGCTATGTGGGCTTTGACCAGGGCGGCCTGCTGACCGAGGCCGTCACGAAGAAGCCGCATGCGGTGCTGCTGCTGGATGAGATCGAGAAGGCGCACCCGGATGTCTTCAACGTGCTGTTGCAGGTCATGGACCACGGCACGCTGACCGACAACAACGGGCGCAAGGCCGACTTCCGCAACGTCATCATCATCATGACGACCAATGCGGGCGCCGAGATCATGAACAAGGCAACCATCGGCTTCACGACGCAGCGTCAGCAGGGCGACGAGATGGCTGACATCAAGCGCCTGTTCACGCCGGAGTTCCGCAACCGGCTGGACGCCATCGTGTCCTTCCGCCCGCTGGACGAGGAAATCATCCTGCGCGTGGTCGACAAGTTCCTGCTGCAGCTGGAAAGCCAGTTGCAGGAGAAGAAGGTCGAGGTCAGCTTCTCCGACGCGCTGCGCAAGCAACTGGCCAAGAAGGGCTTCGATCCGCTGATGGGTGCGCGGCCGATGCAGCGCCTGATCCAGGACACCATCCGTCGCGCGCTGGCCGACGAGCTGCTGTTCGGCAAGCTCGTCGATGGCGGTCGCCTCAGTGTGGATGTGGACGATAAGGGCGAGACGGTGCTGGACATTCATCCCAACCCGCCCAAGCCCAGCAAGGACGGCAAGCCCAAGGCGGAGCCGGCGACGGCCTGAAGTAGAGGCCCCTCGCCCAGCCTTGCGCCGCTGAACGCGGGCAAGTCTGGTCGGTCCCCCGAGGGGACGGCGATGCTTGCGGCATCGAGCCCCAAGCACATCGCCAGAGCGGGCCGGCTAAGGAGCGGCCCGGCGCTCGGCCCGCAGAAATGCACGACGGCCGCAGAGAATGCGGAAGGAGAAAGGGACGCCTCGGCGTCCCTTTTTTCGTTCGGTCAGCTGGCCGGGTTCTGTTTGAAGAATCCGGCCAGCAGCTCGTACATGGCCGGTTCCTCGGCACGCATGGCGGCCGGTGCGACGAAGAAGGCCTCCACCGCCACGGCGAAGAATTCCTCCACGGCCTCGCCGCCGTAGGGGTCGATCAGCGTGTCCTCGCCGGCATCGATGCGCGCGCAGAACTTCTCCCATTCGGCGTCGATGACGGAGATCCATCGCTCGCGCTCGGCGCTGTCCATCGGCGGCACGCCATCGGCCACGCCGTCGCGCATGTCGAGGACGTGGGCGAACTCGTGGATGACGACGTTGAAGACTGCATCGGCGCCGAATTCCGCTGGGTCGTCACTGACGGCGATGGCCCGCCAGGCCAGCATCAGCGGCCCGCCTTCCATCGCTTCGCCCGCCAGCTCTTCGTCGTATTCGTGGACGATGCCGTCCTCGTCTTCGACGCGGCGCTGCGCGACGACCTCGCCGGCATGCATGACGATGCCGACGAAGCTGTCGTACCAGTCGAGGCCCAGCCGCAGCACCGGCAGGCAGGCCTGCGCCGCGACGGCGACGGCCACTTCGTCGGTCACCTCGAAGCCGTCGACACCGTGGAACTCCTTGGTCGACAGGAACAGGCTGCACAGCCGGCGCAATTCGGCGAGGTCGTCGTCGCTGCGCTGGGCCAGGAAGGGGTAGCGCAGCAGCGTGAGCTGCCACAGCGCATCGGGGATGGCGTGGCGGCGGGCGGCGCGTTGCTCGCGCCAGTTCCTGAGCGCCTTCAGGATCACAGGGCGATGCGCTGCAGACCGGCGGCTGACAAGCGGATCACGTCCCCGCGCGTGGTCTCGGCGCCAAGGTCCCAGTCGGACAGCACGATGCGCCGCAGGCCATCCCCCAGGTCGTGCTCGGCCGGGCGGTGCGTGTGGCCGTGGATCAGCGTCGCGGCGTTGGCCTCGCGCAGCAGCGCGCGGCAGGCGTCGGCATCGAGGTCCATGCCCATCAGTTGGGCGGCCTGCGAAGCGCGGCTTTGTGCGCGGGCCTGCCTGCCGAAGGCCTGGCGGTCGGCCAGCGGCTTGGCGAGGAAGTCCGCCTGCCAGGCCGCGGAGCGGCTCGTCGCGCGCCAGGCTTGGTAGCCGGCGTCCGACAGGCATTGCGCATCGCCGTGGGCCAGCAGCCAGCGCTGGCCGAAGGCGCTCAGCACGGTGGGGTCGGGCAGGGCGGACATGTCGGCGTCGGCCAGCATGTCCGTGCCGACGAGGAAGTCGCGGTTGCCGGCCATGAAGAACAGGTCCAGCCGCCTCGCGGCGTCGCGCAACATCGTGACGACGCCGGCCTCGAAAGGCTCGTGGCGTGCGTCGTCGCCCACCCAGACTTCAAAGATGTCGCCGAGCAACAGCACCGCCTGCGCCGGCGTTTCGGCGAGGTGGCGTTCAAGCCGCGCGAGCGTGGCCGGCGTGTCCGGCGCCAGGTGCAGGTCGGACAGCAGGTCCACCTGCTGCCAGGTCGCGGGCGCCGTCAGCGTGTGGATCAAACCTCGACGGCCTTCTCGATGACCACGTCCTCGACGGGCACGTCGCCATGGCCGCCGCGGCCGGCTGTCTTGACCTTCTCGATCTTGTCGACCACTTCCTGCCCTTGGACAACCTTGCCGAACACGGCATAGCCCCAACCCGACGGGCTTTCGGACTTGAAGTCCAGGAAGCCGTTGTTGGTCGTGTTGATGAAGAACTGCGCCGTCGCCGAGTGCGGGGCGTTGGTGCGCGCCATCGCCAGCGTGTAGTGGGCGTTCTTTAGGCCGTTGTTGGCCTCGTTCTGGATGGGGGCCTCGGTGGCCTTCTGCTTCATGCCGGCCTCGAAGCCGCCGCCCTGGATCATGAAGCCCTTGATGACGCGGTGGAACACCGTGCCGTCGTAGTGGCCGCTGCGCACGTATTGCAGGAAGTTTGCGACCGACAGCGGCGCCTTGGCGGCGTCCAGCTCGATCAGGATGTCGCCGTGGTTGGTGGTCAGTTTGACTTGGCTCATTTTTTTGCGGGCTCGATGACGGCCTTGTTGATGAAGATGGGCTTGAGGGGCAGATCCTGGAAGAACATGTTCTTCGGCGCCGTTTCGGTGGCGCGGATCTTGTCGACGACGTCCATGCCGTCGACGACCTGGCCGAACACCGCGTAACCCGTGCCGATGCGACCGACGTCCGCGTCGAGGTTGGCGTTGTCGACCACGTTGATGAAGAACTGCGACGTGGCGGAGTTGGGGTCGTTGGTGCGTGCCATCGCCACGCTGCCGCGCAGGTTGGACAGGCCGTTGCTGGACTCCAGCGGAATCGGCGCCTTGGTCGGGCGCTGGTTCAGCTTGGCATCGTAGCCGCCCGTCTGGATCATGAAGTTGCCGATGACGCGGTGGAAGATGACACCGTTGTAATGGCCTGCTTTCACATATTGCAGAAAGTTGGCAACAGATTTGGGCGCCTTCTCGGCGTTCAGCTCGATGCGGATGTCGCCTTCGCTGGTCTGGAGCTTCACGGTCTGGGCCGAGGCGCACGTGGCGCTCAGCAGGGCGGCCAGGAACAGGGCGGTCTTGGTCATGTCAGCGTGTCTTGTTGAGGGTGCGGGTCAGGGCGAGCGCGCCGTTGATCTTGCCGGCGAGCGCATCGCCAGGCGCCAGCGAGAGTTTCTGCGCGCGCTGGTAGGCCCGCAGTGCCAGGCGAACCAGCACGTCGCCCAGATTCTCCTGGGCCTGCGCATGCTCGGGCTGCAGGCGCAGCGCCTGTTCCAGCGCGTCCTTGGCTTCGTCGAGTTCGCCTGCGGCAGCGCGCAGCACAGCGAGGTTGTTGAATGGGTCGGGCAGGTCGGGGAAGTCCTGCGTCAGCCGCGTGAAGATGGCCAGCGCCTGCGGGCGTTCGCCCATCTCCATGCGCATGACGCCCAGCGAGAAGCGCAGTTGCAGGTCGTCTGGCGAGCGGGTCAGGGCTTGCTCGACCTGGTCGATCGCCTGGGTCTTCTGACCGGCCAGCCACAGGCGTTGGGCGTTGGTCAGATCGTCGGCGCAGGCGGGCACGGCTGCCAGAGCGAGCAGCAGCGCAAGGGTGAGGGCGGGGAGGCGCATGAGGGTTGTGGCGGGGAACGGCCTCGGGGGCGGCCGGTATACTGATTTCATTCTATGAGCCCCGCCTGGCCGGCCCCTGAGCGGGGCTTCTTGTTGGCGGAGGGCTTGTCCCCCAGTTCCCGGTTCCTCATGTCCCTGCGCGTCTACAGCTCTCTCAGCCGCACCTTCGAAGACTTCAAGCCGCTCGTGCCTGGCCAGGTGCGCATGTATGTGTGCGGCATCACGGTCTACGATCTGTGCCACATGGGGCATCTGCGCATGAACATGGCGTTCGATGTCATCTACCGCTGGCTGCGCGCCAGCGGCTATGCGGTCACCTACGTCCGCAACGTCACGGACATCGACGACAAGATCATCAAGCGCGCCGTCGAGCGCGGCATCACCATCCGCCAGCTCACCGAAGAGATGACGGCGGCGATGCACGATGATTTCGCTGCCGTCGGTCTGCTGCGCCCCGACCACGAGCCGCGCGCCACCGAGTACGTGCCGCAGATGCTGTCGCTGATCGAGCGGCTGGAAGCGCGCGGCCTGGCCTACCGGGCCGAGGGCGGTGACGTGAACTACGCCGTGCGCAAGTTCGATGGCTACGGCAAGCTCAGCGGCAAGAGCGTCGACGACCTGCGTGCCGGTGAGCGTGTGGCCGTCGACGACGGCAAGCTCGACCCGCTGGACTTCGTGCTGTGGAAGGCCGCCAAGGCCGAAGAGCCGGCCGATGCGAAATGGGCCGCGCCGTTCGGCGAGGGCCGGCCAGGCTGGCACATCGAGTGCTCGGCGATGAGCTGCGCGTTGCTGGGCGAGAGCTTCGACATCCACGGCGGCGGCGCCGACCTGCAGTTCCCGCACCACGAGAACGAGATCGCGCAGAGCCAGGGTGCCGGCTACCCGTTCGCCACTTATTGGCTGCACAACGGCTTCCTGAACGTCGATGGCGAGAAGATGTCCAAGAGCCTGGGCAATTTCTTCACCATCCGCGATGTGCTGCAGAAGTTCGATGGCGAGACGCTGCGCTTCTTCATGCTGCGCACGCACTACCGCCGGCCGTTCAATTTCAGCGACTCGCACCTCGAAGACGCCCGCACGGCGCTCACCAGGCTCTACACGGCGCTGGACGCTGTGGTCCCCGCCGAGGTGGCCATCGACTGGAGCGAGCCGCATGCCGCCGCGTTCAAGACGGCCATGGACGAGGACTTCGGCACGCCCGGCGCCATCGCGGTGTTGTTCGATCTGGTCAACGAGGTCAACCGTGACCGTTCCCCGCAAAAGGCGGGTCTGCTGAAGGCGCTTGCCGGCGTGCTGGGCATCCTGCAGCAGGCGCCGCGCGCTTATCTGCAAGGTGGTTCTGCGGGCGACGAGTCGGCCTGGATCGAGGAGCGCATCGCCGCTCGTGCCGCCGCCAAGGCCGCCAAAGACTTCGCCGGTGCCGACGCGATCCGCGCCGAGCTGGCCGCGAAGGGCATCACGCTCAAAGATGGCGCGGGTGGCACGACCTGGGTGAAGAGCTGATGGCGTCCCGGACCCCTGTCGAGGTCACGCCGGACTATTGGGACGACGCCTGCCGGCACCTGATCAAGCGAGATCGGGTGCTGCGCAAGCTCATCCCGCAGTTCGGCGAGGCCCGCCTGCAAAGTCGCGGCGATGCGTTCGCGACACTCGCGCGCTCCATCGTCGGCCAGCAGATCTCGGTCGCGTCGGCCCAGTCGGTGTGGAACCGCTGGGTTGCGCTGTGCCCCAAGTTCCAGCCGGCCGCAGTGCTCGCGCTCGACGTCGAGAGCCAGCGCGCCGCCGGCCTGTCGGCGCGCAAGGTCGACTATCTGCGTGACCTCGCCGAGCATTTCGATGCCGGCAGCGTGCATGTGCGCCAGTGGGCGCAGATGGACGACGAGGCCATCATCGAGGAACTGGTGGCCATTCGCGGCATCGGCCGCTGGACGGCCGAGATGTTCCTGATCTTCCACCTGATGCGCCCCAACGTGATGCCGCTGGACGACGCCGGCCTGCTCAAGGGCATCAGCCAGAACTATTTTTCCGGTGAACCCGTCTCCCGCGCCGAGGCGCGCGAGGTGGGTGACGCCTGGGCGCCGTACCGCTCCGTGGCGGTTTGGTACATTTGGCGCAGCCTCGATCCGCTACCCGTGGACTACTGATGAGCAAGAAACATTTCCTTGAATTCGAGCAACCCATCGCAGAGCTCGAGACCAAGATCGAAGAACTGCGCTATGTGCAGAGCGAGTCCGCTGTCGACATCTCCGAGGAGATCGACCGCCTCTCCAAGAAAAGCCAGCAGCTGACCAAGGAGGTCTACTCCAACGTCGCGCCCTGGCAGGTCTACCAGATCGCCCGCCACCCGCAGCGCCCGCAGACTCTGGATTACTGCGCGGATGTCTTCACCGAGTTCCAGGAGCTGCATGGCGACCGGCACTTCGCTGACGACGCCGCCATCGTCGGCGGCCTGGCCCGCTTCAATGGCCAAGCCTGCATGATCATCGGCCACCAGCGCGGCGCCGATGCGAAGGAGCGCACGCTGCGCAACTTCGGCATGCCGCGCCCCGAGGGCTACCGCAAGGCGCTGCGCCTGATGAAGCTGGCCGAGAAGTTCGGCCTGCCGGTCTTCACCTTCATCGACACCATGGGTGCCTATCCCGGCATTGGCGCCGAGGAGCGGGGCCAGTCGGAAGCCATCGGCCGCAACATCCTCGAGATGGCGCAGCTGGAAGTGCCCATCATCGCCACCATCATCGGTGAGGGCGGTTCGGGCGGCGCGCTGGCCATCGGCGTGGCCGACCAGGTGCTGATGCTGCAGTTCGCGGCCTACTCCGTCATCTCGCCGGAAGGCTGCGCGTCCATCCTGTGGAAGAGCAGCGAGCGTGCTTCCGACGCGGCCGAAGCGCTGGGCATCACGGCGCATCGCCTGAAGGCACTGGGCCTGATCGACAAGATCGTCAGCGAACCCGTCGGCGGCGCGCACCGTGACGGCAAGCAGATGGCGTCCAACCTGAAGCGCGCGCTCAGCGATGCGCTGCGTCAGGTCAGCGACCTCAAGACCCGCGAGCTGCTGGACCGCCGCTATGAGCGCGTCCAGGCCTATGGCCGCTTCAGCGACACCAAGAATCGCTGATTTCTCTCCCGTCGCGGTCGCCTTCAGCGGCGGCCTCGACTCCACGGCGCTGTTGCATGTGGTCGCTCGCTCGGGAGCGCCGGCGGTGGCGCTGCACGTGCACCATGGCCTGCAGCCGCAGGCCGAGGAATGGGCGGCTCACTGCGAACGCGTGGCGACGGCATGTGGGGCGGCGTTTCGCATCACGCGGCTCCGTGGTCAGCCCGGTCGTGGCGTCAGCGTAGAGGCCTGGGCCCGCGAAGGCCGCTATCGGGCGCTGCACGACATGGCCATGGCGGCCGGCGCGGATCTGCTGCTGCTGGCGCATCACCGCCAGGACCAGGCTGAGACCTTTCTGCTGCAGGCCATGCGCGGCGCCGGTACGGCCGGCTTGGCCGGTATGCCGCGCCTGCAATGGCGCAACGGCTTGTGTTGGGGGCGCCCCTGGCTGGACAGGCCGCGTGCGGCCATCCGGGCCTATGCCGAGCAGCACGGCCTGCGCTGGATCGAAGACCCGAGCAATCAAGATGGCCGCTATGCGCGCAACCGGCTGAGGCAGGCGTTGTGGCCGGCATTTCCTGCTGCTGAGGCCGGTCTGGCCCAGGCGGCACGCTGGGCCGCGGACGCCCAGGCGTTGGCGTCCGAGGTGGCGGCTGAGGACCTCGCGCGCTTGGGTTCGGCTGACCGGCTGGACCTCGCGTTACTGGCCGGCCTGACGCCGGTCCGCGCGAGCAATGCGCTGCGTGCGTGGCTGGCCAGCCAGGTCTTGGCACCTGCCTCGCTGATCGTTCGGATCCTGGCCGAATGGCGGCCGGGTGCGACGCTGTGCTGGCCGGCACCCGGCGGCATGCTGCATGCGTACCGAGATGGCTTGTACTGGCATGCCGAGTCGGGCGCATCACCGGCGCCGTCTGTCGTCGACCTCAGCAGGC
The DNA here is from genome assembly GCF_043555975.1 of Pelomonas nitida. NCBI lineage: Bacteria > Pseudomonadati > Pseudomonadota > Betaproteobacteria > Burkholderiales > Sphaerotilaceae > Roseateles > Pelomonas nitida. The sequence goes on along the minus strand of NZ_JBIGIA010000003.1, from coordinate 64,596 downwards.
CGGGCCGGCATGTGCAGCCGGCATGGCGGGGCAGTTGGTGGGTCGAGCCGGGCGTGCCTGGCATTGCGCCGGCACGGTTGGCGGCGCTGACGCAGCAGGCGCGACGCGGTGGCGAGCAGTTCCAGCGCGCGCCCGCGTCCGTGCCGCGCGCGCTGAAGAAGGCCTGCCAGGAGGCGAGCCTGCCGCCGTGGCGGCGCCACGGCCCGGTGTTGGTCGACGCCCGAGGTGAGGTGGTCGCCGTCGCGGGCCTGGGCATGGACGCCCGGGCCTTCGCCGGCCAAGATGAGCCGCAGCTCTCCATCCACTGGCAGGACGACTCCGACTTGTCTCAGCGCGAAGGCGAGCGCGGTCCGCTTGCATAAAATGCCAGGTTTGCGAGTGCGCCCTCCTGGCCGCTCCGTCCTCAGCCTTCGCTCAAACACATGGCTCTGATCGTCCACAAGTACGGCGGCACCTCGATGGGGTCCACCGATCGCATCCGCAACGTCGCCAAGCGCGTCGCCAAATGGGTGCGTGCTGGCCACCAACTGGTCGTCGTGCCATCGGCCATGAGCGGAGAGACGAACCGTCTGCTCGGCCTGGCCAAGGAACTGTCGCCGGCCAGCGTGACGGCCGACGTCAACCGTGAGCTCGACATGATTGCCGCCACGGGCGAGCAGGTCTCCGTCGGTTTGCTGGCGATCGCGCTGCAGGCCGAAGGCATTCCGTCGGTGAGCTACACCGGCTGGCAGGTACCGGTCGCGACCGACTCTTCCTACACCAAGGCTCGCATCGAGAGCATCGACGACCAGCGGGTGCGGGCTGACCTGGCGGCCGGCAAGGTCGTCGTCATCGCGGGCTTCCAGGGCGTCGACGCGGATCGCAACATCACGACGCTGGGCCGGGGCGGCTCCGACACCTCGGCGGTGGCCATCGCTGCGGCGATGAAGGCCGATGAGTGCCTCATCTACACCGACGTGGACGGCGTCTACACGACCGATCCGCGCATCGTCCCGGAAGCGCGCCGGCTGCACACCATCAGCTTCGAAGAGATGCTGGAGATGGCCTCGCTCGGCTCCAAGATCCTGCAGATCCGCTCGGTGGAATTCGCCGGGAAGTACAAGGTGCCGCTGCGCGTGCTGTCCAGCTTCACGCCCTGGGACATCGACATCAACGAAGAAGCCAAGTCCGGCACCCTGATCAGTTTTGAAGAGGACGAAAACATGGAACAAGCCGTCGTTTCGGGCATTGCCTTCAACCGTGACGAGGCCAAGGTGACGCTGCTGGGCGTGCCCGACAAGCCCGGCATCGCCTTCCAGATCCTGGGCCCCGTGGCCGAGGCCAACATCGACATCGACGTCATCATCCAGAACGTCTCCCAGGACGGGAAGACCGACTTCTCGTTCACCGTGCACCGCAACGACTACGCGCGCACGATGGAGTTGCTGCAGAACACGGTCGGCCCGGCCACCAACGCAGCCAAGGTTGTCGGCGATCCCAAGATCTGCAAGGTCTCCATCGTCGGCATCGGCATGCGCTCGCACGTGGGCGTGGCCAGCAAGATGTTCCGGTCGCTGTCGGAAGAGGGCATCAACATCCAGATGATCTCCACCAGCGAGATCAAGACCAGCGTCGTCATCGACGAGAAGTACATGGAACTGGCCGTTCGCGCACTGCACAAGGCCTTCGATCTGGATCAGGACGCGGCAGCCGCCTGAAATTTCAAATCGGGCTCGTTTTCTTGATATAGAATGCGAGGCTCTGCTGGAGTCGTGACCGAGTGGCCGAAGGTGCTCCCCTGCTAAGGGAGTATGTGGGCAAAACCTGCATCGAGGGTTCGAATCCCTCCGACTCCGCCAAGTACAAGTTCTGAGACGTTTTCTGAAGTCTCGCGAAGAACACGAAAAGCCCGCTTTCTCTGTGAAAGCGGGCTTTTTCGTTTGCGGCGGCGTATCTGACGTCTCGTTCAAACGTTGACCATGGTGGCGAGCGAAGCTCGCGGCGCCAACGGCCAAATTGCGAATTGATGCCATCTTCGGGGCTATCGCGTGAGTGCCCGCCTGCGCAAAATATTCGCATAACAACGTTTGTGCGGAGCAAATGTCATGAGCCGAACATCAGGCAGTGTCGCTGGCGCCCCGCTCGTCGATGCGTTGCCACTCGGCAGAGAGATATTCAAGCACGCGGGCACGGTGTCGACGCTGGACCGCGCACGGCTTCTGCGGCAGCGGCCATCGACGGTGTGGTTGACGGGCCTGAGCGGCGCCGGCAAGTCGACGCTGGCCTATGAAATGGAGCGCCGCCTGCTCGCACGGGGCAGCCTGAGCTTCGTGCTGGACGGCGACAACCTGCGCCACCATCTCAACCGCGACCTGGGTTTCAGCGCGCGCGATCGGCAGGAGAACATCCGCCGCGCCGCTGAGGTCGCTTCGTTGATGAACGAAGCCGGGCTCATTGTTTTCAGTGCGCTGATCTCGCCACGGCGAGAAGACCGCGCCATGGCCCGCACCATCGTTGGCGAGTCGCGTTTCGTCGAAGTGCACATGAGCGCGGATCTGACGGTGTGTGAGTCGCGCGATCCCAAGGGGTTGTATGCCAAGGCTCGCGCCGGGCTGATCAGCGAGTTCACGGGCGTGTCGGCGCCCTACGAAGAGCCCGAAGCGCCGGCGTTGCGCCTCGATGCCGGGCGCCTGACGCTGGAGCAGGCGGCCGACGAACTGATGAATGTGCTCCACGGCCTCGGCGTGCTGCAGTAGCGGCAGAGCGGCCGGGCAGGGCGAAGCGAAGCGGTGACGGCGTCATGCATGGCTTTGACCTCTTCAACGGCGATGCCGACGGCCTGTGTTCGTTGCATCAGCTGCGCCTGTGCGAGCCGCGAAGCGCCAGCCTCGTCACGGGCGTCAAGCGCGAAATCGACCTGCTGCGCCACCTGCCGGAAGGGCCCTCGTTGGAGGTCACCGCGCTGGATCTCTGCTTCGATCGCAATGCCGGCCATGTACGGCGAGTCCTGGAGGCGGGTGGAACTGTTCAGTACTTCGACCATCACGCGGCCTCACTGTGCTTCGAGCACCCGTGTCTGCGCACCTGCATCGACCCATCGCCGGAGGTCTGCACGGCCTTGCTGGTCGATCGCCACGTGGGCGGCCGCCATCGCGACTGGGCCATCACGGGGGCGTTCGGCGACAACCTGCTGTCCGTGGCCGAGAAGCTTGCCCAGGAGCGCGGGCATGGCGACGAGGCGACTCTTCAGCTGAGAAACCTGGGCCTGCTGCTCAACTACAACGCCTATGGCGAGACGGTGCAGGACTTGCACTTTCATCCCCAGGCCTTGTACGAGGCCCTGCACGCTTTCGAGAGCCCGTTCGATTTCGTCGTCAGCTCACCGCACTACCAGGCGCTGGCCGACGGCTATCGCGATGACCAGCAGCACGCGCAGTCGTTGCGCCCCCATCGAGAGTCTGACGATGGCGCGCTCTACCTGCTGCCGGCGGCTCCCTGGGCCCGGCGGCTCAGCGGGACGCTGGCCAATGCGCTGACGCAGCGAAGCCCGGGCGCCTGTGTTGCGCTGCTCACAGCCCGAGCCGAGGGCGGCTACGTCGTCAGTGTGCGGACTCGCGCCGGCGTTGGCGCCGATGTGCTCTGCAGGCGCTATGCCGATGGCAATGGTCGAGCCGGTGCGGCCGGCATCGACCGGCTCCCCGAAGCGGAGCTGGATCGCTTCATCGCCGACTACTTCCGGCACATCGAGAGAGGGACATGATGGCTTCTATCGTTCCCGGCCGTACGCCGTCCGGCCGTCCCTTGCCGCTGCTGATGACGCCGCTGCGACGCTGCGGCAGCCATGCGCTGCGTTTGCGGTTGAACATCAACGCCGACTTCTATTCGCCGTATCCGCTGCACATCGTCGACTTCATGCCGCTGGTGCCGCTGTATGGCGACTTGAACGACGACCGTCGCTATTTCCGGCTCGTCGTCGATGTCGTTGGCTTGCAGGCCGCCGGCGTTGTGAAGTGGCCGGACATGGCGTTCGACCCGGGCGAGATCTTCGATGCAATCAAGGGCCAGCATCGCAGCGTGCACAGGATCGTCTGGGAGCTGCTGCTGCGCGCCGGGGAGCGACACGGCGCCACGGTCGTCATGGACAAGTCGCTCGACAGCGTTCACTACGCAGAGGAGCAACTCGCAATCTTTCCCGACATGCTGTTCCTCAACGTCGTGCGGGACCCGCGGGCCCAGGTGGCGTCGATGAACAGAGCCATCATCCACGACTTCGACACCACGTTGAATGCGATCAGCTGGGTGAAGGCGCATGAGGCCGGGCGAGCGCTCGCCCAGCGTCACCCGGACCGCGTCCTCACCATCCGCTTCGAGGACTTCATTGCCGACCAGGAGCGCGTGCTGCGCAGGGTGTGCGGCTTCATCAATATCGAGTTCCTGCCGGCCATGCTCGACGTGGCGGCATCGAGCGAGGCGCGTCAGCTCGCGAAGATGTCTGACCTGTGGCAGTCGAACTGCTTCGCGCCGATCCCGGCCATCCAGGACAAGTTCAAGACCCAGCTGTCCATGGATGACATCGAGACCATCGAGTCGCTGGCGATGGAGCTCATGCAGCACTATGGCTATGAGCTGATGACGGCGGCCTCGAAGCCCGAGCCGGGGGCGGACACGCTGGCGGCTTGCGCCCAGGCGTCTGCGCAGGGGCGTGTTCAGGCCTGGGCCGGGCTGGCCGAATCCAATCATCGCGACTACGTGCTGCGGCGGTTCCGGGCGGACTACCTCACCCGCGTGCGGCAAAGCCTCGATCACGCGTAGCGGGTTGCGCGCGCCTCGCGGACGAAGGCCCACAGCTGCACGCCCAGGCCCTGTGCCGTCGCGATGGCGAGGCTGCTGGGCGCCGACACGCAGGCCAGCACGCCGATGCCGGCCATGGCGGCCTTGTGGACGAGTTCGTGGCTGGCGCGGCTGGACATCATGACGAAGCCCTCGGCCGCAGCGCCGCCGCGAATGGCCCGCGCACGGGCGCCGATCAGCTTGTCCAGCGCGTTATGGCGGCCGATGTCCTCGCGCACGAATTGCAGCGTGCCGTCCACGGCGCACCAGGCGGCGGCGTGCAGGCCGCCGCAACGGGCATTGAGCTGCTGTGCCTGCGGCAGCGCGGCAGCCGCCCGGGCCAACGCGCCGTGGGGCAGGGTTGGCGGCGCCAGGCGGGCCGGTCGCAAGGCATGGAAGTCGGCCAGGCTCTCCAGGCCGCACAGGCCGCAGCCGGTGCGGCCCGCCAGTTGGCGGCGGCGCAGCTTGAGGCCTTGTTCGCGTGCGGCCGTGATGCGCAGCGCGAGCTCGATGCCGTCGGCGCGCGAGTCGTCGATGTCAACGTCCAGCAACTCCCCGGCATGGGCCAGCCAGCCTTCCGACAGCGCGAAGCCGAGCGCGAAATCCTCGAGGTCCAGCGGGGTGCCCAGCATGACGGCCTGCGAGATGCCGTTCACGGTCAATGCGATCGGCATCTCCACGGCGACCACCTCGTCGGCGTCGCCATCGACGGGGCGAACGCGCAGCAAGGCCGCATCGCCATCGAGCGGGAGTGGGGGCAGGGCGGTTGTCATGCCGGCATCATAGGAGCCGGCTCACGCCCCTGCAGGCAGGGCCTCTCGCGGGTCAGGCTGCCGGCAGCGCGAGCGAGCGTGGCTCGGCCGGCACGCCGAGAAGGGCCCACAAGTCCTCGGCCGGCAGCAGCGTCAGCATGCGGGGCGCGGATGCGTCGCCGCCGCGCACCAGGCGTGCCCGCCCGCCCGGGCTCGGGAGTGCTTGCGTGGCGGCAATGCTGAAGACGGGCCCCAGTTCGCCCACCCGCAGCGCCAGGCCCTGGCCCTGGGCGTTGCGGCAGATGAGCACGGGCGCCTCGCTCGTGGCCGTGGCGTGCCCGTACAGCGCCAGGCCCAGGTCCAGCACCGGCAGCATGCGGCCGTCGTGCTGGAGCATGCCGACAAGGGCGCGTGGCGCATTGGGCAGCGCAGTCAAGCGCGGCTGCTCCACGGCTTCGATCAGCAAGCCCGCAGGCAGGGCCAGCCATTCGCCGGCGACGTTGAAGGCCGCGATGTCCAGACGCTCGGTGCCGGCCTGCGCCACCGGCGGCACGAAGCTGCCGTCCTGGCCGCCGTCTGGCGCCAGCACCTTCGGGCCCAGCGGCAGCAGCAGCACGGCGGCGACGTCTTCGCTGGACACCGCCTGGCCCTGCCGATATTCGCGGTAGCCCTGAGACATGGCGATGCCGGCGGCGTAGACCATGCCGTTCACCTCGATGTGCATGCGCCGCGTTTCACCCGCCGCGAGGGCGGTCAGCGTGCCGGCAGGCAGCGGTGCGGTCGCGCCGGCGGGCCAGCGGGCATCGGCACTGGCGACCACGCGGCCGTCCCGGGCTGCATACAGGGCCACGGCCGCCGTGGTGCCGTCATCGGTCGGCGCGCCGTCGGCCGCCCGGGGGAGTGAGTCCTTCAGCATGGCGGCGAATTGCGGATCGCCATCGAACACGATGCCGATGCCGCCCACGACCTGGCCGTCGTGCTGGAGCGACGTTGCGTAGACATAGGTCGGGCGCGCGCCGCCGCCGCCGACGGCGCCGGGTGTGTCGTACAGCGGCGTGGCTTCGTGGCGCGACACGACATGCCGTTCCGGGTCGCGCAGCGCCAGCGCGCCGGCCACCCAGGGCGCCGTCAAGGTCTGGCCGACATGGCGGGCCTGGGCAGGGTCGGACACGGCCACCACGCGCCCGTTCACGTCGAACACCAGCAGCAGCGAGTACACCGTGTAGAGGCTGTTGATGTGCTGCAGCACGTGCTGGGCTTCGCTGGCCGCCGCGGCGGCGCGCGGCGTGCCCTGTGCGGCCAGCGCGCGCTGCAGCCGCACGTCGAGCGCCCACCAGCGGCAGTCGTTGGCGCGCTCGTACAGGTTGCGGTCCATGATGTCGATGGCCAGGCGGGCCTGGAACAGCGCCGTGTCGAACACGGCGGCCAGCGCGGATTGCTGCAGTGTGGCAATGGCCTGCTCGAACACCTGGCGCAGCTGCGCGCCGGTGCGTTGCACCTCGTTGAGCAGCGTCGTGGCGAAGCCCGGGGCGCTGGTGTCGCCGGGGGCCTGGCCGTGGCTGCGCAGCTTGCCGTTCCAGAGCGTGCGGGAGAGATTGCGCTGGATGCGGCGTGCCTCGCGCGGAATGCCCTGCAGTTCGGCGTCGAAGAGCCGGCTGGTGTCCAGCGCGTCACCCAGGATGCGCAGTGAGTCGTCGGCAGCCTGGTCGTCCTCGAAGGCCCATTCCAGCGGCGTCAGCACGCAGGCCTGCCAGCCCGGCGGCCCCATATAGCCCTCGTAGCCGCTGGCCGCGGCGGTGGCGCAGAGGTAGTCGCGCCCGGCGAACATCAGGCGCTCGCCGCGCAGCGGCAGTGGCGCGCCGATCGGGAACTGCCAGGGGTCTGAGCTCTGCAGCACGCGCTGCTGCTCGTCGAGCAGGCAGATGACGGCGCGCTCGTCGGGGCCGGCCAGCAGTTGCCTGAAGACGGCCGACATTTCGTCCTCCAGTCGGAAGCTCAGGCACAGCAGGCCGATTGCGGGTTGATCGGCGGTCGCGCCGGGGGCGCGCAGCGCGCGGGCGTATATCAGGCCTTGTCGCCCACCAAGCAGCGCCGTGGCGCCGTGGCGTTCGACGTACGGGGCGTCGGAGGCCAGCGCGTCGGCAACCCAGGGTTCGTCGCAGCGCTGCAGGGGCTGGCGATCGTCCCGGCGGGCCAGCACCTCGCCGGTGGGGGCCAGCACGATGACGTCGTCGTAGACGGAGTATTTGGCGGTGTAGGCCGCGAACCGTGCCTGCAGCGCGGCGCGGCTGTCGGCGTGGTGCGCGTCGGCGCTGTCCAGCAGGGCGTGGGCGCCCAGCGGGCCGTCGACGGCGAGGAAGCCGACGTCGGCGGTGCGTTCGAACAGGTTGCGCACGAGGATGTCGATGGTCACGCGGGCCTTGCCGGCCATGCGCTCCAGCGCGCGGGCATGCAGGCGGCGCGCCAAGCTGTCCAGCAGCGTCGTCGTCAGGTCCTGGAAGGCGGTGCGGGTCTGTGCGATGTCGGTGGCCGTGCCGCTCATCTGGCCCAGCAGCGCCAGGCTGTCCCACACGCCTTGCAGCCGCAGCAGCGCCTCGCGATGTTCGTCGACCGATGCCATGCGGCGCAGATAGGGCGCCACCGCTGCACTGAAGGGCAATCCCTTGTGCCAGACCTTGTTCATCGCACTGCTTTCCGTCACTGTGTTTGCGAGCAATCCCGGATCCGGCCGGTGGGCGGGGGGGCTGGTGTGCACTCGGCCGTCGGGGGTGCCTCGGGCGTCGCATGGCGAGGGAGGATGCCGCAAACAGATGTTGCGCTGCAGCAGTTTGCGCCCAGGAGCGCGCAAGGTGTCACACAAATTCGCGCGCATGGTGAGAACTGTGGTGGGCGGCCTGGCGTGCGCCTGCCTCCACAATGCGGCGTCACCCCCGTCCAAGCTCCGCTGCGATGTACCTGCCCAAGCATTTCGCGTCCGACGATCTCTCGCTGGCCCTGCAACTCGTCGAGGAGCAGCCGCTGGCCCTGCTGCTCGGCCCCGATGCGCAGGGCGAAGGCTTCGGCACCCATGTGCCGCTCGTGGCGCTGAGCCGCGAGCCGCTGGTGCTGGAGGGGCACATGGCGCGCGCGAATCCCCACTGGGGCTGGCTGGCGCAGCAACGGCACTTGATGGCGGTCTTCAGCGGCCCGAGCGCCTACATCAGCCCGCGGCACTACGACAGCGCGCGCAACGTGCCGACGTGGAACTATGCGGCGCTGCATGTCTATGGCGACATCGAGCTCGTCGATGGCAGCGCCGACAAGGATGCGTTGCTCAAGCGCCTGATCGCCCAGTTCGAGCCGGCTTACGCCGAGCAGTGGCGTGGTCTGGACGAGGACTATCAGCAGAAGCTGCTGGGCGCCATCGTCGGCTTCCGGCTGCGCGTCACGCGCTGGGAGTTGAAGCTCAAGCTGAGCCAGAACCGGGCCGCCACCGAGCGCGAGCGCATCCAGGCGGCGCTGGCGGCTTCGTCAAATGCCGAGGAACGCGCCTTGGCTGCGTGGATGGCGCGGCTCGCGGGCTGAGGCGGTCGTGTGCGCGGTGCTTGGCGAGTCAGGCGTGGCCGCTGGCAGGCTCGACGCATTCGCCCAGCGCGCGGCGCAACGCCATCGCGGCATGAGGCGCCCGTTCCTTCGCGCCGCTGATGAAGAAGACAAAGACGTCGCGCGGCGCTGACGTTGGAGTCAGCGCGGGCTCCACGCGCGGCAGCCCGGTCGGTTCGCTCCCCTGGGCCCAGGCTCGGGCAGACGCAGCCAGCGCCGGGAACACCTCGGGCCTGCAGCCGAGTGGCTCGTCGCTCTGCGTGCGCATGATGCGCGTGTAGACGAAGTCGCCAGTCACCTCGGCCAGCGGCGGGTAGTCGTCGGACTCGGTGAAGACGGTGGCGGCGCCGAAGCGCCGCGCCAGCGCGAGGTATTGCGGGCAGCGAAAGCTGTCGTGCCGCACGTCCAGCGCGTGCCGCAGCGGCAGGCCGTCGACACTGCGGGGCAGCAGCTCCAGGAAGGCGGTGAGGTCGGCGGCGTCGAAGCGGTGCGTCGGCGCGAGCTGCCAGACGATGGGCCCCAGCTTGTCACCCAGCTCGGCGATGCCGGAGTCGACAAAGCGCCGGATCGACTCGGCACCGTCAGCCAGCACGCGGCGTTGGGTCGCGAAGCGGATGGCCTTGAGCGAGAACACGAAGCCCTCGGGCGTTTCCCGCCGCCACTTGGCGAAGGTGGCGGGTTTCTGCGCGCCGTAAAAGCTGCTGTTGATTTCGATGGCCGTGAGGCGCCGGCTGGCGTAGGCGAGCTCGCGCGCCTGCGGCCAACCCGGCGGATAGAAGTTGTCGCGCCAGGGCTCGAAGTTCCAGCCGCCGATACCGACCCTGATGCTGCCTTCGCTCACAAGCGTCTCCACACGTTGACTGTATGAAATAACAGTCTATCGATGCGGTGTGCAGCGGGCAACAAAAAGCCAGCACGAGGCTGGCTGGGTTCGGTGCGAGGCTGGCGTCACATGCCGGCGTAGTTGGGGCCGCCACCGCCCTCGGGCGTCACCCAGACGATGTTCTGCGTCGGGTCCTTGATGTCGCAGGTCTTGCAGTGCACGCAGTTCTGCGCGTTGATCTGCAGGCGCTGGCCGCTGCCGCCCTCGTTGGGCACGAACTCGTAGACACCGGCCGGGCAGTAGCGGCTCTCGGGGCCGGCGTAGGTGGCCAGGTTGACCTGCACCGGCACGGCGTCGCTCTTGAGCGTCAGATGGGCGGGCTGGTTTTCCTCGTGGTTGGTGTTGGAGATGAACACCGACGAGAGGCGGTCAAAGCTGAGCTTGCCATCCGGCTTGGGATAGGCAATGGGCTGGAACTCGGCGGCCGGGCGCAGCGTCGAGTGGTCGGCCTTGTGGTTGTGCAGCGTCCAGGGCGGGCTTTGCACGCCCAGCTTGGGCAGCAGCCACTGCTCGATGCCGGTCATCAGCTCGCCGGTCAGCTTGCCCTTCTTGAACCAGAGCTTGAAGTTGCGCGTCTGCTGCAGTTCCTCGTTCAGCCAGCTCTTCTCGAAGGCCTCGGGGTAGGCCGCCAGCTCATCCTGTGCGCGACCGGCCTGCATTGCCGGGGCCAGCGCCTCGGCGGCCAGCATGCCGCTCTTGATGGCGGCGTGGCTGCCCTTGATGCGGGCAGCGTTCAGGTAGCCGGCGTCGCAGCCGACCAGGCAGCCGCCGGGGAACACGGTCTTGGGCAGGGCTTGCGGCGTGCCGTTGTTGATGGCGCGCGCGCCATAGCCGATGCGCTTGCCGCCCTCCAGATGGGCGCGGATGGCCGGATGGGTCTTCCAGCGCTGCATTTCCTCGAACGGGCTCAGAAACGGGTTGTCGTAGTCCAGGCCGACGACAAAGCCCAGCGTCACGCGGTTGCCGTCCAGGTGGTAGAGGAAACCGCCGCCGAAGGTGTCGCCCTCCATCGGCCAGCCGGCGGTGTGCACGACCTTGCCGGGCTGGGCCTTGCCAGCCGGGATCTCCCACAGCTCCTTGATGCCGATGGCGAAGGTCTGCGTGTCCTTGCCGGCGGCGAGCTGGTATTTGGCGAGCAGTTGCTTGCCCAGGTGGCCGCGCGCGCCCTCGGCGAACACGGTGTATTTGCCCAGCAACTCCATGCCGAGCTGGAAGTGGTCGGTGGGCTGGCCGTCCTTGCCCAGGCCCATGTTGCCGGTGGCCACGCCCTTCACGCGGCCCTGTTCGTCGTAGAGCACTTCCGCTGCGGAGAAGCCGGGGAAGATCTCGACGCCCAGCGCCTCGGCCTGCTGGGCCATCCACTTGACGACGTCGGACAGGCTCACGACGAAGCAGCCATGGTTGTGGAAGTTGCGCGGCACCAGCCAGTCAGCCATGCGGGTGCTGCCGGTCTCGTTGAGCAGCAGCACGTCGTCGCCGGTCACGGCCTGGTTCAACGGTGCGCCCAGCTCTTTCCAGTTCGGGAACAGCTCGGTGATGGCGCGTGGGTCCATGACCGCGCCGGACAGGATGTGCGCCCCCGGCTCCGACCCCTTCTCGAGCACGACGACACTGGCGTCGGGGCTGATCTGCTTGAGCCGGATGGCCGTGGCCAGCCCGGCAGGGCCACCGCCGACGATGACCACGTCGTACTCCATGGACTCGCGGGGGCCGAACTGGGCCAGGATTTCCTCTGTTGTCATTGCCGGGCGCTTTCGAGAACTGAATGGGGCGCGATTCTACGGACGCATCCTCTGAAAAAGAACGGTCGTGCTATTTTTGGTGGCGGGCGTCTAGCGCCGGTTCGTCGCGCGTGCCACGCCGGGTGCGGTTGCTGGGGCCGGTAGGATGCTCGCGACATCACGAAGAGGCAGTCCCATGAGTTACTCCATCAACCTCGAAGGCCGCGTCGCGCTGATCACCGGCGCGTCCAGCGGGCTGGGTGCGCAGTTCGCCCGCACGCTGGCCCAGGCCGGCGCCTGTGTTGTGCTGGCCGGTCGCCGCATCGAGCGGCTGAAGGATCTGCGCGCCGAGATCGAGGGTGGCGGTGGCGACGCCCATGTCGTGCATTTGGACGTCACCGACGTCGCCAGCATCCGGGCGGCCGTCGCGCATGCCGAGACCGAGGTCGGCACGCTGGACATCCTCATCAACAACTCCGGCGTCAGCACGACGCAGCGCCTCACCGACGTCACCGAGAACGACTACGACTTCGTGATGGACACCAACGCGCGCGGCGCATTCTTTGTCGCGCAGGAAGTGGGCAAGCGCATGCTGGCCCGGGCCCGCGGCGCGGCGCCGGGTACCTTCATCGGCGGGCGCATCGTCAACATCGCGTCGATGGCGGGCTTGCGCGTGCTGAGCCAGATTGGCGTCTATGCGATGAGCAAGGCCGCCGTCATCCACATGACGCGGGCCATGGCGCTGGAGTGGGGCAAGTTCGGCATCAACGTGAACGCGATCTGCCCGGGCTATATCGACACTGAAATCAACCACCACCACTGGGACACCGAGCAGGGCAGGAAGCTCGTCGAGCTGCTGCCGCGCAAGCGCGTGGGCCAGCCGCAGGATCTCGACACCGCGCTGCTGATGCTGTGCGCCAACGAGAGCCACTTCATCAACGGTGCGGTCATCCAGGCCGACGATGGCTTCGGGGTGTGATCGAGTGATGATCAAGCGAGACCTGACCCCGCTGGAGGGGCGTGTGCTGGCCGTGCTGGTTGAAAAAGAGCACACGGTGCCCGACAGCTATCCGCTGTCTGCCAATGCGCTGACCTCCGGCTGCAACCAGAAGACCGCACGGGACCCGGTGATGGATGTGGCGGAAGCCGAGGTGCTGGCGGCCGTTGAAGAGCTCAAGGCGCTGAGCCTGGTGAACACGGTCAGCGGTAGCCGTGTGCTGCGCTATGAGCACAATTTTGCGCGAGCCTACGGTGTGCCGGGTGCGGCGGTGGCTTTGCTGACGCAGTTGCTGCTGCGCGGCGCGCAGACGGCGGCCGAATTGCGCCAGAACACCGACCGCCTGCATCGCTTCGCGGACGTGTCGTCAGTGGAAGGCTTCCTGGAAGAATTGGCTGCCCGTGAGCCGGCACTGGTGGTGAAGTGCGCCAAGGCGCCCGGCGCACGCGAGGCGCGCTGGGCGCATTTGCTGTGCGGTCCGGTGGCGAGTGTGGCGCAGGGGGCGGCGGGCGCCGGACCGCAGGACGAAGAGTTGGCGCTGTGCCGGGCGGAGTTGGCGGCCGTGAAGGCGGAGCTTGTGGTGTTGCGCGCGCAAGTGACGCGCTTGGCTGAAGAGTTTGGTGTCAGGTTTTGAACCGGTGTCAATCGGGCCAATCCATTGCTGGCGCGTCAAGCGGATACAATTGCATAACATTGTCAGATGGCCTGGTCGGTTATTCTGACGGCGTAGCGCCTATGGGAGGGTCGTTGGTGACGCTGGGCGCAAGGTCTGGCTTTCCATAGAAGAACACTGATGCGCAGCTTCTCCAGGGGTTTCACCCTCATTGAGTTGATGATCACCTGCGTGGTGATTGCCATCCTTGCGGCCATCGCTGTGCCGCAATACAGCCGCTACATCGCCAGGCAAAAAGTCAATTCGGGCCAGATGGACCTGGTGTCTCTGGCCATGAACATGGACGTTTACCTACAAAACAACACCACGTACCCCGCGACAGCCGCGGACACCGCGGCTGTTAAGGTGTTGCTGCCAGCCTGGGCGCCGGCGCAAGGTGCTGATTTCAACTACAAGATCTCGGCGGTGAGCAACAGTGTGTTCCCGCCTACGTACACGGTGGAGGCGGTAGGCACCAGCACCGCAGTCAGTGGCTGCACCATCTCGCTCACCAGCGCAAACGGCCGCACGCGGTCGGGTTGCGCGGGTGGCGCAACAACCTGGTGAAGGTGCTTATGCGCAGCGCTGGGGTGGGTGGGCGGAGCCGGCGGCTGCGTGGCTACAGTCTGATCGAGCTGATGGTCACCATCGTGGTGTTGATGCTCGTGCTGGCGGCGGCGGTCTCGCTGGGACAGGGCTGGATCCGGGGCAACAAGGTGGCCAAGGGCCAGGGCCTGGTGCAGCAGGCGTACAGCGTCGCGAAGGCTTTTGCTCTGCAGAACGTGGGTGGGCAAACCGGTACGTCGGCCACCGCAGCGGTGGTTTGCCTGAACAGCGGTGTGCTCAATGTCTATCTCGGCGGCAGCTGTAACGGAGCCCCCGTGTGGAGCGGCACGCTGCCTGACAACACATCCCTGACGGTGGGGACGCCGGCCGCCGCGCCGACATGTTTCGGATTCTCCAACCAGGGGCTGCGCACCTCGTCAGCCGGCACGGCCACCTGCAGCCTGGCCACCACCTACACCGTCACATCGGGCAGCACCAATGTCAGTCGACAGTTCTTCTAAGGCGGCGCAGCGCGGCGTCATCCTCGTCGAGGCGATGATCGGCATGGTGTTGGCCGGCTTGATCGCGACCGCGACGGTGTATGCCGTGGCCCGCGCCGGGCGTGCGCAGAACAGTGCCAATTTGCGTAGCGCTGCCGTCGACCAGATTCGCGCGCAATTGATGCGAGAGGGCGTCGCCCTTTGCGGTGCGTCGCGGGCTGTGACGGTCGCCGGCAAGTCGTTGTCGGTGAGCTATCGCTGTACGGCCTACAGCGGCGTGTCGGTGACTTTCCCTGGCGTGACAACGCCGGTCTCCGTCACCTTGCCGGCGACAAGCACGCAAAAAATCCAGGCGTCGGTGACTGACGATGTGCTCGGAGGGACGCTGACCGTGTCCAGCGCGCAATGAACCGCCGCCACACGCAGGGCGGGGTGTCGCTCATCAGCCTGATGGTGGGCATGGCGCTGTCGATGATCTCGGTGGTGGCGCTGATGATGGCCTACAAGGGCGTGGTTCACAGCGGCAATGCCGTGGTGGCCAACACGACACGGGTGTCGCAAGGGGTCAGCCTCGCGGTGTCGACGCCGCGCCTGATCTTGCAGGCAGGCTGGGGCATGGGTGCCACGGCCACGCCGGTCGGCGCTGCGGCCAACACCGATCTGGTGCTGTTGAGTTCGTCGACGCTGTCCAACACCTCGCTGACAGGGGCGGCAGCCACGATTTCGAGCACATCGAGCACAGGGACGGCCTTGGTCTGGGACACCAAGATCACAGGTGATGTGAAGTGCTGGGCGCTCGTTTCCAGCGGCGGCGGTCTCAGTTTGCTGGGGCCCGCAGACTGCACGGCGGCTTCCAACTGGCTTCAGGTGACTTGGGGCAATCGCACCGAACTGGCGCCGCCGCAAAGCTTCACGGATTTGACGTTTGCGGTGGCCAAGGGGAGTTGCTGGCCCTACGGCGGTGGGCCGGGTGCACAGCCGGGTGTGGTGGTCACCTTGCAGGCGCTGGGAACGGCGGCCAACACGCTGTGTCTGAGCAATCTTCCGAATTGAGGGGGCGGTGGTGATGCGGAATCAACAGGTTTTGTCGGTCTTAAGGCCTGGGCCGCGCGTGCGCCAGCAGCATGGCGCAGCCAGCCTGGTGCTGGTGCTGATTGCCGCCATCGGGCTGATGGCGCTGACCGCGCGCAGCCTTCAGGCGCCTGCTGCGGCGCAGAAGTTGCAATTCACCGAACACGTGGCGACGCAGGCTGAGCTGAATGCGTGGAGCGGCGTGTCGATTCTGTCCGCAGCGGTGGCGAATCTGACAACACCGGCGCGGCTGACGCCGGGGCCGCTGACTTTGGCAGGCGTGCCGGACGGCATTGCAGTGAACTACGTGGGCAAAGTTGGCAGCAATCTGCGCTTCAATGTGATCGGCACCAGTGCCGGTGCGACATCGGCGCTGGCGGTGGTGCTGCGTCCCTTTGTGGGCGGCGGCGTCACGCCCTCCACACCGCCCAACAGTTACGGCACCGGGCAGATGTACAACGGCAACACTACCTTGTCGGGTAGCGTGATGTACACCGGCGGCGGGGAGCCGCAGAACCTGTCGGTGTTGGGCGGGTCGTTGACGCTGAATGGCTCGGTGACGGGCCTGAATACCGTTTGTGCGACGGGCGACCTCAGCGTGTCGGCAGCGATCTCGGCCAACACCTTGTGCAGCAACGGCAACATCTTGCTGGAGGGGGCGGCGAATGCGCAGCGCATCAACGCCATCGGCAACGTCACGCTCAGTGGTGGTGCTG
This sequence comes from Pelomonas nitida, assembly GCF_043555975.1. Lineage (NCBI taxonomy): Bacteria > Pseudomonadati > Pseudomonadota > Betaproteobacteria > Burkholderiales > Sphaerotilaceae > Roseateles > Pelomonas nitida. The sequence continues at coordinate 48,367 of NZ_JBIGIA010000003.1, read as the reverse complement.
CCAGCTCCATCGGCGGCATTCACAGCAACGGCGCTGTCACTCTTTCTGGAGGCTCGGCCTACGCTGGAGACGTGCAGGCCACTGGCAGTGTGGCGGTGACCGGTGGGGCAGCAAGTGCCCTGAACATTCTGACCGAGGGGAACATTAACTGGACGTCCACAAGCTCCAACGCCGTGTCCTTGAGTGCCAATGGCACCGTCACTTACCTACCGCCTAGCGGCGACCCTGTGACGGATATCTCTGCCATCGGGGATGTTAGGGTCAGCGCTGCACGCAATGTCTACACGCAGGGCACGACGACGCTGACGGGTAACTATGGCCAGGGCATCAGCGGAGTGCTGAAGTCGCAGGGACTGCTCAGCGGGGTTCAATGGGGCGCAAATGGCGGGGCGCGTGTTGCCTCGGGCACTGTGGGGAGCATCACAACGCCTTACCCGACCGGCGGCGTCCATGTGACGGTGCAAAACGGGTACACCGTGAGTGTCCCGCGCGTGGTGGTGCCGACGGTCAGTACCTTTACGCTGACTAAGCCGACGGTGGACGCCTACACGCTGCGCGATCAGGCCAATCTGGTGTTCACGGGTGTCGACGCCAGCGGCAACCCGCAGGTGCTCGCACGCGGCATCGCCGGGGTGCCGGACGGCAACTATCTGATTGCGAACAACACCACGGGCCCGTCGAAGGACTGGTTGTGCAGCACCGCGAGTGGCGGCAACTGCTCCTCGACGCCGTTGGCACGCGTCTGCAAGAGCTATTCCGACTACAACACCTGCTTCTCGTACAGCCAGGGCACCTGGTCGATGAACGGCGGCAACACCGCCTTGCCTTTGGTGTTGTGGTTCACCGGCAATCTCGATGTGGGCACCGGTCGCTGGGTGAACACCTTCATTGCGTCCGGCAACATCACGACGTCGGGCCAAATGGTGATGTTCTCGCCCAATTACCCGGCTGGCAGCTACACCTGCCAGGGTGTGGCAGACGACACCAACAACCTGCCGGCTCTCAGCGCAAAGGGGTTGTCCGGCAGCAACTATGCAACGCAATTGTGTGCTGGCTCGCCGAGACTGCCCACCAGTGCGGCGGTCGGCAACTTGTCGCTGGTCGCGGGCGGTATCGTCAATGGCGTGTTCTCCGGCGGCAACATCACGCTGGGCGCTTCCAGCGAAGTCTACGGCGCCATCCTGGCCGGGCAGTATTTCTCGACGGGCGGCGCAACCACCGTGGCGGGCTTCACCTTTGCGGGCAAGCAGGGCACGGGAACTGGCAGCAATGCGCTGGGCGGATCGACGAAGATTGTCCAGAACGGTGGCTCGCAGTATTACGACCCCGGTACCTTGCCCTGTACCGTCAACTGCAGTTCGGGGAACGCCGCCAACAACATCATCTGGGTGTCGCCGATCTGAGGCATTCACTGTTGCGCCGGTGTGCAGAGCACCGCCGGCGACGGGTGTCCTCGTGAGGGACACTTAAAAGACGGGCCGCAGATGCGGCCCGTTTTCAATGGCGCGCTTGCTGCACTACTGGATCGTGTATCGCAGGCTCACGTAGGCGAAGCGGCCGCGCGGGTCGGTGTAGCTGGGGTCGTAGCCACTGACGAAGAACCAGGCTTGTTGCGAGAACGGCGGCGCTTTGTCGAACACGTTCTGCAGGCCGGCGCGCAGCGTCAGCGACTTCGTCATCTCCCAGCCGGCGGACAGGTTCCACAGCGAGTAGGCAGCGACCTTGCGGTCCTCCTTGCCGACGATGTGCTGGTCGTGATAGCCGGACAGGTAGTTGTTGGAGAGCGTTGCCGTGAACGGGCCCCGCGTCCAGTCGACGCTCAGCGTATGGCGCCAGCGCTGCACCACGCCATCGTTGATGAACTGGCCCAGATTGCTGACGAACGGGTCGCCGTCACCGGTTTGTTGCTGTGACTTGAGCGTCAGCGTGCCGTTCAGGCGCAACGCAAATTCGCCGACGCTGGTCTTGAGGCCGCTGAAGCTGGCGCCGAGGTCCACGCCCGAAATGCGCTGCTTGCCGCGGTTGGCCTTCACCAGATCGATGGCGCAGATGTCGTAGTCGTCCGGGTCGTAGTGGCTGGCGCAATCTGCCGGCAGGTTGGCGCTGTCCCAGTAACGGTGAACGAGGCTGCCGTACTTGTCGAGGTTGGCGAGGATGACATCAACGCCCAGCGTGCTGATCAGGTTGCTCTTCTCGATGTTCCAGTAATCGGCGTTCAGCACCACGCCGCGCTGCGGTTCGAAGACGACACCGGCGGAGAACTGTCGAGACTTTTCCGGCTTCAGCTGGCTGTTGCTGTAATTCAGCGTTGTCCAGGTATCCGAACATTTGGTCGGGCTCGGGTTGCTGGCTTCTTGCATGCAGACCGGGTCCACCAGTGTTGCGGCGGTGCCTGTCGTTGTGGGGCGATACAAGTCAGACATGCTGGGGGCGCGGAAGCCCTTGCCGACGGACGCCCTCAGCAGCAATTCCGTCGTCGGCATGTACTTCAGGCCCAGCTTGGGGCTGAGGGCGCCGCCGCTGACCTGGTAGCGCTCGTACCGGAACGCTCCTTGGAGTTCGAGCTGCTTGGTGAGGGGCGCGCTGATTTCGCTGAACACCGCCGCCACCTTGCGCGACTTGCCGAAGTCGGAGTCCGGCCCCTGCGAGGTTTCCCCCAGGATGGTGTCCGCCTTCAGCGCATCGGACTGGTGATAGTTCTGCTTTTCGCGGCGGAATTCGCCGCCCAATGCCAAGGCGAGATCGCCGCCGGCCAGTGGCATCAGGCCCCGGGACATCTTGAAGTCCAGGCTGTCCGTCGTGCCGGTGGCGCGGCGAACCTCGCCGCGGATCTGCGCGGCCTCGTACAGCGCCAGCCCGGCTGCACCGGAAGGACCGAAGGCATTGAGCGTGCCGTCGGCAAAACCGTCGCGGATCTTTTGTTCGTCCAGGTAGCCTTGGTAATCACGGTCGGACACCTTGCTGGTGCTGTGGTTCAGCGCCCATTCGTAGTCCCAGCCGACGAGCGTGCCGTTGGTGCCGACGACGAATCGGTTGGACGACGACACCAGTTCGCTGGTTCTCAGCCCGGCCTCGGTCAGTCGGGTGCGTGCGGTGATGACGCGCTCTTCATCCTCGGGGTCCAGCGAGAGCAAAGGCGTGCCCGCAAAGATGGGAACGCGGGAGACGTCGATGTCCGCATCGATGCGGTTGGGCGTACCCGTGTAGAAGGTGCGGGAACGCGCCAGCGACACCTCCGCAAAGAGCTGGTGGCCGCCGCCCAGGTTCAGCACGCCACGGCCGAAGGCACTGCTCTTTCTGGACTTGGGGTAGAGCTCGATGTCGCGCATGTAGTCGAACGTGCAGCCATCGACGCCGCCAATGCCCTCGGGCAGGTAGAGGCTGCCATTCGCGGGGTTGCAGCCGGTTGCGGCCGACGGATTGATGTAGGCCGCGTCGGGGTCGACGACGGTCTTGCCGTTGGCCTTGTAGCCGGCATCGACCAGGGTCTGCTGCTGCGTGCTGGTGAGGACGAGGTTGCCCGGGAAACTGGCGCTGGACAGCAGGTCGGGCAGGCGGCCCGGGATGTCGAGTTCCTTGATGAATTTGCGCTGAGAGGCGTTGAGGCTGCTGGCTCGTTGCACGTCCAGCACGCCCATCACGTTGAAGCCGTCGCGGCCATAGTCACCGAAGCCACCTGACAGCGTGGCCGAGCGCTTGTTGCCGCCGCCACCTTCGGTGGTGTTGCCGGCCATCAGGCTCACATCGACGCCGCTGAAATCCTTGCGGGTGATGAAGTTGATGACGCCACCGATCGCATCGGAGCCGTACAGCGACGAAGCACCGTCCAGCAGCACCTCCACGCGTTGAATGGCGGCGGCGGGGATGCTGTTGAGGTCCACGCCTGCGGAATCGCCGGGAGACGCGAAGTTGGCCATGCGGCGGCCGTTGAGCAACACCAGCGTGGACGACACGCCCAGGCCGCGCAGGTTGGCGCCATTGAAGCCCATCTGGTCGCGAAAGCCACCAGGCGCAACGCTGCCCCCGTCTGTCAGGTTGTTGGCGCTGGCGCTGATGCGAGACAGGATCTCGGCCGCGGTGGTCAGGCCGGCCTTGTCGATCTCGCTGCGAGAGATCACCTGCACCGGCAGCGAGGTCTCGCCCTCGATGCGCTTGATGGCCGAGCCCGTCACCTCGACGCGTTCAAGCTTCTCCTGCGCCTGGGCGCCGCTCGCCAGCGCGAGCAGCGCGACCGCCAGGGCGATGCGGGACGGACAGGGGCTTCTCATCGGCAGACTCCGGAATCCAAGTGGCGTTCTCCACGAGTCTAGGCACCGCGCGGCTAGCATTTGGCCCCGGTGTGAGTTTCGTCTCGTGCGCGCCACGTCCCTTATCGTTGGGATTAGGGGCAAACCCAGGGGGTGCGTCTGTCATGATGGTGCGCTGCAACCAGGAGGAACGTGGGCATGAGGGCATGGTGGTTACGAATCGGGGCGGGATTGACCGCGACGGCGCTGGCCTTGGGGGTACAGGCAGCGGCGCCCACCGCGTCCACGGCGCCGGCCGCAGCGTCGAGTGCGCCCCAAGGGTTCCGGTTGTTCCGTCCGTTCGCGCCTGCGCCCGCGGCGGCACCCGCGCCCGCACCTCGCGCCGCCGCGCCGAAACCTGCAGCACCAGCGCCGCAGGCACCGTCGGGCAGTACGGGGGCGCTGCAGCCCGTGGCGGATGCCGAACCGGTGATTCGCGGCTATGCAGTGCCCATCGGTGGTGCGCTCAAGGCCGACAACGAGGAGGTCTGGCAGCGCATCGTGCAACTGGCCGGCGGCAAGGGCGCACGCTTCGTCGTGTTCGGCACGGCCAGTGAAGATCCCGAAGCCAGCGCCAAGCAGGTGGTGGACTTGCTGCAGCGTCGCGGCGCTGTGGCCGAGGCGCTGCCGGTCGCGCCGAAGTTCCTGTGGGTGGACCTGAACAAGGTCGTGCGCGATCCGGCGCTGATCGCCAAGGTCAAGGCTGCCAAGGGCATCTTCTTCACCGGCGGTGTGCAGGAGCGCATCGTCGACGTGCTGCAGCCCGGTGGCCAGAGCACGCCGATGCTCGAAGCCATCTGGGACGTCTACCGCAAGGGCGGCGTGGTAGCCGGCACCTCGGCCGGCGCCGCCATCATGAGCACCATCATGTTCCGCGACGCCCCCAGCGTCATCAACGTGCTGAAGGGCCGCTTCGCGGACGGCAAGCAGGTGGATCGAGGGCTGGGCTTCGTGGGCCCCCACCTGTTTGTCGACCAGCATTTCCTGAAACGGGGCCGTTTCGGCCGCATGATCCCGCTGATGATGGCCAAGGGCTACAAGATCGGCCTGGGCGTGGACGAGAACACGGCGGCCATCATCCGCGGCGACGAGATCGAGGTGATCGGCGACCGCGGCGCCCTCATCGTCGACCTGAACGAGGCCAAGACGGACGCCACGCTGGGCGCCTTCAATGTGCAGGGGGCGCGGCTGTCCTACCTGGAGCATGGCGACCGCTATCACCTGCGGGCGCGCTCGACGACGCCGTCAGCACCCAAACTGCGCGGTGACCTGCACGACGCCGAGTCGCCCAGCTTCAAGCCCTACTACACGGACGACGTCTTCAGCCTGGACATGCTGGGCGACTCCACGATCTCCAACTCGATGGCCCGCCTCATCGACAGCGTGCGCAAGGAAACCAAGGGCCTGGCCTTCGACGTGTTGCCGCGCGCCAACGACCCGCTCGCGGAACTGGGCTTCTTGTTCCGCATCTACAAGGGGTCGGACTCCATGGGCTGGAGCACCGAGGAGTTCGGTGGCGAGCAGTTCACGGTGACGAACCTCTACCTGGACATCAGCCCGGTGCGCCTGCCGATGCCGCTGTATGGCGGCTGGACAGGGCCGTCCACCGCCGCAGGCCAGGGGGGTGAAGCTTCGCCGCCGGCATTGACGGCCTCCAGCCCGTCGGGGCAGTAGGCCCGGCGGCGGCCTGCGATCATTGCGGGCTTTCCCATCCAGTTTCATGTGCGCCGCTGGCGGCGCAGGCTCCTCAAATTGCAGACTTCTCCGAAAGCAGGCACCGTTGTCGTCATCGGCGGCGCACTGAAAGCCGATAGTGCGGCCGTCTGGCAGCGCATCGTCGACGAGGCCGGCGGTGCGGGCGCACGCATCGCGGTGTTCCCGACGGCTGCCTACGAGCCCGAGCGCATCTCGGCGCAGATCGTCGCGTCGCTGAACCGTTGTGGCGCGGTCGCCCAGGTCATCCCCATCGCACCTCATCTCGACGGCGTCGACCTGCAGGCGCGGCTGCATGACCCGGCGCTGATCGCGCAGGTGGCGGCCAGCCGCGCGGTCTTCTTCTCGGGCGGTGCGCAGGAGTACATCGTCGACACCTTGCAGCCCGGCGGCCAGCCGACCGCGATGCTCGACGCCGTGCGTGCCGTATTCGCAGCCGGTGGCGTCATTGCCGGCACCAGCGCCGGTGCGGCCGTCATGAGCCAGCTGATGTTCCGCGACGCGATGGACAACGTCGCCGTGCTCAAGGGCTTGTGGCGCGCGGGGCAGGAGTACGACCGCGGCCTGGGTTTCGTCCGCGAGGGGCTGCTGATCGACCAGCACTTCCTGCGCCGCGGTCGCATTGGCCGCATGCTGCCGGCGCTGCATGCGCTGGGCTGCCGCCGCGGTCTCGGCGTGGACGAGAACGCCGCTGTCGTCATCCAGGGCGGGCGGCTGGAGGTCATCGGTGGGGGCGGCGCGATGCTGGTGGACCTGGCGGATGCGGAGCATGACGCCGCGCTGCCAGCCTTCAACCTGCGCGGCGCCCGGCTGGCCTACCTGGATGCTGGCGACGTCCATGACCTGGACACCGGCGAGACGACGCCGGCCCCGCACAAGGCGCAGGCGCTGCGGATCGATCCGTCTGCGCCCGGGTTCGTGCCCCGTACAGGCTTTGATCGCTACTTTCTGGACTTCCTCGCCGAAGGCTGCCTGCAGGCCGCGCTCGCGCAACTGCTGGAAGGGGCGGCTGACGAGGTGAGGGGACTGGCCTACCGCCATGTGCTGCCGACTCAGGATCGGCAGTTCGACATCGGCTTCGAGTTCCGGCTGTGGCGCGAGCCGGGTCTCGTTGGCTGGCGCGAAGCGACGGCGGCAGGGGACCGCTACACCTTGCTCGGCGTGCGGCTGGATGTCATTCCGGTGCGGCTGGCATTGCCGCTGCACACGCCGCTGGCGGCGGCCTGCGGCGCTGGCTGATCCGCACGCGACCGGCGGCGCGACACAATGCCGCATGGCCGAAGTGCACCCCGTCGATCCCTCCCGCCCCGAAGGCTTTCAGCGCGTCAGCGCGGCGCTGCAGGCGGCGGACCATCCGCATGCGCCGCTGTGGCTGGACGTCGCCGCGCGTACCGCGCAGGAGGCGGCCGACGCGCTGGGCGTCACGCTGGGCCAGATCGCCAAGTCCGTGGTCTTTCGCGTCAAGGCCGACGATTCGGCGGTGCTCGTCATCACCTCGGGAGACCGGCGTGTCGACGAGGCCCGGCTCAAGCCGCATACCGGCGCGCTGGGGCGCGCCGACGCCGACTTCGTCAAGGCGCGCACGGGCTTCTCCATCGGCGGCGTGTCGCCGGCCGGCTTCGCGCCGGCCGACGGTGGCGCTCGGCCGCGTCTGTTCATCGACCGCGAGCTGTTCCGCTTCGACATCATCTGGGCGGCTGCCGGACATCCGAACGGCGTTTTCAAGCTGACACCGGATGAGCTGCAGCAGCTCACGGGCGCGCCGGTCATCGACGTGGTGCAGGCATGACGGCCGCGGCACGGTCGCCCTGCGTGAACATCTGCCAGATGGACGCCGCCAGCGGCTGGTGCCGGGGCTGCGCGCGCAGCCTGCAGGAGATTGCCGGCTGGGGCAGTGCGAGCGAGACGCGCCAGCGCCAGATCCTGGCGGGCTTGCCGGTCCGGCGCGCTGAATTGCAGCGCCAGGGCCTGTGGCTGACGCCGAACCGACCCGAGTGACACCATGAAGCGCCTCACCTTCTACTTCGACCCCGTCTCGCCCTATGCCGCACTGGCATTCGAGGCCTTGCCCGAAGCGCTGGCGGGGCACAGCGTGGAGGTGGTCTACCGACCCATCCTGTTTGCGGCGCTGCTGCAGGCGCTGGGCCAGAAAGGGCCGGCGGAGATTGAGGCCAAGCGCCGCTGGACGTTCCGCCAGGTGGCCTGGCTGGCGCATCGACAAGGTGTGGTGCTGGACCCGCCGGCCCAGCATCCGTTCAACCCGCTGCCGCTGCTGCGCCTGGCCTGGGCCTGTGCCGCGCCCGAGGGGCAGCCCGGTGACACGCCGGGGCGCTGGGTTGCCGAGCAACTGTTCCACCATGTCTGGCGCGGTGCCGGTGCGGATGCCAATGAAGCTGGCCGGCTGGTAGCGCTGACCGAGCGGCTCGCACCCGCACAGGACCCGGCGGCCGAGGCCATCAAGCAGCGGCTGCGCAGTGAGACCGAGGCGGCGCTGGCGCTGGGGGTGTTCGGTGTGCCCACGGTCGAGCTCGAAGGCCGCTTGTTCTGGGGGCAGGACGCCTTGCCCATGGTGCGCGCCGCGTTGGAGGGGGACGCGTGGTTCCGCAGCGGCGTGTGGGAGTCGGCGGCACAGCGCCGGCCAGGGGTGGTGCGCAAGCACTGACGCGCCTCTCTCGGGACTTACCCGCCCAGCGGCCTGAATTCCGCAATGAGAAACCGCAAGGGCGGGTTCCTGCGGGGTTTGTCAGCCTCGATTCAGACTGGCGTCAGAACACGGTCAGAGGCCATCGCAATAGTCACGCCGCCAGGATCACGCCGCCGGGGAGTGATCCGACAACACACGGAGACTAATCATGGCAACTGCAGCAGCATCCGCAGCCGCGCCGATGACCAAGGAGGAGAAGAAGGTCATCTTCGCGTCCTCGCTGGGCACGGTGTTCGAGTGGTACGACTTCTATCTTTACGGCTCGCTGGCACCCATCATTGCCAAGCAGTTCTTCGCGGGTCTGGACCCGCAGGCCGCGTTCATCGCCTCGCTGATGGCGTTTGCCGCCGGCTTCATCGTGCGGCCGTTCGGTGCGCTGGTGTTCGGGCGGCTGGGCGACATGATCGGCCGCAAGTACACCTTCCTGGTGACCATCCTGATCATGGGCCTGTCGACGTTCATCGTCGGCGTGCTGCCGGCCTACGCCACCATCGGCGCGGCGGCGCCGGTCATCCTGATCGGCCTGCGGCTGCTGCAGGGCCTGGCCCTGGGCGGTGAATACGGCGGCGCGGCCACCTACGTGGCCGAGCATGCGCCGCACGGCAAGCGCGGCGCCTACACGTCGTGGATCCAGACGACCGCGACGCTGGGCCTGTTCCTGTCGCTGATGGTCATCCTCGGCGTGCGCACATCGCTCGGCGAGAAGGACTTCGGCGACTGGGGCTGGCGCGTGCCGTTCATCGTCTCCATCCTGCTGCTGGGCATCTCGGTGTGGATCCGGCTGTCGATGAACGAGTCGCCGGCCTTCCAGAAGATGAAGGCCGAGGGCAAGACCTCCAAGGCGCCGCTGTCCGAATCCTTCGGCCAGTGGAAGAACCTGAAGATCGTGCTGCTGGCACTGTTCGGCCTCGTCGCCGGGCAGGGCGTGGTCTGGTATTCGGGCCAGTTCTACGCGCTGTTCTTCCTGACGTCGGTGTTGAAGGTCGACGCCTCGAGCGCCAACATCTGGATCGCGATCTCGCTGATTCTTGGCACGCCGTTCTTCGTCGTGTTCGGCACGTTGTCAGACAAGATCGGCCGCAAGCCCATCATCCTGGCCGGCCTGCTGTTGGCCGTGGTGACCTACTTCCCGCTGTTCAAGGCGCTGACCGAGGCCGCCAACCCGGACCTCGCCAAGGCCCAGGCCACGGCCAAGGTCACGCTGACGACCAACGTCGCCAGCTGCTCCTTCCAGGGCAGCCCGCTGGCCCGCGAGGTGGACTTCACGAGCGCCTGCGACATCGCCAAGCGTGCGCTGGCCGTCTCCTCGGCCAGCTCCGAAACGGTTGAGGCCGCGCCGGGCGCACCCACCGTCGTTCGCGTGGGCGACAAGGAAATCCAGGTGCCCACGGCCACCAAGCTGACCGAGCACAAGTTCGACGAGACCAGCACCAAGGCCATTGCCACCTTCAAGAAGGACCTGGCCGACGCGATGAAGGCCGCCGGCTACCCGGCCAAGGCCGATCCGGCCAAGGTCAATGTGCCCATGGTCGTCGGCATCCTGTTCGTGCTGGTGCTCTACGTCACGATGGTTTACGGCCCGATCGCGGCGATGCTGGTGGAGATGTTCCCGACGCGCATCCGCTACACGTCCATGAGCCTGCCGTACCACATCGGCAACGGCTGGTTCGGCGGCCTGCTGCCCTCCATCACATTCGCGATGGTCGCGCAGAACGGCAACATCTATCACGGCCTGTGGTACCCCATCGTCATCGCCGCGGTGACCTTCGTCATCGGCCTGCTGTTCGTCCGCGAGACCAAGGACGTGGACATCTACGCCAAGGACTGATGCCCGCGTGAGTGGGTGGGCCGCGCGCCCGCCCTAACCCAGGTGACACGAGGCCGGCGCATGCCGGCCTTTTTCACGACCGCTTGTCGATTGCATCCCGCCCTGCGACGATCAGGCGCAATGGTCAAGCCCAAACAACAGAATGAAGCCGGCGGTGCCGAGCAGAGGCGGCTGCAGATGGTGGACATCGCGCGCCTGGCCGGTGTGTCCGTCTCGACCGTGTCCCGCGCCCTCAACGGCAGCGAGCTCGTCAACGCCGAGACCCGCCAGCGCGTGGCCGAGCTGGCCCGCTCGCTGAACTACTCCATCAATTTCGGCGCCCGCAACCTGCGGCTGCAGGAGAACAAGACGGTCGCCGTCGTCGTTCCCTACGACGCGAAGTCGCGCCAGCACATCTCCGACCCGTTCTTCCTGTCCATCGTCGGTTCCATCGCCGATGCGCTGACCGACCGGGGCTACGACATGCTGTTGTCGCGTGTCGACGCCGAGCATCTGGACCTGGCCTCGCACTGGTTCGACTCCGGCAAGGCCATTGGCCTGGTGCTCATCGGGCAGTGGCGCCACCATGACCAGCTCAACGAGATGGCCGCGCGCAAGCTGCCGCTGGTGGTGTGGGGCGGTGAGATGCCTCAGCAGCTCTACTGCAGCGTCGGTGGTGACAACGTCCTGGGTGGCACGCTGGCCACGCGCCATCTGCTGCAGCTCGGTCGGCGTCGCATTGCCTTCGTGGGCGACGCGCAACTGCCGGAGGTGTGGCTGCGCCGCCAGGGCTATTGCCAGGCGCTGCGTGAGGCCGGTGTGGACATCGATCCATCGCTCGAACTTCCGGCGCCGTTCGAGCCGGGTGTTGCCAGTGGCGTGTTGCGCGATTTCTGCGCGGCGCGGCGCGACTTCGACGCGGTCGTCTGCTGCAGCGACGTGCTGGCGCTGCTGACCATCCAGGCGCTGCGCGCCGCCGGCCGGCGGGTGCCTGATGACGTTGCCGTCATCGGCTACGACGACATGCCGCTCGCGGCCTATTGCGATCCGCCGCTGACGACGGTCCACCAGCCGGTGGCCGAGGCAGGTGCCGAGCTGGTGGAAGCCTTGCTGGGCCAGCTGCGCGGCGAGCGCGCGGGCCTGAGAACGATGCCCGTCTACCTGAAGCTGCGAGCCAGCGCACCGGCGGCGCCAGGCTGATCCGGGCGCCGGCCCGGCCGGTTGATTTCGGTCGGCCTGCGAACGTTTGCTGTCGATCTTGCTGCTTTGCTTTGATAGCCAAAGGAATACGTATTTCTACGGAAATGCAATCGATTGCAAGTTGACGAAGCGGCGCGCAGAATGCCGTCACGGATCCCCGCATGGCCGCGTGCGCGAGCCGAACTGCCCCGAAGAGGGCGCTGTAGACAGACAACCAGGAGACAACCATGACCTCGATCCGCTCATATGCCGCGCTCGTCGGCATCCGTTCCACGCGCCGCCCGGTGGCGGCTGCCGTGGCCTGCCTCTGCCTGGCTGCCTCGGCGCAGGCCCAGCAGGCGCCCGCCGAGCCCGCCGATGGCCTCAAGCTCGACGCCGTCGTCGTGACGGGCACGTCGTCGGCGAAATCCAAGATGCGATCCAGCGTCGCGGTCTCGACGATCGAGAGCGACGGCGTCACGGCCGTCACGGCGGCCAGTGCCACGGATGTGCTGCGCGCCATTCCGGGCATCCGCGCCGAGGCCAGCGGTGGCGAGTCCAACGCGAACGTGGCGGTGCGCGGCATCCCCGTGTCGGCCGGTGGCGCGCGCTACATCCAGTTCCAGGAGGACGGCCTGCCCGTGCTGCAGTTCGGTGACATCGCGTTCGCGACGCCCGACACCTGGATGCGCGCCGACGCCGCCTTCGAGCGGCTGGAGGTGGTGCGCGGCGGCTCGGCCTCCACGCTGGCCACCGGTGCGCCGGGCGGCATCATCAACTTCATCAGCCGCACGGGCCTGGAGCCCGGCGGCAGCCTGCAGCTGACCAAGGGGCTGGATTTCGACCAGACGCGGGTGGACTACGGCTATGGCGGCCGGCTGGCGCCGAAGACACGGTTCTACGTGGGCGGCTTCTACCGCGTCGGCGACGGCGGGCGCAAGGGCGCGGACGGCAGCGAGAGCGGCGGCCAGATCCGCGGCAACGTCACGTTCGAGCTCGCCGGCAAGGACTTCCTGCGCCTGAGCTTCAAGCACCTGGACGACCACACGCCCACCTTCATGCCCACGCCGGTCCGCTACGTGAACGGCAGCATCCAGGAAATCCCCGGCCTGGACCCGCGGCGCGCTGCCTTCTACAACGCCGGCTGGCCGCTGGACAGCACGCTGACCAACACCAACGGCCGGGCGCTGAGCAACATCCGCGACGGCCTGGGCGCCAAGAGCGATGCCTTCGGCGCCGAGGTGAGCCTGGATGCGGGCGGGGGCTTCCGGCTGCAGAACAAGTTCTCGTGGAGCAAGAACAGCGGGCGCTTCATCGGCATCTTCCCGGGCGACGACGTGGCCGCCGCGCCGGCGGGCACGACCATCGCCACCGGCCCGGACACCGGCAAGCCCTACAGCGGCAACAAGTTCACGGCCGTCGTCTTCAACACGCGCATCGACGACGCCGGCCTGCTGGCCAATGACCTGAAGTTCTCTCGCGACATCGCGCTGGGCGGTGGCATGACGCTTGGCGCCGTCGCCGGCCTCTACACCTCGGTGCAGAAGCTCGACCTCACGTGGAACTTCAACCAGTACTCGCTGTCTGCCGACGAGAGCGGCGCGCGGCTGCTCAACGTGCCGGGCGTGACCAACGGCGCGCCGGGCTTTGGCGGCTGCTGCAGCAACTTCCAGGACAGCAAGTACACGACCAATGCGCCCTACCTGGTGCTGAACCTGGATGCCGGCGCCTTCACGGGCGACTTCAGCGTGCGCCGCGACAACAACAAGGCCAGCGGCAACTACTTCCAGTCCAACGCCGGCATGGCCTACGACCTGACGAAGCCCAACCTGATCGACTACACGTTCGGCCGCACCTCGTACTCGCTGGGCGGCAACTACGCGCTGAACCCTGACCTGTCGGTCTTCGCGCGCTACTCCGACGGCGCGGCCTACAACGCCGACCGCATCACCTTCTTCAACAACCCCAACCTCGTCAACGGCAAGAGCTCGACCATCCCGGTCAACAAGGTGCGCCAGGCCGAGGTGGGCGTGAAGCTGCGCAGCGGCGGCTACAGCCTCTTCGCCACGCTCTTCCACGCCAAGACCGACGAAGTCAACGTGGACGTGACGACCACCCCCATCGTCGCCAAGGCCAACAGCTACCGCAGCAACGGCCTGGAGCTCGAAGGCGCCGCCCGTTTCGGCCTCGTGAACCTGCTGGCCGGCCTGACCTACACCGACGCCAAGCAGCCCGACGGGAAGGCGCCCAAGCGCCAGGCCAAGGTGGTCTACCAGCTGACCCCGACGCTGAACTTCAGCGAAGCGCTGACGGCCGGCGTCGGCATCGTCGGCACGACGAAGAGCCAGGACGACGGCCCCGGCGGGCCGCTGACCATCACCTTGCCGGCCTACACCGTGGTGAACGCCTTCGTCAGCTACAGCCTCACGCCGAAGGCTCAGCTGACGCTCGCGGCGAACAACCTCTTCGACGAACTCGCCTACACCGAGAGCAACGACGGCCGCGGCGCGGCGCGTGCCTACACGGGCCGTACCGTGAAGGCCAGCCTGCGCTACAGCTTCTGAGCGCCATGACGGACGGGCCCGTGCCAATCCCCATCGTCGTGATCGGCGAGGCCCTCGTGGACCAGTTCCGCGACGGGCCCGTCGCAGGCGGTGCGCCTTTCAATGTGGCGCGGTCGCTGGCGGCGTTCGGCGCGCCGGTGCAGTTCATCAGCCGCATCGGTGTCGACGATGCCGCCGGCCGGCTGGTGCTGGACAGCGCCGCCCGCTTTGGCCTGTCGACGTCGGGCATCCAGCGCGATGAGCAGCGCGCCACAGGGCGGGTCAGCGTGCATGAGGCGGGCGGGGTGCACCGCTTCGAGATCCATGCGGACGCCGCCTGGGACCACCTCGAGCGCCCAGCCATCTCATGCGGCGGCATCGTCTACTTCGGCAGCCTGGCGCAGCGCCACCCGGTCGCGCGGGCGGCGCTGCGCGGCCTCGTCAAGCAGGGGCAGGGCGTGCGGCTGCTGGACCTGAACCTGCGTGCCGGTGCGAGCGAGCCGATGCTGGCTGCGGAGTCGCTGATGCTGGCCGACTGGGTCAAGATCAACGAGGACGAACTCGACCAGCTGTTTGACTGGTTCGAGCCCACGCTGCCGGAGCTGATGGCGCGCTTCGCGCTGAAGCGCATCGTGCTGACGCGTGGCGCTGCGGGCTATGCGTTCTACGGTGAGCAGGGCCGGCTGCTGGCCTGCGGCGCCGGCGTGGCGCAGCCAGCCTTCGTCGACAGCGTGGGTGCTGGCGACAGTTTCACGGCCATGCTGCTGGCCGGCCTGTCACTGGGCCGCGATGTGGCCGCCACGCTCGCGCTGGCCAACCGCTACGCGGCCATGATCTGCGGCGTGCGCGGCCCGCTGCCCGACGATGCGACGCTGCTCGCACTCTGGCGCGACGCGCTGCAGGCACTGCCGGCGTGCGGGGCCGCCGCATGAACAAGCCGCACCTGTCGTTCACGCAGATCGTGAACATGAACGTCGGCTTCCTCGGCATCCAGTTCAGCTTCGGCCTGCAACAGGCCAACATGAGCCCGATCTACCAGATGCTGGGCGCCGACGGCAAGGATCTGCCCTATCTCTGGCTGGCCGGGCCCATCACGGGCCTTGTCGTGCAGCCCATCATCGGCGCGCTGAGCGACCGCACAACCCATCGCTGGGGCCGGCGCACGCCTTACTTCCTCATCGGTGCGCTGATCTGCTCGCTGGGCCTGCTGGCCATGCCGTTCAGCCCGGCGCTGTGGTTTGCGGCCGGCCTGCTGTGGATCCTCGATGCCGCCAACAATGTGACCATGGAGCCCTACCGGGCCTATGTGAGCGACCGGCTTCGCGAGGAGCAGCACGCCAGCGGCTTTCTGACGCAGGCGTCGTTCACCGGGTTGGCGCAGACGCTGGCCTACCTGACGCCCAGTCTGCTCGTGGCCGTGGGCATGAACAAGGACGCGCTGGGCGCCAACGGCATCCCGCTCGTCACGACGCTGGCATTCGGCGTCGGAGCGCTGCTGTCGTTCGCGACGGTCTGGTGGTCGGTGCGGCGGGTGCCGGAGTTGCCGCTGCCGGCGCAGGAGCTCGCGCGGCTGCGTGCCCTCCCGAAGGGGCTGGGGCCTGCGCTGGCGGAGATCTGGGGCGCCGTGCGCGAGATGCCGCCTACCATGCGCCGGCTGTGGTGGATGGCGCTGTGCCAGTGGTACGCCATGATGTGCTACTGGATCTACATCGTGCCCATGCTGGCTGCCAGCGTCTTCGGCACGGATGACCCGCACAGTGCGGGGTTCCGGGATGCCGCGCTGTTGAACGGGCAGGTGGGCGGCTTCTACAACGCCGTGGCCTTCATCGCCGCGTTTGCGATGGTGCCGTTCACGCGGCGCCTCGGCGCGAAATGGGTGCATGCCTTCGCGCTGAGCTGCGCGGCGGTCGGTATGTGGCTGCTGCCCGGCATCCATGACAAGGCCTGGCTCTTCCTGCCCATGGTCGGCATCGGCCTGGCCTGGGGTTCCATCATGGGCAACCCCTATGTGCTGCTGGCCGGCAGCATCCCGCCCGAGCGGGCCGGCGTCTACATGGGCATCTTCAACATGTTCATCGTGATCCCGATGCTCATCCAGGCCGTCACGCTGCCGCTGCTCTACGACAGCCTGCTGGGCGGCCGCCCCGAGAACGTCATTCGCCTGGCCGGCGTGCTGCTGGCCCTGGCCGCCGCCTGCGTGCTGCGCGTTCGTCCCGAGAGTTCCTCATGAAAAACCAAGTCCAGCTCATCACCTACGTGGACCGCCTCGGCGGCCAGCGCGACGGCACCGACCTCGCGCGCCTCACGCGTCTGCTGTCCGCGCCCGGCTCGCCGCTGGCGGGCGTGTTCGGCGGCGTTCACCTGCTGCCGTTCTTTCATGCCATCGACGGCGCGGATGCCGGCTTCGATCCCATCGACCACACCCAGGTCGACCCGCGGCTGGGCGGCTGGGCAGACATCAAGGCGCTGACGGAACGACTGGACGTCATGGCCGACGTCATCGTCAACCACATGTCCAGCGACTCGCCGCAGTTTCTGGACTACTCAGAGAAGGGCGAGGCTTCCGCCTATGCCGGGCTGTTCCTCACGCTGGACGGGGTGTTCCCGCAGGGCGCCAGCGAGCGCGACCTGCTGGCGGTGTATCGCCCGCGGCCGGGGCTGCCGCTGACCTATGCGACGCTGAAGAACGGCGAGCGTCGCATCCTGTGGACCACCTTCACGGCCGCGCAGATCGACATCGCCGTGCACCACCCGCAGGGCCGCGCCTATCTGTCGAGCATCTTGCGCTCCTTCGCCGACAACGGCATCCGCATGGTCAGGCTGGATGCCGTGGGCTATGCGGTCAAGAAGGCGGGCGACAGCTGCTTCATGATGCCGGAGACCTTCGACTTCATCGGCGAGTTCGCGCAGGAGGCGAGGGCGCTGGGCATCGAGGTGCTGGTGGAGATCCACGCCTATCACCAGCGCCAGATCGAGATTGCGGCGAAGGTCGACTGGGTCTATGACTTCGCGCTGCCGCCGCTGGTGCTGCATGCGTTCAATTTCCACACGGCCACGGCGCTCAAGCGCTGGATCGCCATCCGCCCGGCCAACGCGCTGACGGTGCTGGACACGCATGACGGCATCGGCATCATCGACATCGGCGCCGACGCTTCCGATCGGGAGGCTCACCCGGGCCTCGTGTCGCCGCAAGAGCTGGATGAACTCGTCGAGTGCATCCACGCCGCCAGCCAGGGCGAGAGCCGGCAAGCGACCGGCGCGGCCGCGAGCAACCTCGACCTCTACCAGGTCAACTGCACGTTCTTCGACGCGATGGGTCGTGACGAGACGGCCTACCTGCTTGCGCGTGCGGTGCAGTTCTTCCTGCCGGGCGTGCCGCAGGTCTACTACGTCGGCCTGCTCGCCGGCCACAACGACATGGCGCTGCTGGCGCGCAGCCAGGTGGGGCGCGACATCAATCGCCACCATTACCGCGACGACGAGATCGCACGCGAATGCGAGCGGCCGGTGGTGCGCCGCCTCATCGAGCTGATCCGCCTGCGCAACCGCCACGCGGCCTTCGGGGGGCGCTTCGCGCTGCTCGACAGCGGCGAGACCTCGCTGCACCTACGCTGGGAGCAGGCGCAGGACTGGGCCGAGCTGCGCGTGGACTTCGCAACGCAGAGCCATGCGCTGACCTACAGCCTGCCCGAAGGCGGCGAGGGCCGGCTGGCCTTCAGTTGAGCGTCAGCCTCGGGCGACAGAATCGGCCTCATTCAAACCCTGGGGAGACCCGAGCATGTGGAAGTTGATCGTCGGCTTCATCGCCTTTGCCGCCCTCGCGCTGTACATCCTGACCAAGAGCGGCGGCAACATCGACCTCAGTGGCGAGAAGCATGACGTCGCCGCCCATGAGCCGTCGGCCTCCGAGGCGGCTGCGGCAGGGACGGCGGCTTCAGCGGCGGTCACCGCCGCGTCGGCCCCGGCATCCGCCGCATCTCAGTGAGGCTCAGCGCGGTCTCGGTGAGACCTCGCGCGACTGCACGCATGTTCAAGTAGCTGCGGCCTCCGTGGCCGCGCGTTGCGGCGCGTTCAGCGGCAGGCGCACCAGCATCTGCGAGCCCTGGCCGGGAGACGATCGCACCTCGATCTGACCGCCCAGTATGTTGGTCACGATGCTGTGCACGATGTGCATCCCGAGGCCCGATCCGCCGGTGCCGAGCTTGGTGGTGAAGAACGGGTCGAAGATGCGGCGCCGCACGGTCTCGTCCATGCCGCGCCCGTCGTCGATCACGCTCAGCTCGGCCTCGCCATCGTTGAGTGGCGCGCAGCGCACCGTCACCTGGCCGTGCGCCTGGCCGTCGAACGCGTGCAGCAGTGCGTTCATCAACAGGTTGGTCAGCACCTGGCCCAGCGCGCCGGGATAGCTGTTCATCGTCAGGCCCGGGCTGAGCTCCGTTCTGATCGTGAACGGCGTCTTCTTGAAGCTGGGCTCCACCATGACGAGCACGTCCTCGATGACCTGGTGCAGTTCGAAGTCGCGCCGCAGGTCGGCGGTCTGGTCGATGGCGACCTGCTTGAAGTCGCGCACGAGATCGGCGGCCTTCTGCACATTGCGCTGCAAGATGTCCTGCGCACGTCGCGTGTCTCGGGCCAGTTCTTCCAGTGTGCTGCGGCGCAGCGGCACACCGCCCGACAGCATCTGCTCGAGCTGCCGGTAGCGATCTTCCAGTGTCGAAACCACCGTCAGCGCGTTGCCCAGCGGGGTGTTCAGCTCGTGGGCGACACCGGCGACCAGGCGGCCCAGAGATGCGAGCTTTTCCGACTCCACCAGCTCATGCTGGGCGGTCTGCAGCGTCTGCAGCGTCTGGGACAGCTCGCCATTGCTCGCGGTCAGCTCGGCCGTGCGTTGAGCCACGGTTTCTTCGAGGTTGACGTTGTGCTGGCGCAGCGCCTCGAACGCGGAGAGCAAAGCCTGGCGCATGCGCTCCATCGCAGCGCCTACGCGGGCGATTTCGTCGGCACCGCTGATCAACAGCGGCTGGTTCAGCCGCCCGGCCGCCAGCGCCTCTGCGCCGCGGGTCAGTTCGGTCATGGGGCGCAGCATGTAATGCCGCAACACCCACACCATCAGCACGAGTGACAGGGTCAGGGTGAGCCCGCTGCGCCAGACCGTGCGCCAGACATCGGCGCGCTTGGACTGCAGCAGGGGGGCCGCGGTCATCGTGATGGTGAGGTTCGCGATCTCGCGCCCATCACGCAGGATGGCGCGCGTCTGGCTCAGCGTCAGCGCAGCATCCTCCCCGTCGCGTGAGCGCTCGAAGGACAGGAAGGGCGCGGACGATGTCTGCTCGATCACCCTGACGGCGACGAAGCGCGGGTCGTCCACCTGCGCTTTCACCATGGGCTCGGCGAGATCGGGCGAGACCTGCCACACCGGCTCGGCGAGCGACAGCGACATCACTTCGCTGGTTCGCGCCAGGTCCTTGCGCAGATCTTCCATCGCCGTCTCGCGCGTGTTCTGCACGTCGTAGAGCAGCACGGCCGTGGTGGGCAGCAGCAGACCCAGCAACAGCGCCAGCATCACCGCGAACGTCAGCGAGTTGCGCTGCCAGCCGAACGGGCGCGCCGGGGGCGGCTGCATGGGGGGCGGTGTCGATGCGGGGTGATCCGACATGGATGACGCGCGGACAGGGAGGCAGGTCGGGCGAGTGTAGGCCGGAGAAACCCGATCCCGATCCGCGGCAGGTCGACGACAGGTCGGGTTTTTCCCAAACAAAATCAAGCCTATTTCTAGGGGGGTAAGCCTCACAATTGGTCACCAGCAGGCCGTTTCGGCACTGCCTAGGAGAAAAAAAGTGAAGCGTTGGGGTGTTGTGGCGGCGATCTTCGCCGCCAGCTTGGGGATGGGGAACGCACGGGCGGACGGCATGTTGCGCATCGGGATGGTCGCGGGCTTCACAGGTCCGGTAGCCAGTCTTGCGCAGGAGAGCGCCGAGGGTGCGAGGCTGTATTTCGACTCGATCAATGCCCAGGGGGGTATCAAGGGTCAGTTCATCGAGCTCGTCGCGGTGGATGACAAATACGACGATAAAACCGCCGCGGCTCAGGCCCGGGCGTTGGCCGGCCAGGGCGTGCTGGCGCTGATGTTGAGCCGTGGCACCGGTCCGACCGAGGCGATGCTGCCGGTGCTCAAGGAGAACAAGCTCTCACTCGTTGGGCCGGCGACCGGAGCCATCAGCTTGCACGAGCCGGTGCAGCCCTACGTCTACAACCTGCGGGCGAGCTATCAGAGGGAAGCCGAGCAGGCCGTCAAGCACTTGGTGAGCACCGGCGTGAAGCGCATCACGATCGTGCAGGTCAACGATGCGTTCGGCAATGATGCAGGCAAGGGCGCCATCAAGGGGCTGGACGACCTGCGATTGCGTGCGATGGCTAACCTACGCTTCGACCGCAACCGGCCGGATCTCGCCCCCACCATGCAGGCCATTGCCAAGGCCAGCATCGAGGCGGTGGTGCTCATCGGGCCGGGTTATGCAGTCGCCGAGGGCATTCATGCGCTGCGGGCGGCGGGGTCCACGGCGCCGGTGGCCACGTTGTCCAATAACGCTTCGGCGGAGTTCGTCAAGGCGCTCGGCGACGCGGGCCGTGGCGTCATCGTCACGCAACTCTTCCCCTATGAGCGCTCCACGTCCAACCCGATGGTGCGCGAGGCGCTGAGCCTGGCGAAGTCGGCCGGCCGCAGTGAGTTGACGCCTGCACACATCGAAGGGTTCGCAGCCGCCAAGATCGTGGTGGACGTGCTGCGCAAGGCGGGCAAGGACATCACCCGCGACAACGTGAACAAGGCGCTGGACAGTGCTCGCGTCGACCTTGGCGGCCTGCAGGTGCACTACACCGAGAAGGAGCACGGCGGGCTGGAATATGCCGATGTCTCCATCGTGTCTGAAGACGGCCGGTTCAAGCGATAGCAACCCCGTCAGGCGGCTGCTCCCCAGGGCCGCATCGGCCGCCGCCGCGAGCCCGCCTCCTTGCAGCCGCGCGATGATGCGCCCTGCCGTGACGCCTGGCCGCGTCACATTTTTTGGAGTGTGCGATGGATCTGGGATTGAAGGGCCGCTGGGCGTTGGTTTGCGCCGCGAGCAAGGGCTTGGGGCGAGGCTGCGCCGAGGCGCTGGTGGGGGAGGGCGTCAATGTCGTCATCACCGCGCGTGGTGACGCCGACTTGCAGGCCACGGCCGGCGCGCTGCGGGCGATGAACGCTGCCGTCGAGGTGAGGGCGGTTGCCGGTGACATCACGACCGAGGCGGGCCGCGCGGCAGCGCTGGCGGCCTGTCCGCAGGTCGACATCCTCGTCAACAACGCCGGTGGCCCGCCGCCGGGCGACTTTCGTGACTGGGAGCGCGAGCAGTGGCTGGCCGCGCTGGATGCCAACATGCTGGCGCCCATCGCGCTGATGAAGGCCACCGTGGACGCGATGGCGGCGCGCGGCTTCGGGCGCATCGTCAACATCACTTCCGGCGCCGTGAAGGCCCCCATCGATTCGCTGGGGCTGTCCAACGGCGCGCGTTCCGGCTTGACCGGCTTCGTCGCGGGCCTGGCTCGGCAGCCGCGCCTGGCCGGTGCGAATGTGACCATCAACAACCTGCTGCCCGGCGCTTTCGATACCGACAGGCTGCGCAAGAACATGGCTGGCGCCGCCGCCCGCGCGGGCGTGCCGCTGGACGACGTCGCCGACAAGCGCCGGGCGGGCATCCCGGCCCAACGTTTCGGTACGGCGGCGGAGTTCGGTGCGCTGTGCGCCATGCTGTGCAGTGCACAGGCCGGTTATTTGACGGGGCAGAACATCCTGCTCGACGGCGGCAGCTACCCGGGAACCTTCTGATGGCCCGGGCCCGGCGCGTCCTGCTCGGTCTGCTGCTGCTGGCAGGCTTGCTGGCGCTCGGCGTGTGGCTGGTGCTGCGTGCCAGCCTCGCGCAACTGGACGGTGTCCGGCGCATGGCGGCGCTCAGCGCGCCGGTCGAGGCCCAGCGCGACGCGCGGGGCTACCTGACCATCACCGCCGAGAACCGGCTGGACGTGGCGCGCGCACTGGGCTTCGTGCATGCCCAGGAGCGCTTCTTCCAGATGGACTTGATGCGTCGCAACGCGGCCGGCGAGTTGTCTGCGCTGGTGGGGCCGAAGGCGTTGCCGCTGGACAAGGCTCGCCGCCTGCACCGCTTTCGTCACCGTGCCGAGGTTGCGGTGGCTGGGCTGCCGGGCGACGAGCGCGCATTGCTGGACGCTTATGTGGGCGGCGTGAATGCCGGTCTGGACGCGCTCGGCGGGCGCCCGCCCGAATACCTGCTGCTGCGCCAGCAGCCTCACGCATGGACGGCGGCGGACACGCTGCTGGTGGCTTACGGCATGTACCTGGATTTGCAGAGTGCCCAAGGCCGTGACGACATCGCCACCGGATGGCTGCGCGACCAGCTGCCGTCCGACTGGTATGCGTTCCTCACCCAGCACAGCGCCGACTGGCAGGCAGCGCTCGACGACAGCCACGTCACCGCCGTGCCGCTGCCGGCGGGCGCCATGCCCGAGATGCTGCGGGTGATCAAGGCGGCCTGCAGTGATTGCGAGCCGCGCGACGCCCGAATCCTGGGCAGCAACAACTTCGCCGTGTCGGCCGCCCGCGGCGATGGCGACCGCGCCATCCTGGCCGACGACATGCACCTCGGGCTGCGCTCGCCCGGCACCTGGTTCAAGGCGCGCATGCGCTGGAAGGACGCGGCCGGCGCTCACGATCTCGCCGGGGCGACCCTGCCCGGCACGCCGCTGCTCATCGTGGGCAGCAACGGGCAGGTGGCCTGGGGCCTGACGAACACGACCTCGGATTGGGCCGATGTCGTCGACCTGCGCCTCGACGCGGCCGGCACCCATTACCAGGCCGGCGATGTGCGGAAGCCGCTGACGCGGGTTGTGGAACGCATCGAGGTGGCCGACGGCACGACGGTGGCGCTCGAGGTGCTGGAGAGCGAGTGGGGCCCGGTGCTGCCGCAGCCGGCGCCCAAGGGCCATGCTTATGCGCTGCGCTGGGTCGCTCATGATGCGCAAGCCGTGAATCTCGGGCTGATGCGGCTGGAATCGGTCAGCAGCGTCGAGGAGGCGGTCACGGCCGCTGCGAGCGTCGGTGTGCCGCACCAGAATCTGCTCGTCGCCGATGCGGCCGGGCACATCGGCTGGACGGTGCTGGGTGCGATACCCCGGCGCAGCGGCGGCGACCCTGACCACCCCCAGGACTGGAGCGACGGCCGCACGCGCTGGCAGGGCTACCTGACGGCGGCCGAGCAACCGAAGGTGATCGATCCCGCCGACGGGCGGCTGTGGACTGCCAACTCGCGCATGATCGGCGGCGAGGCGATGAAGCAGTTAGGCAACGGCGGCTGGGACCTGGGCGCGCGCGCCATGCAGATCCGCGACGACTTGCGCGCGCAGGCCCGCCTGGACGAAGCCGGGCTGCACGCCATCCAGCTCGATCACCGCGCGCTGTTCCTGCAACGCTGGCGCCGCCTGCTGCTGGACCAGGTGCTGACGGCCGACTTCGTCGCCGCCAACGGCCTGGCCGACGTCCGCGCCGAGGTCGAGAAGAGCGCCGACGCGGCGCGTCCCGATGCCGTCGGCTACTTGCTGGTGCGCAGCTTCCGCCTGGAGGTGCTGAAGCAGTTGTTCGCGCCGCTGGCCGGGCTGCTGGAGGCGCAGGGGCTGAAGTTGGCCGACGTGAAGATGGTGCCCGAGACGCCCGGCTGGGCGCTCATCCAGGCCGCCAGGCCCGACACCTTGCCTGCGGCCTACAAGACCTGGCCGGAACTGCTGCAACGTGCGCTGCTGGACAGCCGCCAGGCGCTGGTCGGCAAGTACGGCAGCGTGGCCGCTGCGACCTGGGGTGCCGACAACCCGACCGGCATGCGCCACCCGTTGAGCATGGCCGTGCCGGCACTGTCGGGCTGGCTGGACCAGACGAGCCAAGGCATGGCCGGCGACGCCCACATGCCTCGCGTGCACAACCACGGCCACGGGCAGAGCGAGCGCATGGTCGTCTCGCCGGGGCACGAGGAAAAGGGGCTGCTCGTCATCCCCGGCGGCCAGAGTGGGCACCCGTTGTCACCTTTCTACCGCAGTGACCATGCCGCCTGGTTGGCCGGTCAGGCGCTGCCCTTCCTGCCCGGCGAGGTGAGTTATCGCCTCGTGCTGAAGCCCTGAACTGGAGCATTGAAATGAAAGTCGCACTCGTCACTGGCGCCGGGTCGGGCATCGGCCGTGCAGTCGCTCGCGCGCTGGCGCGCGACGGCTGGACGCTGGCCTTGATGGGCCGCCGCGAGCCCCCGCTGCGCGAGACGCTCGCCGACGCCCTCGTCCTGCCGGCCGACGTGGCCGACGAGGCCCAGGTCGACGCCGCTTTCGCGACGCTGAAGCAGCGGCTGGGTCGGCTGGACCTGTTGTTCAACAACGCGGGCATCAGCGCGATCGGCGTGCCCATTGACGAACTGCCGGTCGCGCAGTGGCGCGCCGTCGTCGACACCAACCTGACGGGCAGCTTCCTGTGCGCTCGCGCGGCCTTCATGCTGATGAAGTCGCAGCAGCCGCGAGGCGGCCGCATCATCAACAACGGCTCCATCTCGGCCCATGCGCCGCGTCCCCATTCGGCGCCCTACACCGCCACCAAGCACGCGATCAGCGGGCTGACCAAGTCGCTGAGCTTGGACGGCCGGGCCTTCGACATCGCCTGCGGGCAGATCGACATCGGCAATGCCGCCACCGACATGACCGAGAAGATGGCGCGCGGCCTGCCGCAGGCGAACGGCCAGATCGCGGTGGAGCCGCGCATGGACGTCGAGGACGTCGCCCGAGCCGTCGTCTACATGGCCGGCCTGCCGCTGAGCGCCAACGTGCAAACCATGACGGTGATGGCGACCCAGATGCCCTTCGTCGGCCGCGGGTGAGCGGCGCAGCGGCGTGACGGCAGCCATGACCTCTTTCCTGGTGACCCGGCCTTGAGCATGCTGCGGGCCGCAGGTGCATGCAGCACCGTCACAATCGCGTCATGTCTTTGTTCCGTCTGCTCTTCCGCTGGGTCGTGCTCGCCGTCGGGGCGATCATCGGTATCGGCTTCTTCCTGTTCGCGTTGCTCGCCTTCGTGGCCATCCTGCTGGTGGGGTTGTTGACCGGTCGCAAGCCCAGCGCGGCGTTTCGCATGAACCGCAATCCCTGGGCGCCGCGCCGCGCACCGGTGCCGCCAGGCGATGTCGTCGACATCGAGGCGCGCGAGGTCAAGGACCCGGCGCCCTTGCCCCTGCAGCCGCCCCCCCGCTGAGCGCGGGCGGGACGAGTTCGACCGCGCCATACCAGGTGCGGGCCGACGCGCGGTTGTTGTCGCTGTCGGTCATGACGGCCATCGACGTCAGCGGCCCCGGCTCCTCGCCGAAGGCGAGCCGGAAGTCGGCCGCCAGGTTGCGGCGGTGGTCGCGCCAGCGGTGTAACTGGGCCGGCCCGGAATCGACGACGATCTTGCGAATGCGGTCGCTGCGCGGGTTGATGACCACCGTGCCGACCGGCAGCTGGCTGTCCCACACGTACATCAGCGTCGCATAGGGTGGCTGTTCACCGGTGAGCGCCTGGGCGAGCTCGAACTTCATGCGCGTCTTCAGCGGCAGTCGATCGACGTCGCCCGCGAAGCCGAAAATGACCCGCGCGACGGCGTCCTCATGGTCGATGTCCGCCACGTTGGCGTTGGGGATGAGGGTTTGGGCCCACCACGAGAAGCTGACCTCGCCGACCTTGTCCAGCTGCGGCTGCAGCCGTTTGCGCCAGATGCTGGCCGAGCGCTCGGCCGTGGCTTCCAGTGCGCGCCGGCCGTCCTTCTCCGTCCAGCGGTAGGCGGTGGCTTTCTTGCCGGGCAGGGCCAGAGCTTGCCACCCCTCGGCGGATGGCGGAGGTGGCGCGACGGGGGTGGCGCAGGCCGCCAGCAGCGCGGCGGTGCACAGGATGAGCAGGGCGGTTTTCACCAGGTTTTGCGCAGGAGTTCTTCAAGAATCTCGCCATATATGCGGTATCGGCTGGCGCTGATCAAGCCCGCCTCGACCGCCGCGCGCACGCCGCAGCCCGGTTCGTGAATATGTGAACAGTTATGGAAGCGGCAGTCGGCGTGTTCGCGCAGGTCGGGCATGAAGCGCCACAGCTGCGCGGCGTCGATCTGGCGCAGGCCGAACTCCTGGAAGCCGGGCGAATCGATGAGTGCCGTGGTGCGCGTGTCGTCGGTCCAGTACCACTGCGTCGTCGTGGTCGTGTGGCGGCCCGAGTTCAGCGCCTGCGAGATTTCACCGACCTGGGCCTGGGCGTCTTTCACGAGCAGGTTGATGGCCGTGCTCTTGCCGGTGCCGCTGGGGCCCAGCACGAAGGTGCGCTGGCCGGCCAGCCAGGGCTCGAGCGTGGCCCGCGAACCCTCGCGGTCGGCCTTTAGCGCGACGTCGAACATCGTCAGCCCCATGGCGCGGTAAGGCGCCAGCCGCTCGCGCGCCGCGTCGGTGCCGGGCAGGTCGGTCTTGTTCAGCGCGATGGCCGCGCGGATGCCGGCCGACTCGGCGGCGATGAGGGCGCGGGCCAGCTGCGACTCGCTGAACACCGGCTCGACGGCCACGAGCACCAGCAGCTGGTCCAGGTTGGCGGCGAAGCTCTTGGTCTTCCACTCGTCCTGCCGGAACAGCAGGTTGCGGCGCGGCTCCACGGCTTCGATGACGCCCTCGTCGCCGGACTCGGCGAAGCGCACCTGGTCGCCGACGACGGCGTCGCTCTTCTTGCCACGCGGGTGGCAGACGAGGCGCTGGCCCTCGGCGCCCTCGACGATGTAGTGCCGGCCGTGGCCGCGCACGACCAGCCCCAGGTCCAGACCCTGGAACTTGCTCACCGCAGCCCCTCGGCCGAAGCAAGCGTCAGCCGGTGCCCCGCAGGGTTGCGGGCCGGCTGGGGAGCGTCCCGGTGCGGGGCGCTCATGCAGCGGTCGCTTCGGGCAGCGCGCTCACCTGCGCGGCACAGATCGCGTCGTTCAGCGTGAGGCCGCCGCGCGAATGGGTCGTCCAGCTGATGGTGCAGGCGTTGTAGCTCACCAGCATTTCGGGGTGATGGTCTTGCGCGTGCGCGATCTCGGCAACCGCGTCGACGAAGGCCATGGTTTGGTAGAAGTTCTCGAAGCCGAAGCGACGACCGATGAGCTTGGCGTCCGCGTCGGGCAGCCAGCCGGGCAGGGTGACCAGCACGCGGGCGCGCGTGTCGGCGTCCATCAGCGGGGCCTTGGGGTCGCACTGGGCGAGGAGCAGTTCATTCATGAGGCGAGCGCCGCGAGCCGTTCGGCTGCGGGGGGGTGCGAGTAATAGAAGCGTGCGTAGACGGGGTCGGGCGTCAGCGTGCCGGCGTTGTCCTCGTGCAGCTTGAGCAGCGCGGAGGACAGGTCGGTGCCGCTGGCCTGGGCGCAGGCGTAGGCATCGGCCTGGAACTCGTCGCGCCGCGAAAAATGGCTGGCCAGCGGTGTGACGAAGAAGCCGAAGGCCGGCCCGGCAAGCATGAACAGCAGCAGCGCCAGCGCATCGTTGGGGGCGCCCAGCGACGGCTGCACGCCCAGGCCCAGGTAGAAGGCCGGCTGCTGCGCCAGCCAGCCCAGCAGCGCGAACCCCGCCAGGCTCATGGCGAACGCCAGTGCGATGCGCTTGGCGATGTGCCGGTGCTTGAAGTGGCCCAGCTCGTGGGCGAGCACTGCTTCCACCTCGCCGCCGTTGAGCTTGGCCAGCAGCGTGTCCAGGAAGACGACGCGCTTGGCCGGCCCGAAGCCGCTGAAATAGGCGTTGCCGTGGGCCGTGCGCTTGCTGCCGTCCATGACGAACAGTCCCTTGGCTGCAAAGCCGGAGCGCGCCATCAGCCGCTCCACGCGCTGCTTCAGGGCGGCATCCGCGAGCGGTTCGAACTTGTTGAACAGCGGCGCGATGAGGCTGGGGTAGAGCACCATCACGAGCAACTGGAATCCCATCCACACCGCCCAGGCCCAGAACCACCAGCGCGGGCCGGCAGCACCCATCAGCCACAGGATGACGGCCAGGATGGGCAGGCCCAGCGCGAGGCCCACGGCCAGGCCCTTGACCAGATCGGTCATGTAAAGCCGCAGCGTCATGCGGTTGAAGCCGAAGGCCTGCTCGATGCGGAACGTGGCCCACAGCTCCCAGGGCAGGTCCAGCAGCCCGCCGATCAACACGAAGGCGGCCACCAGGCCAAGCTGATAGCCCATCGCCTGCCAGCCCGGGCCAAAGCCCTGCAGCGCCTGGCTGGCACCCAGCACCCAGCCGTTGAGGGCGTCGAGCCCGCCCAGCAGCGTCCAACCCAGCAGGATGGCGGCGTTGAAGGCAAGGGACAGCAGCCCGAAGCGGGCCCGTGCGATGGTGTAGTCAGCCGCCTTCTGGTGCGCGGCCAGCGACACGCTGCCGGCGAACGCAGCGGGCACCTGATGGCGATGCGCGGCGACGTGGCGGACCTGGCGTGACGACAGCCAGACCTTGATGAGCGTGGAGGCCGCCAGCGCGAAGGCGAATGCGGCGGACAGGAGCAGAGGCGACATGGGCAAATTTTAGGCTGCGAGAATTCGCGTCTATTCAGAGTGAGCCCCCCCATGTCCGATACCCTTGCCCTCAGCGAAAACAACCTGATCTGGATCGACCTCGAAATGACGGGCCTGTATCCAGACAAGGACCGCATCATCGAAATCGCGGTCGTCGTCACCGATGCCCACCTCGACAAGCGCGTCGAGGGCCCGGTGTTCGCCGTGCACCAGAGCGACGCCACGCTCGACGCGATGGACGCCTGGAACAAGGGCACGCACGGCAAGAGCGGCCTCATCGACCGCGTGAAGGCCTCGACCGTCTCGGAAGCCGACGCGGCCGCCCAGACCATCGCCTTCCTGAAGCAATACGTGCCCAAGGGCAAGAGCCCCATGTGCGGCAACAGCATCTGCCAGGACCGTCGCTTCCTGGCCAACTACATGCCAGAGCTGGAGAGCTTCTTCCACTACCGCAACCTCGATGTGTCGACGCTCAAGGAGCTGGCCAAGCGCTGGAAGCCCGCCGCGCTGGAGGGCTTCAAGAAGGCCCAGGCGCACACGGCGCTGGCCGACATCCACGAGTCCATCGAGGAACTGGCCCACTACCGCACGACCTTCCTGGCGCTTTGATGTCGCCGGCCGAGCGCGGCGGCGCAGCGGCGGTTGCCGGTCGGCGGCGAGCCAGGGCCTGACATGCTGCACGCTGCCTTCGACTTCCCCCGCCACCCGCTGGCTCGCGAGGATGGCGAGCGCCTGCGAGGCTGCTGGACCGAGCCGCCCGCGCGCTGGCTGCGGGCGACGCGGCTGGAGGAGGTCGGCGCCGTCGTCGGCGAAGCCGAGGCGGCGGCGCGCGCTGGCGCCTGGGTGCTGGGCGGCCTGCGATACGAGGCCGCTGCCGCCTTCGACGTCGTGCTGGCCACGCACTCGGCCACCGCGCCGCTGGCCGAGTTCGCGGTCTACGACACGGCGCCGCAGGACTGGCCCGACCCCGAGCTCGAAGGCGAGGGCGCCTGGACCGGCTTTCTCGGCTGGCAGGACGGCGAACCCGACGCTACCGCTGCCATCGAACGCATCCGCGACTACATCCGTGGCGGCGACTGCTACCAGGTCAACCTGACGACGCGACTGCGCGCAGCGCCGGGCGAGCTGGACGCCGAACAGCTCTTCCTGGCCCTGCATGCCAGCCAGCCCGGCGGTTTCAGCCTGTTCCTGCGTGGCGCGGGCGTGGCCAGCGTGTCGCCGGAGCTGTTCTTCGACTGGCGCCCCGTCCCCGGCGCCAAGGCCAGCTGGCTGCTGGCCGCGCAGCCGATGAAGGGCACGGCGCCGCGCGGCCGCGACCGCGTCGACGACGAGGCAGCGCAGCAGCACCTGCGCACCAGCGAGAAGGAACGTGCCGAGAACCTGATGATCGTGGACCTGCTGCGCAACGACTTGAGCCGCGTCGCGCAGCTGGGGTCGGTTCGGGTGCCCCGGCTGTTCGAGCTGCATGCGCTGCCGACCGTCTGGCAGATGACGTCCACCGTCACCGCCGTCAGCCGCGCCGGGTTGACGCTCGCGCAGGCGTTCGCCGCGCTGTTCCCCTGCGGTTCGGTCACCGGGGCGCCCAAGGTGCGTGCGATGCAGATCATCCGTGAGCTGGAGCCTTCGGCACGCGGCTGGTATTGCGGCGCGCTGGGGCTGATCCAGCCGGGCGGTGTGGCGACGTTCAACGTGCCCATCCGCACCGTCGAGTTCCAGCGCGACACGCTGACCTGCGGCATCGGCAGCGCCATCACGCTGGACAGCGAGCCCGCTGCGGAGATCGCCGAATGGCGGGCCAAGTCGCGCTTCCTGGCGCGCGCCGAGGCGCCGATCGCTGCGCTGGAGACGCTGCGGCTGCAGGACGGCGTGGCGGTGCGCGGCGAGGCCCACCTCGCGCGCATGCAGCGCACGGCGCGCCATTTCGGTCTGCGCTTCTCGCTGGCCGACGCGCGGGCGTATCTGCAAGCCCTCGGCGCCGCGCAGCCCGCCGGCAGCTGGCGGCTGCGCCTGACCAGCGACGCGCAGGGCCTCTTGACCCACACGCTGGCCCCTTATGTGCCCATGCCCGGCCCCGTGCTGCTGGCGCTGGCCGAGCGCCCGCTGCCCACGCGCGGGCCCGGCGCGGAGTTCCTGGCCCACAAGACCACGCGGCGCGAGCTCTATGCCGTCGACAAGCCCGCCGAGGCTTTCGACGTGATGCTGTGGAACGAGGCTGGCGAGCTGACCGAATGCAGCTTCGGCAACCTCGCCCTGCTGATCGACGGCCAATGGCTGACGCCGCCGCTTGCCAGCGGCCTGCTGCCCGGCGTGCTGCGGGCCGAGCTGCTGGCCCAGGGGCGCATCCGCGAAGCGCGGCTGCTGCGCGAGGACCTGGGTCGCGCTGAGGGGCTGGCCTTCTTCAACAGCCTGCGCGGCTGGCTGCCGGCCGTTCAGCGCGCGAAATAGGCCGGTTGGTCGATGTCGGCCAGCAAGCCGGCGTGTTGCGGCCGCCAGCCCAGCTCTTGCTGAGTCAATTCGCTGCTGCAGGGGTTGTCCAGCGCCGCGAAGTGCTGGAACCAGCCGAAATGCGCCGCAGCGGCCTCGCCGCTCAGCCCCTGCACCAGCAGCCCCAGGCGCCGGCCGATGACGGCGGCGATCTCGGCGAACGGCACGCCCGTCTCCGCCGCGCCGTGATAGCAGGCGCCTGCACGGCCGGCTTCGGCCACGCGACGGAACAGCGCGGCTGCGTCCAGCCGGTGCACGGCCGGCCAGCGGTTGCGGCCGTCGCCGATGCAGGCCGCCAGGCCTTTCTGACGCGCCAGCTCGATCAGCAGCGGCACGAAACCATGGTCGCCGACACCGTGCACGGAAGGCGGCAGCCGCACGACGCAGGCCTGCACGCCGCGCTCGATAAGCGCCGCCACCGCCTGCTCGGAGGCGACGCGGGGATGCGCGTCGTGCGGGGCGTCGGCCTCGGTCGCCAGCGGGCCGCCGGCCACGAGTGCCGTGCCCGACGTCACCACCAGCCTGCGAGCACTGCCCGCCAGTGCGTCGCCCAGTGCGGTGACGATGTGACGGTCGGCCGCGCAACTGGCGGCAAAGCGCGTGAAGTCATGGTTGAAGGCGGTGTGGATGACGGCGTCAGCCGCTGCCGCGCCGCGGCGCAGGCTGTCGAGGTCGTCGATGGAGCCGCGGTGCGCGGCGGCACCGGCGGCGGCCAGCGCTTCGACCGCCGCGACCGAGCGCGCGAGGCCGGTCACGCGGTGACCGTGGGCGAGCAGTTCTTGCACAATGGCCGAGCCGATGAAACCGGTCGCGCCCGTCACGAACACATGCATGGAAAGCGTCCTTGCAGAACAGTGGAGATCGCCCCACTGTCGCGGTCAGCCGGCGCGGCGTGAAGCCGTGACGGCATACCGGTATCGGCACTACCAGGATCACGATGCCCGCTCTCGACGACAACCCACTGGGCCGCTACCTGAAGGAGCGCCGCGCCCGGCTGGACCCCGCTGCCTTCGGCTTGCCGCTGGCGCGCCGCCGCACGCCGGGCCTGCGCCGCGAGGAGGTGGCTCAGCGCGCACACGTCAGCGCCACCTGGTACACCTGGCTGGAGCAGGGGCGGGGTGGTGCGCCGTCCACCGAGGTGCTGGAGCGCCTGGCCGGTGCGCTGCAGTTGAGCGCGGTCGAGCGCGAGCACCTGTTCCTGCTGGCCCAGAACCGCCCGCCCGAAGTGCGCTTTCAGGTGGCCGCCGACGTCACGCCGCGGCTGCAACGCGTGCTGGATGCGCTGGCGCATTGCCCGGCGCTGATCCGCACGCCGACCTGGGATGTCGTCGCCTGGAACCGTGCCTGCGCCGCCGTGCTGCACGACTACGCGGCACTGCCGCCGGGGCAGCGCAACATCCTGCGGCACCTGTTCGGCAATCCGGCAGCACGCAGCCGCATGCCCAACTGGGAACGCGATGCGCGCTACGTCGTCGCCGCCTTCCGGGCCGATGCGGCCCGCGCCGGCGCGACCGCGGCGGTGCAGGCGCTGGTCGGCGAGCTGGGCGCGACCAACTCCGAGTTCGCCGCGATGTGGGCCGAACAGGACGTCCGCGGTGACTATGGCGACATGGCCAAGCAGATCGACCACCCCGTGGTCGGCCGTATCGAGCTGGAATACACCGGGCTGGCCGTCGAGGGGCGGCCCGACCTGTCGCTCATCGTCTACCACCCGGCCACGCCGGCCGATGCCGCGCGGGTGCGCGAGCTGACCGGGCTCGCGGCTTGATGGCCCGCGCATTTGGTGAAAACCCTGAGTCATGCTACAGTCGCGACTTCGCCGAGCCAGGCTCGGTGAATTCCACGTCTCCTCTGACCTCGTTCGATCATTCGAATCGGACTCCGAACACGGATCGGTCGGCGGCGATGAAGCCGTCGCTTTGACTGATTGTTCCCCCGCGCCGCACCCGGGCTGAAGTAGCTGCCCGAGCCGCACGACGCGAGCTGATCTATCTCCCAGCGACTTTTGATGATTCCGAGAGCGTTCGATGCCTCTCGGCGCTGCGCATTTGCCTTTGCGCGGCGTGACTCTGAATGAAAGAACGAACGATGAGTTTCGAGACCCTGGGCCTGAGCCCCGCCGTGCTGCAAGCCGTCAAGGACGCTGGCTACGAGAACGCGACCGATGTGCAGGCGCAGGCCATTCCGCTGGCCCTCGCGAACAAGGACCTGATGGTCTCTTCGCGCACCGGCTCGGGCAAGACCGCTGCCTTCATCCTGCCCGCGCTGGAAAAGGTGCTGGCCGCCCGTGGCGACAACACCAAGCGCCGCGAAAAGGGCGTGATCTACGGCCCGCGCGTGCTGGTGCTGGCCCCCACGCGTGAACTGGCCATGCAGGTGGCCAAGGCCGCGCAGGCCTACGGCCGCCACATCCCCGGTCTGAAGGTCGCGACGGTGCTGGGCGGCATGCCCTATCCGCTGCAGATCCGCCAGCTGACCGGCCCGCTGGACATCCTGATCGCCACGCCCGGCCGCCTGCTGGACCACCTGGCCAGCGGCAAGTGCGTGCTGAGCAATGTCGAAATGCTGGTGCTGGACGAAGCCGACCGCATGCTGGACATGGGCTTCATCGACGACATCAACGTCGTGACCAGCCACACGCCCGAGACCAAGCAGACCGTGATGTTCAGCGCCACGTTCGCGGGCCACGTTGGCCGCCTGGCTCAGCAACTGCTTCGCGACCCGGCTCGCGTCGAAGTGGCCTCGCACACCGACACGCACGAGAACATCGAGCAGCGCCTGCATTGGGCCGACAACCCGCACCACAAGGACCAGTTGCTGGAAGCCATCCTGGCCACGCCGGAGCTGGACCAGGCGGTCGTGTTCACCAGCACGCAGCGCGACGCCGACTGGCTGGCCGAGCGTCTGGCCGAGATCGGCCACGCCGTGGCGCCGCTGCACGGCGCGATGCCCCAGGGCAAGCGCAACCGCGTGCTGATGGGCCTGCGCCGTGGCGACCTGAAGGTGCTGGTGGCCACCGACGTGGCCGCGCGCGGCATCGACGTGCCGACGATCAGCCACGTCATCAACTACGGCCTGCCGATGAAGGCCGAGGACTATGTGCACCGCATCGGCCGCACCGGCCGCGCCGGTCGCTCGGGCCTGGCCATCACGCTGGGCCTGCGTGACGACGTGTCCATGATCCGTCGCATCCAGCAGTTCACGACGCAGACCATCCCCGTCTCGCAGATTGCAGGCCTGGAGCCCAAGACGCAAGAGCCGCGCATCTTCCCGCCGCGCCCGGCCGGCCAGGGTTTCGATCGCAACGACCGCTTCGGTGGCCGCCCGTCTTTTGGCAACAAGAGCTTCCGCCGTGATGAAGGTGGCTATGGCGGTGGCCGCCCGCAGCATGGCGGCGGCAAGCCCTTCGGCCACGGTGGCGACCGCGGCTTCGCGCCGCGTGGCGATGACCGCGGGTTCCAAGGTCGTGACGACCGCGGTTTCCAGCAACGCGAAGACCGTGGTTTCCAGCCGCGTGGCGAAGGTCAGGGCTTCCAGCCTCGTGGTGACAACCGCGGTTTCCAGCCGCGTGAAGACCGCGGCTTCCAGAACCGCGACGGCTTCCAGCCGCGCGAGGATCGCGGCTTCCAGCAACGCGAATTCCAACCGCGTGAAGACCGTGGCTTCCAGCCGCGTGGCGACCGCCCCTTCCACGGTGGTGGCAAGCCGGCGTTCGGCGGCAAGCCCAGCTTTGGTGGTGGCGGTGGTGACCGCCCGTCCTTCGGTGGCGAGCGCCGCGGCCCGGGTGGCCCGCGCAAGGGTGGCTTCGGCCGCTAATCAGCGATGAGTCGCGTGCATCTGCACGCGATGACTCCAGTCGATCTCGACGCCGTACTGGCGCTGCAACAGCGCTGCTACGGCGTCGACTTTTTGGAGCGTCGCGAAGCCTTCGCTGCCAAGCTGGCCGTGACCGACGGCCTGGGCTGCTGCTGGATGGCGCGTGGCGAGGACGGCCAGCCGCTGGCCTATGCCGTCAGCCTGCCGGTCTGCGAGGCGACGTTGCCGGCGCTGGATGCGCCGCGCTGCCAGCGGCCCGTATTGCCGACACTGCTGTATCTGCACGACATGGCCGTCGCGCCGGAGGCGCGTTCGCTGGGGCTGGCGTCGCGGCTGCTGGCGCGGTTGCGCGAAAGCGCCGGCGCACTGGGTCTGGGCCGGATGGGCTTGGTGGCTGTGCAGGGCTCGCAGCCGTACTGGCAGCGCCAGGGCTTTGCCGAGGCGGCCGCACTGACGGCGCCATTGCGGGCCAAGCTGGCCAGCTTTGGCGCGGATGCGCGCTTCCTGGTTCAGTCCTTGAGGTAGGGGCGCAGCCAGCGCAGCTGCGGCTTGTCCTTGCCGCCGTCCGGCTCCAGCGACAGGAAGTAGTCGCCCCAGCGCGGCCCGCCGGCCCACCACAGCCAGCCCGTCCAGACGTCGGCGTTGGCCTGCAGGTGCTGCAGCGCGCCGGCCACGGCCTGCTCGCAGACGGCGTTGGCGCCGCCGCCCACTTCGCCCAGGATGGCGCGGCGCCGGTTCTGCTTGAGCCACGCGGTGAAGCGTTGCAGCCGCTCGACGCCGATGGTGGGGCTCACGCACTCGGCATGCGTGCCGGAGCCGTCCTTGTCCAGGTACTGGTGGACCTCGAACACCATGTGGTCCAGCGGGTCGTGCACGCGGCCCATCACGTCGGCATTGGGCGTGCCGTACCAGGTGGACTCGAACCAGCTCCAGGCGCCGGTGTAGCCGTTGCCGGGCAGCGTGATGAGGTTGCTGGCGCCGGTCTTGCGGATGGCGTCGACGGCGGCTTGCGCGGCTTCGGCCCAGGTTTCGGTGGGCAGCTGGCGGGGCTCGTTGACGAGGCCGAACTGCACGCGCGGGTTGCCCTTGAACTGCAGCGCCAGCCGCCGCCAGAAGTCGGCGAACGCGGCAACGGGCACACCCGGCTGGCCGATGGACACGCCACCGTAGGCGGCGTAGTTGTGCGGGTCCAGCAGCACATGCAGGCCGCGCGCCGTGGTGCCGTCGACGAACTTGCGCAGCCGCGCCAGCTCGGCGGGCTGCAGTTCGCCCATCAGCGCAGGCTGCAGCCGCTCCCAGCGGAAGGCCACCCGCATCAGGTTCATGCCCTGGGCCTGGTAGTAGGCGGTGCTGGCGACGCTGGGGTAGACGTAGTCCTTGCCGTGAACGCCGGGGAAGGGCTGTTGCTCGCCCCATTCCGCGCTGGACAGGCTGATGCCGCGCCAGGCGAGCGGGGCGGCGAAGCTGCTGCCGGCGGCCAGCAGCGCCGCAGCGAGTAGGGCGACGGCAGCCGCGCGCTTCATGCGGTGCCCGCCGCGGGCGGCTGCACGCCCAGCGCTGCCAGCACGTCCTGGCAGGCGCCCATGGTGTGGTAATCGGTCTTGCCGGCGGGGCTTTTCTCGTCGGTCAGCTTCTCGTTGGCGGGCCCGAGGATGCGGTACCAGGCGCCGTGCTGGTGGTCGACGAAGTGGCGCCAGGCGTAGGCCCACAGGCGGTCGTACCAGGTCCAGTAGCCCTCATCGCCCGTTCGCACGGCCAGCCAGGCGGCGGCGGCCAGGCTCTCGGCCTGCACCCAGAAATACTTGTCGGCGTCGCACACCTCGCCGTCGGGCGCGAAGCCGTAGACCAGGCCGCCGTGCGCGGCGTCCCACCCGCGCTGCATCGCCGTGTCGAAGAAGTGCCGCGCGGTCGGCACCAGCCAGGCCGGCGCGGCGGCGCCCAGGCGGCGCTCCAGCATCAGCAGCAGCTTGGCCCACTCGGTGAGGTGGCCGGTCTGGAAGCCCCAGGGCCGGAAGATGTTGGTCTTGTCGTGGCGGTTGTAGTCCCAGTCGGGCGTCCAGTCGGCGCGGTAGTGCTCCCAGACCAGGCCGCCGGCCAGGGCCGCCTGGCGCTGCGCGATGGCGGTGGCCAGTGCCAGCGCACGGTTCAGGTAGCGGGCTTCGCCGGTGGCGGCGTGCGCGGCGAGCATGGCCTCGCAGGCATGCATGTTGGCGTTCTGGCCGCGGTAGGGGCTGAGCTGGCCGTCGGGGTTGGCGTCGTCGGCATAGAGGCCGTGCGCGGGCTCCCAGAAGCGCTGCTCCATCAGCTCGAAGGTCGCGGCGATGCCTTCGCGTGCGCCGGGCATGCCGGCCTCGGCGGCGTGGGCGTGGGCCAGCAGCACGAAGGCCAGGCCGTAGCAGTGCTGGGTGCCATCGGTGACGGTGGCCTGGCCGTCGTGCCAGTCCAGCACCCAGGCATAGCCGCCGTGGGCCTGGCGATGGGCGCCGTTGACGAACGCGAGCGCGTGGGCCACGTGCTGGGCCGGGCCGCCGAACCAGCGCCAGGCCAGCGCGTGGTTGAACACGAAGCGTGTGCTGCTGACCAGATGGCGGGTGCGGCGGTCGTAGACGGTGCCGTCGTCCTTGAAGAACTGGAAGCAGCCGCCCGTGGCGTCGATGACGCGCGGCGCATAGAACGCCAGCGTGTGGCGCATGTGGGCCCACAGCGCGGCGGGCTGGCGCATGTCAGGCATGGGGGTCATTTCAGCACCTCGGTTTGCAGGAAGCGCGTGAGCTCGTCGGCCATCTGCGCATGCACGTCGATGCGCGGATGGGCGTAGGCGAAGGCCTGGAAGGTGTAGGTCCAGACGCGGGCATCGCCCTCGCCGCGCAGCGTGGCCACGGCCTGCGCCAGCGCGCGCGGGATGGCGGGCTCGTCCTTCCAGGCGGTCATGCCGCCGGCCAGCAGCACCAGCTTGGCGTGCGGGTAGCGGCCGCGCAGCTGGCGCACGAAGGCCAGGTAGCGCGGCGCGAAGTCGGGTGCGATGTGCTGGCCCTTGGAGGCGGGAAAGCCGTGGTCGTTCTGGCCCAGGTTGAGCAGCACCACGTCGGGTTCCTGCGGATCGGCGGGCGCTACCGGGGCGTCGAGCCGCGGCGCCACGCGGTTCCAGACCTGGGGCATCAGCAGGTCGCCCCAGGTGGCGGTGATACCGATGCCGCTGACGGCGATGCCCACGTAGTCGGCGCCCAGCCGCTCGGCGGTCAGCGCGCCGTAGGCCCGCGTGCCGTCGTGGAAATAGAGATCGTCGTACTGGTCGGTGCCCAGGTCGCCGTTGCAGGCGCCGGCGGTGATGGAGTCGCCATAGAACGCCAGCTTCATGCGCCGGGCCGGCGGCGGCGCGAGCAGCCGGCCGCCAGGCGCCAGGCGCAGGCCGAGGAAGGTGGTCTCCGCCATCGAGGCCTCGGTGCGCTTGACCAGGCGCAGCGTGTGCTCGCCGTCGGTCAGCGGTTCACGCAGCTGCCAGTCGGTGGCCGACTGACCCGGCGCCGCCAGCCAATGGCGCCGGCCGTCGATCTCGACGGTGAAGTGGCTGGTGCCCCAGTGCGCCGTCTCGAAGCTCAGGCCCAGCTGGCGCCCAGTGAAGCGCGCGCGCAGCTCGCTGCCGCTCCAGGCGAGCAGCTTGCCGCGCGTGTTGGTGCCGATGCGGCCGCTCCAGCGCAGGTGGGCGTCGTCCGGCGCGACGAGCGGGCCGGGCAGGGCGCGCGGGATGAAATCGGAGCGCCGTTCCGTGGCGGGGTACACGCCGGCGGACATGACGGCCAGCAGGCTCGCGGGCCGGCCGCTGCCCTGCCACTCGTCGCGCTTGACGCGCACATGCAGCAGGTGGGCGGTGGGCTCGATGTCGCGGCCCACCACGGTGTAGTGCCAGCCGAGGTAGCCGCGGCGCTCGGGCACCTGCCCGCGCAGCGTGACCCAGGGGCCGTCGTCGACGCGGGCTTCCAGGTTGCGGAACTGTTCGTTTTCGGCATGGAAGACGGCGATCTCCGCGCCATGCACGAGGAAGTGCGCCTCGGCATCGTCGGCCCGCGTGACCCAGCCGGGCTTCTGGTCGGGCCATTCGGGGTGCACCTCGCCGCCGCGCGCGAAGCCGTGTTGCGCGTAGGGCGCGAGCGTGTCGCCCATGAGCAGCTGGGTGAACTCGTGGGCACGGCCGAACAACGGGGCCGGCAAGGGCGCGGGCGCGGCGACCGGGCCGCGTGCGGCATCGCTCAGCAGTTGCGTGAGCGCCTTGGCGATGCGTTGGTGCCCCAGGGCATTGGGGTGCACCGGTTCATCGTGCAGGTCGGCCCAGCGCTCCTGGCCGGCGTCCACGCGCGCCTGCATCCAGCGGCCGAAATCCAGCGCCGTCACGCCGTAATGCGCGGCCAGGCGCAGTTGCAGGTCCACGGCGTCTCGCGGCTGGTTGCCTTGTTGCGTGAGCCCGAGCACGACCACGGCCGGCGGCTTGGGCGCCGTGAGCAGCTTGCGCAGGATGGCTTCGTAGCTGCTGCCGCGCACGGCGGGGTCCAGCCACTGGTCGTTGACGCCGAACTCCACGATGACCAGGTCCGGCGCGGCATCCAGCACCTGGCTCTGCAGCCGCTGCACGCCTGCGGCGGAGTCCGTGCCGCTGACGCCAGCGTTCACGAGGCGCACGCCGGGGCCCAGCGCGCTGGCCAGCTGGGCCGCCCAGCCACGTTCGCGCGGCGGCTGGGCCGCGTAGCCGGTCGTGATGGAGCCGCCCACGGTGGCGAGCGTGACGGGTTCGCCGGCCTGCACTTTTTGCATGACGGTTTGCAGCCGCGCGTCGGTGGTTGCCTGGCCCGCCAGGGGCAGCAGCAATGACAGGGCCAACGGCAGTCCTTTCAGCAGATTCATCGCAGTCATTCAGGCAAACGGCGGCGTGGCTCGTTTGCTCCATGTGTTTACTAAACGACTCGGAATTATGGATTCGATCATCAGCTGTCGGAAGGCTGGCACTGTTGCGAAGAATCAGGACTATCCCCGAGTGTCGGGTCGTCATGAGAAAAACAAAATGCGCAACAAAACCATGTTTAGCTTTGCCCCATGGCGAGGCAGGAGACAGGCCGCTGAGTGACCCGGCGGCCGGCGGGGGTGCCGTTCTGGCCCCGTCTTCCGCTGTGGGCGGCTGCGCGACTGACGACTGCGAGCCCGTGAAACCTCTACGACTGATCGATCTGCATGAAGGCTGGCAACTCGCCGAGGCCGGCGAAGCGCTGGCGGCCGCCGACTTGGCCGCGCTGCCCGACGGCGACTGGCTGCCCGCAACGGTGCCCGGCACGGCCCATGGCGCCCTGCTCGCGGCGGGCCGCATTCCCGACCCGTTCCTGGGTCTGAACGAGCAGGCGGTGCGCTGGGTGGCCGAGCGCCGCTGGGTGTGGCGCTTGCGTTTTGCCGTCGATGCGCTGGCCGAGCGCGAGCACCTGGTGTTCGAGGGCCTGGACACCTATTGCACGGCGTGGCTGAACGGCGAGCCGTTGCTGAACTCCGACAACATGTTCGTGCCGCAGCGCGTGGACGTGAGTGCGCGGCTGATGCGCGGTGTCAACGAGTTGCTGCTGTGCTTCGAGCCTGCATTGCCGCAGGCTCGCCGGGTCGAGGCGGTGCACGGCAAGCGGGCGTTATGGAATGGCGACAGTGCGCGGCTGCATGCCCGCAAGGCCCAGTACCACTTCGGCTGGGACTGGGGCCCGGAGCTGATCACCTGCGGGCCGTGGCGGGCGGTGCGGCGCGAGAGCGGTGCGGCACGCGTGGCCGACCTGTGCTGCCGCACGGCCATCGACGTGGCCCGCCGCGAAGCCACCCTGCGGGTGAGCGCCACGCTCGACGGCGCGGGTGCTAACTGCGTGTTCGAGCTGCAAGATCCGCAAGGCCGCGTGGTGGCCTCGCACACCGTGCCGGCCGCTGCCGAGTGCCACGCCACGCTGGTGCTGGCCGACGCCCAGCTCTGGTGGCCCAACGGGCTGGGCGCCCAGCCCCTCTACACGCTGATCGCCCGGCTGCAGGGCGAGGACGGGCTCAGCCTGGCCGAAGACCGGCGGCGCATCGGCTTGCGGCAACTGCAGCTGGTGCAGGAGCCTGTGGACGGCGAGGCGGGCCTGAGCTTTCACTTCCGCGTCAACGGCCAGGATGTCTTTGCGGGTGGGGCGAACTGGATTCCCGACGACAACCTGCTGGAGCGCATCACGCCGGCGCGCTACCGCGAACGGGTCGCTCAGGCGGCGGCGGCCCACATGAACATGCTGCGCGTCTGGGGCGGCGGCATCTACGAGCACGAGGCCTTCTACGAGGCCTGCGACGAGCTGGGCCTGCTTGTTTGGCAGGACTTCATGTTCGCCTGCGGCCTGTACCCGGCCAACGACGCCTTCCAGGTCAGCGTGCGCGCCGAGGCCGAGGCTGCGGTGCGGCGGCTGCGACACCACGCCTGTCTGGGACTCTGGTGCGGCAACAACGAGGACTACATGCTTGCCGAGTCCCAGGGGCTGGCCGGCCCCGGCGTGCCTGCGGACCGTTTCGAGGCGCGCGTGATCTACGAGGAACTGCTGCCCGCCGTCTGCGCGGCGCTGGACCCGGATCGCGCCTACTGGCCGGGCAGCCCGTTCACGCCGGGGGAGGGGGCGAAGTCGTCGGACGCGACCGTGGGCGACCGCCACAGCTGGGAGGTCTGGCATCAGCAGATGCTGCCCTACCAGCTCTACGGCACGGTGCAGGCCCGCTTCGTCAGCGAGTTCGGCATGCAGTCCCACCCGTCACTGTCGCTGCTGGAGCAAGTGCTGCCGCCGGCCGAGCGCTTCCCGGAAAGCCGCACGATGCAGTGGCACAACAAGGCCGGTTCGGCCGCCGGGCCGGACGGGCATCGCCGGCTGGCGGTGTATCTGGCCGACAACCTGCGCGTGGGCAGCAGCCTGGCCGAGCATGTCTATGCCACGCAGTTCGTGCAGGCCGAGGCCATGCGCGTGGCCTACCAGGACTTCCGCCGGCGCTGGCAGCGCCCGGGTGCGCGTGCGGTCAGCGGTGCGCTGGTCTGGCAGCTGAACGATTGCTGGCCGGTGACGAGCTGGTCGCTCATCGACTCGTCGGGGGCCACCAAGCCGGCCTGGCACGCTGTGCGGCGTGCGCTGGCGCCGGTGGCGGTGGCGGTTCGCCTGGAGGCCGGGCAAGCCCGGCTGGCGGTGATGAACGGCACGGCCAAGCCGCGCGAGCTGACGCTGCAGTTGCGCGTGTTCGGCTGGGATGGGCAACTGCTCGACGAGCTGTCCACACCGCAGCGGGTGCCGGCGCTGGCCTGCTGCGAGACCACGCTGCCCCTGCCGGCGTTCGCGGTGCCGGTGGTGGTTGAACTCTGCGCCGTCGATGCATCGCATACGGGGGACGCGGCCGGCGGCCTCGTCGCGCGGGATTGCGCCTGGACGGAGCCCTTCCGCTTTAATCGCCTGGGGCCTGCGCAGTTGCAGCTGGCCTGGCAGGGCGGCGCGCTGAGCCTGGCGGTGGACCGGCCCGTCAAGGGGCTGTGGCTGCAGGGCGAGGGCCTGGCCTTCGCCGACAACTTCATCGACCTCGTTCCTGGCGCGCCGCGGCACGTGTGTGTGCAGGGCGCCAGGCCGGCCGCCCTGCAATGGCAGGCCCTGGACCATCCGCTGCGCGCCATCGCGCTGGCGCACTGACGCACGGAAGGAGGCCGAGACCCAGAGCCCACACGACCCAGACAACGCTGCCGAGTCGCACGCCATGTGGGGCGCGCCGACCGGGCAGCGTTGCCAACAACAACGCGCACACCTGACCGCGCATCCACCCGCGCACACGCACGAGGCCCGCAGGGCCCGATGTATCCCACCCGAGGAGAAAACAGGATGAGACAAGCGACAACACCTTCGACACCCTTCCGGCGCAACGCCGTGTCCCTGG
This sequence comes from Pelomonas nitida, assembly GCF_043555975.1. Lineage (NCBI taxonomy): Bacteria > Pseudomonadati > Pseudomonadota > Betaproteobacteria > Burkholderiales > Sphaerotilaceae > Roseateles > Pelomonas nitida. The sequence goes on along the minus strand of NZ_JBIGIA010000003.1, from coordinate 5,274 downwards.
CGGCGGCCCAGTGCTTGATGCTGCTGGCACTGCCGGCGCACGCGCAATCCGCGGCCGCGCCGCCCGCCGCCGCGGCATCGGCCGCCAAGCCTGGGTCGCAGCAGCTCGAGACCGTCATCGTCTCCGGCCGCCGCGCCGCGTTGGCCAGCGCGCAGAAGCTCAAGCAGGAGTCCGACGAGATCGTCGACTCGGTCATGGCCGACGAGATCGGCAAACTGCCGGACCGCTCGGTGTCCGAGGTGTTGCAGCGCATCGTGGGCGCGACCATGTCGCGCGTGTCGGCCAACAACGACCCGGTGCACTTCTCGGTCGAAGGATCGGGCGTCAATATCCGTGGCCTGACCTATGTCTCGGCGCAGCTCAACGGCCGCGAGACCTTCAGCGCCAACCAGGGCCGCAACCTGGGTTTCGAGGACGTGCCGCCCGAGCTGATGTCGGGCGTCGACGTCTACAAGAACCCCTCGGCCGAGCAGATCGAGGGCGCCATCGGCGGCCTGGTGAACCTGCGCACGGCGCTGCCGTTCGACTTCAACGGTTTCAAGGCGTCGCTGTCTGCCGATGTCAGCCGCAACAGCCTGGCGGCGAAGAACAAGCCCAGTGTGTCGGGCCTGCTGACCAACACCTGGAACACCGACCTCGGCCGCATCGGCCTGATGGTCGACGTGGCGCACTCGTTGAGCGGCAACCGCACGGACGGGCTCGTGCTCGACCCCTTCTACAAGCAGTCGGCCACCAGCCCGAACTGGATCTCGCGCGGCATCACCTGGCGCCAGCAGTTCTACGAGCGCGTGCGCGATGGGCTCTATGCCGCCGCGCAGTGGCGCAAGGGTGACGTCGAGTCCTCGCTGACCTTCTTCCGCTCCAAGTACCGCTTCGACTGGAACGAGAACAACGTCAGCAACCAGGTCGACCCCTACAACGTCCGCGTGCTCAACGGCAAGTACGACAGCAACGGCGTGATGACCACCGGCACGCTGACCGGCGTGAACAGCAATGGCGATGTGACCGGCATCGAGGTGGAGAACCAGACCCGCTACTCGCAGCGCAGCTCCAAGACGGATGACCTGTCGTGGAAGATCCAGGGTCGGATCAACGACAACCTGTCATGGAGTTCGGACCTGCAATACGTCCGCTCCCGGACGCAGAACTTCGACTCCACCGTCGGCACCGGCGTGCAGCTGCCCAGCGAACAGGTGGACTACACCGGCAGCATGCCGCACGTGGTGTTCGACAGCGCCGCCAAGGCCATCCTGAACGACCCGTCCAAGTACTACTGGTCCATGATGATGGACCACCTGGACAAGGGCACCGGCACGCAGAAGGCGTGGAAGGCCGATGGCCGCTGGACCTTCCGCGACAGCGGCATCCTGGAAGACTTCCGCTTCGGCGTTCGGCTCGCCAAGCGAGACGCCGAGACGATCAACAGCATGAACGCCAATGGCGACAGCTACAACTGGGCCACCGTCACGCATGCCTGGCAGCTGGGCTGGAACATCAGTGAGTTGGCCTACATCAACCAGTCCAACATCCCCACCTACAAGAACAGCTTCAACAACTTCATGGGCGGCGGCAAGGTCGACCTGCCGTCGCTGTACTTCCCGGCGGCGTCTGTGGCGTTCGGCTGGCCCGACAGCTACAACCAGCTGCATCAGCTCTATCTCGCCAAGTGTGCGGCGTTCGCAGCAGCGAATGGGTGGGGTGGATGCGCGTCGCAGGCCGAGAGTGTGCAGGGTGGCGGCAGGTGGGCGCCAGCCTCCTTCGGGACCGACCCCAAGGGCACGAACACCCAGGCCGAGAACACGACAGCAGGCTACGGGCAGTTGCGCTTCTCGTTCGATGAGAAGGGCCTGCCGCTGGACGGCAACGTGGGCCTGCGCGTGGTGCGCACGAAGAACGAGGCGCATGGCTACACCTCGCTGAGTGTGGAGAGCGCGCCTGCCGGCGCCGTGCTGGCCAGTGGCGTCACCATGCCCAACTTCACGGCGGCGACGATTGCGGCCAACACCAAGGCGCAGAACTTCAGCCAGACCTTCACCGACTTCATGCCCAGCCTGAACCTGCGCTTGAAGGCTGCGCCGGACCTGCAGTTCCGCTTTGCGGTGTCGCGCGCGCTGTCGCGGCCGCAGTTGGGCCAGATGCAGGCCTACCTGCCGATGAAGCTCACGCTCGACATCGAGAAGCCCTCCGACCCCACCTCGACGCAGCCGCCGCTCATCAAGGCCGTCAAGCTCACGGGCACGGCCAACGGCAACCCGGAGCTCAAGCCCATCCGGTCCACGCAGGAAGATTTGACGGCCGAGTGGTACTTCGCCAAGAGCAGCTCGCTGACGATGGCGGTCTTCAACAAGAACCTGAAGGACATCATCCTCAACCAGACCTTCAAGCGCACCATCACGGACAGCGACGGCAAGCCGGTGAGCTTCGTCATGAACGGGCCGGTCAACGGCGCCAAGGGTTATGCGCGAGGCGCGGAAGTCGCCTTCCAGCAGTACTTCGACTGGGTGCCGTCCTGGCTGCAGGGCTTGGGCGTGCAAGCCAACTACACCTATGTCGACAGCAAGGTGAAGCGCTACAACGCGGTCTATTCGGCCTATTGCACCCCGGGGGCGGGGCAAGACAACCTGAACCTCTACATCAACGGCTGCGACACCGATGGCCGCACCTTTGGCGACATGCCCTTGGACAACCTCTCGCGCAACACCTACAACATCGCGCTGTTGTTCGACCGCGGGCCGATCTCTGCACGCATCGCCTACAACTGGCGTGGCCGGTACCTGTACGGCGTGGCGCTGAACTCCGACAACACCGGCCCCAACCAGACCAACGCGCTCGACACCAACCCGGCGAGTGCCACCTACAACCGGCACGACATCAGCCTGCCGCTGGGCTTGCCGTTATGGGCTGACGCCTACGGGCAAGTGGATGTGGGGCTGCACTACAAGTGGACGGACAACTTCACGATGGGCCTGGACGCGACCAACCTCACGAACAAGACGTACAAGCAGATCATGCAGCAGCACATCGGCATGATCGGCCACAACTACTTCACGTCGGGCCGTACCTACAAGGTCAGCGCGCAGTACAGCTTCTGAGCGGCGCCGTTGCCGGCAACGGGGTGAGGCCACCCCGGCTTCTTTTTGCCTGACCCTTACGGCGCCTGGCATTGCGCAGCGCTGTTGGACAGCAGGCCATCGTTGAAGTCCGTATCCATCGCGAGACAGGCCGACGCCGGCTGGGCTGGTTCACCCCAGTCCGCTATGGCGCGCCATGGCGTCGTGCATATTCACCAGGGCGTTAGCGAGGCCCAGGCCCTGGCTGCGGCCGCTGCAGAATCCGCGCGCCCAATGGCATAGAGCAGAAAGCCCGCGAGCGGTTCGCGAGGCCGAGATCGGGGAGGGACGCGATGTTCATCGTCTGGGGGAAGAAGGTCGTTCGCAGGAGGCTGGGCCATGTGGCCGACTTCTGCCCCATCTGCCGTGGCACGCGTGCTTTCCAACTCGTGCGCGTAGGCCTGGCTAGTCACGTGTATTACCTGAGCTTCGGCGACGGCGAGTTGCATGGCTTCGAGCGCGTGTGCCAGGACTGCGGAACGACGCTGCGGGCCGAGGAACGCACCTACGCCAGCGTGTCCAAGGCCAAGGCATCGCTCAAGCAGCTGGTGGCCACAACTTTCCCCAGCATCGAGACCACGCTGCGCGAGCGCTTCGAGTTGGAGCACCGCATCCTCACCGACCTGCGCTCGCTGTCTTCATCCCAGCGGCGAGACCTCATCCGCGTGCCGTTCCTCTTGCTTTCCCCGAAGGTGGAGGAGCGCTTCGAACGTATTCACCTCGACTTGCAGTCGGGCCTGGGGCTGCTGGCCGGTATCGTGCTGTTCTTCTACGGCATGTCGGTACTGCCGCCGCTCGTGCAAAAGGCGGGCTATGCCGACGCAGCGCTCGTCGCCCTGGGCGTGGCGAGCCTGGCTGTCATCGTGTGGCAATACATTGCCGCCGGCCGACGCTTCATGCGTCGCGAGGTGTTGCCCGCGCTCGCACGGGGCTTGGGCCCGCTCAAACCCACCGATGCCGAGTTGCGCCTGGCGCTGGACGAACTGCGCCGCGCCAAACACCGGATGGCCAACCGGGTGAATCTGGCCGAGCTTCGCGCACAGCTGGGGCCGGCCCAGCCGCTGGCCGCCGTGGCGCTGGGCGAGATGAGCTCGCAGCTTCGGCCGTAGCGCCAGCTCTGCCACCAGACGTGCATTTGCGTTTTCCCTCAGGGCGATTGCATTAGCCACCGAAGCCGTTGTGTGGTACGAAGCGGCCCCCGAGAACGACAAGACAAGACACGATGCAATCCCTGCCGATGGCTGCTGGCGACGAGTTGATGCAACGCTTTGAGAACCTGAGCGATCCACGCAAGAAGAGCGGGCGCTTCCAGTTCCCCTTGCAGGAGTTGCTGCTCACCGCGCTGTGCGCTGTGTCTGCGGGGGCCGAGGACTGGGTCGATGTGAGCGAGTGGGGCGAGTTCAAGCTGGCGTGGTTGCGGCGCTTTCTGCCCTTCGAGCACGGTGTGGCCTCGCACGACACCTTCAGCCGCGTGTTCGCCATGCTGGACTCGGCGCGGTTCGAGGCCTGCTTTCGCGACTGGATGACTCAGCTCTGCCCGAGCTTGGCGCAGCAGCACATCGCCCTTGACGGCAAGACGCTGCGGGGCTCGCGCACGGCCGATGGAGCGCTGCACCTGGTGACGGCCTGGCACTGCGGCAAGGGCGTCACGCTCGGGCAGATCAGGACGCAGGCCAAGAGCAACGAGATCACCGCCATCCCAGAGCTGCTGGCCGGGCTGGACCTGCGCGGCGCGACGGTGACCCTGGACGCCATGGACTGCCAGAAGAGCATCGTGCAGCAGCTCGTCGATGAGGGGGCCGACTACATCATCGGCGTCAAGAACAACCAGCCCACGCTGGCCGAGGCGGTGCAGGGCCTGCTGGATCAAGCCCCGGCCAAGGCCGATGGGCGCGCCTGGCATGAGCACAAGGTGGTCGACAAGGGGCACGGCCGCATCGAGACACGGCACTGTCTGGTCTGCCACGATCTGGGCGCCATTGCGCAGGTGCTGCAGGACTGCCCCGGCGTGCGCAGCGTGGTGTGCGTGCGATCCACGCGCCCCCGAGTTCGACACCAACCGCCGTAAGTGCCTGATCCGTATAGGCTGGCCCTTCGGAATTGCCACTACAGCAGGGTCAGTTGGGTGTCGATGGTCGGTTTCTTGATGCGAAGTGCGGCCAGG